>NZ_CP017480.1:1260000-1575000 GCF_001887595.1 Luteibacter rhizovicinus DSM 16549
GTGGCGGGTCTGGAAGAGGAACCCCTGCCGCCCGAACTGGCCGAATGGGAATGCCGCAACAACCGGCTGGCCTGGCTGGCCCTGCGCCAGGATGGATTCATCGACGCCGTTCGCGACGCGCGGGAACGGTATGGCGCATCGCGGGTGGCGGTGCTGCTGGGCACCTCCACCTCGAGCATCGGCGCCACCGAGGAAGGCTACCGGCGACTCGACCACGGCCGCATGCCGGCGGACCTCCATCGTCCCGTCCTGCATACGCCGCACTCGCTGGCTGGCTTCGTCGCTACCGCGTTCGATCTCGAAGGGCCCTGCCTCACCGTCGCCACGGCCTGTTCGTCGAGTGCGAAGGTCTTCGGCAATGCCGAACGCATGATCCGCCTTGGGCTGATCGATGCTGCCGTGGTCGGTGGCACGGACACGCTGTGCGACAGCGTGTTGTTCGGCTTCAACTCGCTCGAGCTGGTATCCGGCGAACCCTGCCGTCCGTTCGACGCGAACCGTGGTGGCATCTCGATCGGCGAAGCCGCCGGCTTCGCCTTGCTCGAACGCGTGACGGAGGACACCACCGGACCGATGCTGATCGGTTACGGCGAAGCCAGCGACGCACACCACATGTCCACGCCGCATCCGGAGGGTCTGGGTGCGGATATTGCCCTGCGCGATGCGCTCGCGCGGGCTGGCATCGAGGCCGGGGATGTCGACTACATCAACCTGCATGGCACGGCGAGCCAGAAAAACGACGAGGTCGAAGCCGCCCTCGTCGCGCGCAGCTTTCCCGCAACGACGCGCGCCAGTTCGACCAAGGGTTTCACCGGCCACACGCTTGGCGCTGCCGGCATCCTCGAAGCGGCGATCACCCTCCTCGCCATGCGCGATGGACGCATTCCAGGCAACCTCGGCGCGACCACACCGGACCCGTTGTGCGGACCACAGATGGCCTGGACGTCCGAGCAGCGCGAGGTGCGCATCGCCCTGAGCAACTCGTTCGGCTTCGGCGGCAACAACGCCTGCCTCGCGTTCGCCCAGGTAGGGGAGCCCGCATGAGCGCCGCACTCAGTGTCTGGGTAAAGGGTATCGGCCTGTGGGCGCCGGGCGCGGCGAACTGGGCCGCCTTCTGCGCCGTCGTCGGCGGTCGTGAAGCGCCCGGCGACGATGCCCGCCCCGTGGCCGAGGTGCTTCCGCCGAACGAGCGCCGGCGTGCGCCGGAGAGCGTGCTGCTCGCCGCCGCGGCCGCTGGCGAGGCCGTGCGGATGAGCGGACTCGATGCAGCCACCCTGCCCTGCGTCTTCGCTTCCGCGCATGGCGACCAGACCATCACCGATTACATGTGCGCCACACTCGCCGGAACGCCGACCGAACTTTCCCCGACGAAGTTCCACAACTCGGTCCATAACGCTCCCGTCGGTTACTGGACGATCGCCACACACTGTCACGCGAGCTCGAGTGCCGTGTCCGGCGGCGAAACGAGCTTCGGTGCCGGCTTGCTCGAAGCGGCGACGCTCGCCGTCGCCGACGACCAGGACGTGCTGCTCGCCAGCTACGACATCGCCGGTGCCGGTCCGCTCGGTGAGATGACCGCGACCACCGGACCGTTCGCCGTCGCCCTTGTCCTCTCGCCACACGCGGACATCGGTGCCGTACGCCTCGACATCACGCCGGCGCCGGGCAACAGCGGCAGCTCGCCGACCGGGAACGCCTGGCTGGACGGGGTGGCTGCCAGCAATCCCTCGGCCCAGGCGATCCCCCTGGTCCACGCCCTCGCGCTGGCCCGTTCCACGGCCCTGCGCGTGGCCGCCGCGCGCGAGCTCGATATCCACGTGGATGTAGAGGTCGCCCCATGACCGCGAGTGCCGAACGCTGCTGCATCCTGATCCCCTGCCTCAATGAGGAAGGCGCCATCGGGCGCGTGGTCGGCGAAGCGCTGGCGCTCGGCCTTCCGGTCATCGTCGTCGACGATGGCTCGGACGATCGCACACCCGAGATCGTCGGCGCGCTTCCGGTCACCCTGCTTCGCCATGCGACGCGTCGAGGCAAGGGTGAAGCACTGCGTACCGGCTTCCGCGAAGTGCTTCGCCAGGGCTTCGACGCGGTCGTGACGATGGACGGGGACGGCCAGCATCTGGCTTCCGACATTCCCGCGATCGTCGCCGCGAGCCGGCAGTTTCCCGGCAGCATCGTCATCGGTGCGCGCATCCTCGACCGGCAGCAACAACCGCCGGGACGCCGCCGTGCCAACGCCGTCGCCGATTGGGGTATTTCGTGTGCCTGTGCGCAACCGATCGCGGATACGCAGAGCGGCCAGCGTCTTTATCCGCGCGCCGTGCTCGACCTGGTCGACATCCCCGCCGAGCACTTCGTTTTCGAAGCCGCCCTGCTGATCACCGCCTGCCGCGAACGCGGTACGCGCGTGGTGTCGGTACCGATCGCATCGCGCTACGAGGGCGATTTCAGGGTCAGTCATTTCAACCCCGTACGCGATGTCACCCGGATCACGGTCTACACCGTCGGCCGGGTCTTTCACTATGGCAACTTCCTGGCTAGCTATCGACGCTCACGCTCGGCACCGACCATCGTCGGCGCCACCGAATCGCGTGAGCCACGCACCGCACACTGACACCGAGGTGGAACATGGATCGTAAACCGCACGACGCTATCATTCTGGGAGGAGGCCTTGCCGGTCTCTCGCTCGCCATGCAATTGAAGGGCGAATACCCGGACATGGACATCGTGGTCCTCGAACGGCAGGCGCGCCCGCTGCCCGAGGCTGCGCACAAGGTCGGCGAATCGACCGTGGAAATCGCGGCGCATTACTTCGCCGACACCCTCGGCCTTCGCGACCACCTCGAGAGCTCGCACATCCGCAAGTTCGGTTTCCGGTTCTTCTTCTCCGAGGGACAGGACGATCTCGCCGACGTGACCGAGCTCGGCGTCAGCGCCGTCCTGCCGACGCCGAGCTACCAGATCGATCGCGGGATCCTCGAGAACTATCTTGGTGACGAAGCGCGTCGCCGCGGCATCGATTTTCGCGATGGCGTGACCGTCAAAGGCTTCGACATCGGCGCCGGCGAAGAGGTCCATACCGTCCGCGCCACCACGGCGGATGGCAACGTGGACGTGTTCCATGCGAGATGGCTGCTCGATGCATCCGGGCGTGCCGGCATGATCCGGCGCAAGTTCGACTTCACGCGCGATAACGGCCATCACGCCAACGCCGTCTGGTTCCGCATCGACGATCGGCTGGAGATCGATGGCTGGTGCGACGACGCGGAATGGAAGGAACGTTGCCATCCACCCGAGCGCTGGCGGTCGACCAATCACCTCTGCGGCCCCGGCTACTGGGTTTGGCTGATACCCCTGTCGTCGGGCGCCCACTCGGTCGGCATCGTCGCCGACGCGGCGATGCACCCGATCGAAAAGATGAAGACCTTCGATCTCGCCGTGCAATGGCTGGAGGAACACCAGCCCCTCGTCGCCCGCCAGGTGATCAAGCGTCGCGACAAACTGCTGGATTTTGCCTTCTTCCGTCATTTCTCCTACAGCTGCTCACGCATGTTCTCGTCCGATCGCTGGGCGCTGACCGGCGAAGCCGGCGCCTTTCTCGACCCCTTCTATTCTCCCGGCAGCGATTTCATCGCCATCGCCAACACCTACATCACGCTGTTGATCGGGCATGACCGACGTGGCGAGAACGTGGCGCCGCACGCGCGTCTTTACGAACGGCTGTTCTTCTCGTTCTACGAGGGAACGCTGAAGATGTACCGTGGCCAGTACAACCTCTTTGGCGACGCCGAAGTCCTGCCGATCAAGGTCATCTGGGACTACGCGTATTACTGGGGCGTTCTCTGCCAGATCGTGTTCCAGAAACGGCTCGGCGACAGCGCCTTCATCTCACGGATGAGCGATGAACTCCTTGCCGCCACGGATCTGAATACGAAGGTGCAGGCCTTCTTCCAGCCTTGGCACGACGTGTCGGATGGGCGCAACCGCAAGGTCATGCTCGACCAGCGCGACCTGGCCTGGTTTGCCGACATGAACAGCACGCTGCATGACGCGCTGGACGACGACACCCTGGCGCAACGATTGCGCGACAACGTCCGGATGATGCGCCTGCTCGCGGCAAGCATCGTGGAGCGCGCGGTGGACGATCATCCGTCGCTGCGCGAGGTCGCGGGCGACCTGATCGAGGTGGAAGGCGAGCGGACCGAACTGTTCGCCCGGGTCGCCTGAGTCGCGGGTTCTGAGACGCCCCCCGGGCAGACTGTTCTGGTCGGCCCGGAGGGAGCGGTCAGGCTCCTCATCAGTCCCCTTTCGCAGGACCCTCCGGGCCGGCCATCATGTCGCCCTGATGCACGCTCGGGTGAATCACGGCTGCGCGTCCGGAGGCAATTTCTTTGTCGTTGTGCGCTACGCGAAACAGATACTGCGCTCCGTTAGCGTCCGCGATCAGGCACTCGGCGTAGACGTCGAGCACGCCCTCCAGTTCATCGATGCGCTGCACGGCGAGCTTCACACCACGCAGGCTTACCAGCATGCCTGGCCGCGGCTCCGTCGCACCCTGCTTACGCGCGCGCAGGGCCCCATGCACGGCCATGGCCTGAGCGCCATATTCGGCAAGATGCACGGCGTGCAACCCCTGCTCGCCGCACAACGGATGCGTGGCGAGCACGTGACCGCGGCTCATCGCGTGAATCGTCGTGTCATCCCAGGCGACCACGCCGTCGAGCAGGCACATGTCACCCGCGTGGGGAATGAGGTCGATGAAATCAGTCTTGGCGAGCATGGGGTGCCATGAGGATCGAGAGGCAGAAATGAAAGGCGACGCCGAGCGCGACGGTCAGGCCGATCGCGCGGAGCACCGGAATCGACGACCACGCGAGCATACCGAACACCAGTAATGCGGAGATCACGCAGACCACGGTGGCATGCAGGGTACGCCGTTGTTCGGCCGGGTCGTTCGTGTCGCGCTCGAAGAACAGCGCGTAGTGCAGGCCGAGGCCGGCGGCAAGAATCAGCGCCACGAGATGAAAGAGCGACACCGGAATGCCGGCCAGGCGCTCGACGGCGAGGACGAGGAAGGTCGCCAGCGTCATCGGCGCCAGGACATGCCATGCACGTCGCAGGCTGCGCAGGGCTAGCGTGATGGTGACGAGTAGTAGCCCGGCAGCCGCCAGCACGGCGTGCAGGATTCGCGTGCGGTACTCGGCCACCAGCGACTCGGACGATGCCTTGAGATCGAGCAGGCGCGCCTCGGCGCCGACGGCGGCTACGGCACGGTCGATGGCGGTGGGATCGTGCACCCCGCTGAGTGTCGACAAGCCCACCCAGTGATCGCCGCGCTGTACCAGCATCGCGGCGAGACGCTGGCCGAGCGGCGAACGTGCGAAGACATCCGGCGTGAGCAGGGGCGCCGTGCGGGCCGTCTCGACATCGTCGAGGAAGGGCACGAACAGGTCCTTGCGAAACGGCATGCCCTGCAACGCGCGATCGAGCGCAGCGTCCAACGCAGGACGGTCCGGCAGGTGCGCCTGCCTGGCGCGTTGTGTCGCCAGATCCGGCAGGTAGATCGAGGGCAGCTCGAAACCGTCGAGCACTTTCTTCGCAACGAGATCACGCATCACCGGCTCGAGCCGCGTCGACGCACTGAGCACGCCGTCGGCGGTCGGCGCCTGCATGATAAGCAGGTAGCGCACATCCGGCGCACCCAGCTCCCCACGTAGCCGCGCATCCGTCAGGAGCAGATCGCGCGGCAGCGGTGTCAGTGCCGATAGATCGTTCTGCCAGAACGGACCCGGGGCGAAGGCGAGCATGGCGACAATGGCCGCGACGACGGGCACGGGCAGCCAGCGTGGCCGGGGCAAGGCGTCAAGCCAGCGGCGGAAGCGACCGAGGCCCGGCGTGTCGGCGATATCGCGCGCCTGCGCCGGCAGGAGATAGGGCAGTACATAGCGAGTGCTGAAGCCCGCGGCAAGCAGGCCCGCGATGGTGAACACGGCCAGCTGCTTCAGGCCGCCGACGCCTGAGGCATAGAAAGCGAGGTAGGCGATGCAAGCCGAGGCGATCGCCGTGAGCAGCAGCGGCCACAGGCCGCGCACGCTCGCGACAGCCGACTCCCCTGCGCGACGATGGCTCAGCAGACGGATGGGATATTCCTGCGCCACGCCAAGCAAGGTGAAGCCGAACGCCAGCGTGATGCCGTGGACCTCCGGAAAGAACAGCAACATCATCGCCACACCGGCGAGCGCACCGGTAGCGACGGGTAGCGCGCCGAACAGAAGGCTGGCGAAACTTCGATACGCGGCGAGCATCAGGATGACGAAGCCCACCATCGAGATGCCGCCGATCCAGTCGGCCTCATGGCGGGTCTGTGCATTCACGGTCACGGTGAAATAGCCGGGCCCACTGAGCGTGAGGTGCGAGCTCTCGTGGTGCGGCAGGGCGGAGAAGGCGGCGCGAAGACGATCGATGGCCTCGCCCTGCGCGCCGGGATCGAAGCCGGCGCCACGCGTTTGCGCCAGCAACAAGGCTTCGCCTCGCGAGGAGAACCAGACGCCGTCGCGCACGTCCGGCGAGTGCGCGGGGGTCCAGCGCTCGGCGAGTTTCAGCACTTCGAGTGTGGGATCGCGTGGCAGCAGACCCTTGAGCACGCTGGCTGCCGGTGAGCCAAGGTCGTCGAGGCGCTGCTGCAACTGGTCGGCCAGGAAGGTCTCGTCCATGGCCGTGTCATCGAGCGTCGGGGAGAGCAGGTAGCGATAGGGCAGGAGGCGCGCATCGAGCATGCCCATGTCGAAGTCGCCGTTCACTACTTGGGTAAAGGCGGCGTCCTTGCGCAGGGCGGCAGCAAGGCCGCGACTCAGGGCGGCCTTGTCGGCTTCGTCGCCACCGTCGATAGCGACCAGGAGAAGACGCGACCCGGGGCCCTCGCCCACCTGATCCATCAGCAACTGCTGATCCGGCGTGGTCGGTGCCGGCATGAAGCTACGCAGGTCGGTACTGATCCGTAGGTGCGTGACCGCGAGCCAGCCCAGCAAGACCAGGGCGCCCAGCCAGACGATGAGAATACCGACGCGGGCTTTCGTCACATCGCGCCGCCGCACTGCGCGATGAGACCTTCGCGGGTGGGCGCGTCGGGCATCGCCGTGGCGAGCTCGCCGAGGAGATCGAACGAGGTGTCGCCGTCCCCTTCGTCCATGCGCAGGCAACGCGGTTGGTTGCCCCGGCCATAAACGTGAATGGTCGCGATCTGTTTCGCGATGGCCGCATCGCGCGGCGTCAGCGTGAGCTGCCAGCGGTCCGCGTCGCGGCCGAGCACGATGTTGAAGGAGTCACCTAAACGGGTGGGATCACCGGCAAGGAGGGCGACGAAGCTGTCCAGCAGCACCTTCAACTGCGGTGCGCGCTTGAGCGAAAAGCTACGCGGCTTCTTCCCTTCCCGCTCCTGGGTCACCTCGCCATCGGCGATCGTCGAGGTCTCCCTGGTCGGCTTGTCCACGCGACGCTCGAGGCGATCGCCACCGAGCCACGCCAGTTCACCGGAAACGACGAGGGGCTTGTCGAGCACGCGCATGAAACGCGCTTCGGCGAACGGGGTACGCGCGGGAGCCGGACGATTGAGGCTCGCGATCAACGCATTCGCGTCGTCGTGCTCAGGCTTCGGAGTGGCCGGAGACGTGAGCGGCAGCAGCGCCAGCAGGCTCGTCAGCAGGGCCAGTTTCTTGCCAGAAGTCATAGAAATTGAACCAGTTGAAGGGATAGACGCGCGCGTAGTGCTCCAGACGGGCGGCGTAACGCCCGATCACGGCGTCGAGTTCCGGCTTGCGGTTCGCACGCGGAATATCGATACCGTCGGAGAACGCTTCGAAGATCAGCTTGTAGCGGTTGCCACCGAGGTAGATGCCCATGCACAGCACGACGGGAATCTTCAGCGCCGACGCCAGCAGCCACGGGCCCGCGGGGAATGGGGCGGGCGTACCCAGGAACGAGACCATGCGCATGGCCTCGTTCTGGTGGCCGCGATCTGCCAGCAAGGCGACCATGGCGCCCTGTGCCGCACTTTCGGCCATGGCCAGGGCGACCGAGGTTCCCCCATGGGCCGCATCGATCACGGCGGCACCGACATCGGGTGCCAGGGCCTCGAGCACGGCGGTCAGCGCCGGGGTCTTCTGCTTGTCGAGCACCACGCGCAAGGGCACGTCGGGGCGCCGGCCGCTGAGTGCGCGAAGCGCCTCGAAGCTACCCTGGTGCGAACCGATCAGGAGGACACCCTGGCGTGCGTCGAGATAGCGATCGAGGATAGCGAGCCCTTCGACATCGACGACGAAATCGCGTTCGCCACGAGCGAGGAAGAACAGGCGATCGAGCAGGGTCGCCGCGAACATGTGGATGAGATGGAACACATCCCACGAGGTGACCGGACGATTCAGGACGCGCGCCAGGTAGCGGCGCGACGAGTCCCGCTCCTCGGCACGGCGCAGGAAAAAATAGAAGGCGATCGGGTAAAGCAGTAGCCTCGCCACGGGCCGCCCGAGCCGCAGGGCAATCGTCCGGATCACCCAGATGGCGAACATGCCGCCGCCTTCGCGCTGCTTCCAGTGGCTCATGCTGTCGCTTCCAGTGTTCCGCGCAGCAAGGTGTCGGCATCGCGGCGAACGGTGAAGCGGTAGCGGCCTTCGGCGAGTGCGACCAGTTCCAGCTCGGCGTTCTCGTCGGGCAGCAGCGGTGCGAGAAACTTCGCGTCGATCACTTGCCGCACGCCTTTGCCACGCCATTCACGCAGCGCCTCGGCGGCCTGTTCGATCAGCAGCACCCCGGCGACGATCGGCCGGCCGGGAAAGTGACCGGCAAAGCTCGGGTGCGCGGCATCGAAACGCAGCGGGCGGACGTGGCTGGCAAGGTCGTCGGTGTCGGTCAACGGCAGGCTCCGGGCCTCGGGCAGGAACGGCGGTGCGACAGGCGTGGCCCCGGCGTCTGCGCGAAGCAGAACACGCCGTGGGCAAGTGTCACCTGAACGACCGTCAGGCGGCCGCGCGGTGCTGCTCGATGTGCTCGGAGAGTGACCGAAGGTTGGTGAAGATCGTGCGGTTGTCCGGGTTGTCGGACTTCAGCTGGAAGCCATAGCGCTTGGACACGGCCAGCGCGATTTCGAGCGCGTCGATCGAGTCCAGTCCCAGGTCGCTGCCGAACAGGGGCGCCTCGGGATCGATGTCAGCCGGCTTCACCGCCTCGAGATTGAGACTCGTGACGATCAGCTCGGCCAGTTCTTTCTGTGCTTCGGTTTGCGTTGCCATGTAGTCGTTCCAGGTCCTGGATTTACCTGCCTCCCCCCGGATGGCAGCAGCCGCGGAGCTTATCACAGGGCCCTCTCACCACCCTTGCGCGCCATGGCTCTGCGTTCAGCGTCGTGAAGTCGTCGTCACCCACACGCGGCGCAGACAAGCGAACGATATGATGGCGGCGACCTTGGCTTTCGGAATGGCGATGCCCCCAGGCAGTGAAATGCGCGAGCGCTCGCCGCTCATCGGTCCCCCCGCGCCCACCGTGACCTACCGGGTCAACGCAGGCGCGCCATCCACCGGTACCCTGGCCGCCTTCGGCTTCGGCCGCGACGCCGACCATCACGACGATCCGCGCTGGCTGCGTGTCGCCCTGGAGCCGTTGGGCCCCGGCGTCGACGAAGTCTGGGAAGTCGACGCCGAGGTCGCGTTTGGACGGGACGGCGACCTGCGCTGGTCGCGGGGCGGCGGCTGGCTGTTCGCCGCGGTGGAGTGTCGGGAAGCCGATCACGGCGGCACGGAGGCCGCAGCGGATTACGCCTACGGCCTGCTCTCGCGCTTCGTGGCGAACAGCGACGAACGGCATGTGCAGCGCATCTGGAATTACCTGGCTGCCATCAACGATGGCAGCGGCGACGACGAGCGCTACAAGCACTTCTGCACGGGACGCATCCGCGGCATGGGCGACGTCTTCGCCCAGGGGTTTCCGGCGGCGACGGCCATCGGCCACCACGCCGATCCCGGCCTGCTGCAGGTGTACCTGCTCGCCACGGATCGACCCGGGACACGGGTGGAGAACCCGCGCCAGGTCAGCGCCTGGCGCTATCCGCGGCAGTACGGCCGCACGCCGCCGAGCTTCGCGCGCGCGACCCTGTTTCCCGCCGACGACGTCCTGGCGATTTCGGGAACGGCCGCGGTCGTCGGCCACGCGTCGGCGCATGCCGGCGATATCGCCGCGCAGCTCGGCGAGACCTTGCGCAACCTCGACACCTTGCTCGAGGCCGGTGGCCTTCCGGCGGGGTTCGATCGCCTGGCGCCGCTGAAGGTCTACGTGCGACACGCGCGGGACGAACCGGTGATTCGCGCCTTCGCCGCACGGCATCTGCCCGATGCACCGTTACTGCTGGTGCACGGCGATATCTGCCGTGCGGAGCTTCTCGTCGAAATCGACGGCTGGCGTTACCGGGCCTGATCAGGCCTTCTTCGTTGGCCGCTGCCAGCCGTCGATGACGGTTTGCCGCGCACGCGAGAGGGTCAGGGCGTCCGCCGGCGCATCCTTGGTGATCACCGAGCCGGCACCGATCGTCGCGCCGTCGTGCAGGGTAACCGGCGCGACGAGCGCGCTGTTCGAACCGACGAAAACGCCATCGCCGATCGTCGTGCGACTCTTGTTCACGCCGTCGTAATTGCAGGTGATCGTGCCGGCGCCGATGTTCACCTTGCGGCCGATCACCGTGTCGCCAAGATAGCTGAGGTGGTTGGCCTTCGAGCCTTCGGCGATCACCGCGTTCTTGGTCTCGACGAAGTTGCCGATGTGCACGCCCGCCGCGAGATCGGTCCCCGGACGCAGTCGTGCGAACGGCCCGATCGTGCAGGGACCGTGCGTCACCACGCCATCGAGATCGCAATGCGCGAGTACGATCGTGCCGGCCGCGAGCGTCACGTTGCGGATCCGCGTGAAAGGACCGATCCGCACGCCATCGCCCAGCACCACCTCGCCTTCGAGGATGACGTTGACGTCGATGTCGATGTCACGCCCGGTGGTGACCTTGCCGCGCACGTCGAGCCTTGCGGGATCGGCAAGACGTACGCCTGCCAGCGCGAGCTCCCGCGCCATGCGTTCCCGATAGAGGGCTTCGAGACCGGCGAGCTGCCAGGGATCGTTCGCTCCCGATGCTTCCACCGGGTCGCAATCCACACAAGCCGCCGGCGTGCCTTCGGTCGAGGCCATCTCGAAGACATCGGTGAGGTAGTACTCGCCCTGGGCGTTGCTGTTACCTAGCCGCTGCGTCCACGCAAGCAGGCGTGCCGCATCGCCGGCGACGATGCCGGTGTTGACGAGGTCGATCGCACGTTGCGCGGCGCTCGCATCCTTTTCCTCGACGATGTGGCGGACGCTCCCCGTCGCGTCGAGAACGACCCGCCCGTAGCCGCGTGGATCAACGAGCCGCGTGGCGAGCATGGCCAGGCCTTCGCCCGCCTGGGCGAGCGCCGCCAGCGTTTCGCCGCGAATCAGGGGCACGTCGCCGTAGAGGATGAGCACGCGGCCTTCCAGCTTGCCGGCCGCCTGCAAGGCCTCGAGGGCGGTGCGCACGGCGTGGCCCGTCCCGAGGCGCTCGCGCTGTTCGATCCAGCCCAGCGAGGTATCCGCGGCATAGGCCGCTCGCACCTGTTCGCCGTTGTGGCCGTAGACCACGTGGACGCCGGCAGGTGCGAGCGAACGTGCCGCGTCGATCACGTGGGAAAGCAGCGGACGCCCGGCCAATGGCATGAGCACCTTGGCGGACGCGGACTTCATCCGCTTGCCTTCGCCCGCGGCGAGGATCAGGACATGGAGCGGCGTCACGGTCATAGGCTCGTGCCTGACGTAAAGGAGAGGGCCGCACTTTCGCGCGTTTCATCGCCCCTGCCAAGTCGGCTACTTGTCCTCGGGCCGATGGGTCAGGTGTTCGAGGTTGGGCTTATAGGCTTCGACGAAGGCGTTGTGCAGGATGCCGATGATGGCGTCGCCGGCGGACATGTTCTTCTCGCCAATGGTGCCGGATATGGGCACGCGCGTCGCGAACTGGTCCTTCGACTGGTTCTTGAAGACCTTGGCCACGCCTTCGGCGAGCGCCTCGTAGGCCAGCTTGACCGGCCCCTTGTGATCCTGCTCCACGTCCTGCTTCCAGCTGAAGACCTGCAGGTCGTGGAAGAGCGGCTTCGCGTATCCGTTGAGCTTGCGGTCCTTCGCCTGGAGTTCCATGACGAAGTCGCCCTCGCCGCCGGCGAAGTCCAGTCCCGAATACGCCCGGACGAGATCGTTCGCCTTCACCAGCTTGATGTTGCGGATGCGCAACTCGTAGTGGAAGTCACCGAGGCGCTCGAGCGGATCGAATTCCGCCGTGGTCTCCAGGGGTGCGTCACCGAGCACCTTCGCCGTCGCATGCATGTGGGCGACGCGGGAGCCGCCTTCGCGCTGCACGTTGGTCAGGTTGGTGGCCGTGCCGTTGACGTCGGTCATCTTGAGGTCGACCTTCGGACTCGACACGAAGTTGTGGAACGTGATGGTGCCGTTGGTGACATTGACCTCTTCCAGGCGCGTCGGCACGAGTGCCTTCAGCGGCGTGCGCCAGTCGACGCCCTTACCCGTCTGCGTATCGCCCTCGCCTTTGCCGTCGACGAAGTTCACCACCGGATCGAAGAAGTCGATCTTGCCGCGCACGTAACCCTTGACCATCGCGGTGTAGCTCAGGGAGATCTCCGCACGCGCCGTCTCGAACAGCGGCACCGGAAGCTTGCCGTCGGTCTTGGTGATGGTCATGTGATCGATCGAGTACGCACCACGCCACAGATGAATATCGATGTCGTCGATGTGGCCCGCGTAGTTGCCCATCTTCGCGAGGCGGCCGTTGAGGTAGTTGAGCACCACGTACGGAAGCGCGACCCGTGCGATGACCAGCACGACGACAATGGCGCCGATGATCCACAGGCTGCGGCGGTAGCGGGTGTGCATGGGAGCGGGTACCGGGAAGGACCGGGCCAGTGTGGCGCGTTTTCGGTCATGGGGGCATGAAGGGCGGACAAAAAAAACCGGCGCTGTCGGGCGCCGGCTTTTCGTTGGAGAGCATCGCCGCTGAAGCGGCTCCCACAAGGGGAAGCTGTCCCTTCGGGCTGCTCTTAGTGCTTCAGGGTCTTGCGCATGCGCTCGAGGGCCTGGAGCTGCGCCAGGGCCTCGGCCAGCTTGGCCTGGGCTTCGGCGACGTCCAGCGTCTCGCCACGGTTGGCCAGGGCGGCTTCTGCCTCGCCCTTCGCCTTCAGGGCGGCGGCCTCGTCGAGGTCGGCCGCGCGGGCGGCCGTATCGGCGAGGATCGTCACGACCTGCGGCTGCACCTCGAGGATGCCGCCGGAGACGTAGAACTGCTGGCGCTCGCCGTTGGCACCGACCACGTCCACGTGGCCGGGCTTGAGACGGGTGATCAGCGGCGCGTGGCGCGGCGCGATACCCAGCTCGCCGAGTTCACCGGTGGCGACCACGAGCGTGGCTTCGCCGGAGTAGATCTCGGCTTCGGCGCTGACGATGTCGACGCGAATGGTGTGGGTCATGGGCTTGTCTTCCTAGGTAAGGAGTGGGGAAAGAAGGCGCTTACGCGGCCTTCTTCGCACCCATGTCCTCGCCCTTCTTGATGGCTTCGTCGATACCGCCGACCATGTAGAAGGCCTGCTCCGGCAGATAGTCGAGCTCGCCGTCGAGGATCATCTTGAAGCCGCGGATCGTGTCCTTCAGCGCGACGTACTTGCCCGGCGAGCCGGTGAAGACTTCGGCCACGTGGAACGGCTGCGAGAAGAAGCGCTCGATCTTGCGGGCGCGCGACACCGAGGCCTTGTCTTCCGGCGACAGCTCGTCCATGCCGAGAATCGCGATGATGTCCTTCAGTTCCTTGTAGCGCTGCAGGGTGCCCTGCACGCGACGTGCGATGTCGTAGTGCTCCTGGCCGATCACCGCGGCGTCGAGCTGACGGCTGCTGGAAGCCAGCGGATCGACGGCCGGGTAGATACCCAGCGAGGCGATATCGCGGCTCAGCGTGACCGTGGCATCGAGATGCGCGAAGGTCGTCGCCGGCGACGGATCGGTAAGGTCATCCGCGGGAACGTAGACGGCCTGGATCGAGGTGATCGAGCCGGTCTTGGTCGAGGTGATGCGCTCCTGCAGGACGCCCATTTCCTCGGCGAGCGTCGGCTGGTAGCCCACGGCCGACGGCATACGGCCGAGCAGTGCCGACACTTCGGTACCGGCCAGCGTGTAACGGTAGATGTTGTCGACGAAGAGCAGGACGTCCTTACCCTTGCCGGTCTCGTCCTTCTCGTCACGGAAGTACTCGGCCATGGTCAGGCCGGTCAGCGCGACGCGCAGACGGTTGCCCGGCGGCTCGTTCATCTGGCCGTAAACCATCGCGACCTTGTCGAGGACGTTGGAGTCCTTCATCTCGTGATAGAAGTCGTTGCCTTCACGCGTACGCTCACCCACGCCGGCGAACACGGACAGACCCGAGTGCGCCTTGGCGATGTTGTTGATGAGCTCCATCATGTTGACCGTCTTGCCGACGCCGGCGCCGCCGAACAGGCCGACCTTGCCGCCCTTGGCGAACGGGCACATCAGGTCGATGACCTTGATGCCGGTTTCCAGCAGTTCGTTGCCGGCAGCCTGCTCGTCGTAGGCCGGGGCTTCGCGGTGGATGACCCACTGCTCGTTCTCGCCGATCGGGCCGGCTTCGTCGATCGGGCGACCGAGCACGTCCATGATGCGACCGAGGGTGGCCTTGCCGACCGGCACCTTGATGCCTTCGCCGGTGTTGCGGGCGATCAGGTTGCGGCGCAGGCCGTCGGTCGAACCGAGCGCGATGCAGCGCACGATGCCGTCACCGAGCTGCTGCTGCACTTCGAGGGTGATCTCGGTGCCGTCGACCTTCAGTGCGTCGTAAATCTCCGGCACCTGGTCGCGCGCGAATTCGACGTCGACGACCGCGCCGATGATCTGAACAACTTTGCCCTGGCTCATGGAATGCTCCGGATGAATCTTCGTAAGGTTCTGTTTCGGCGCCGCATGATGCGTCGCCATCGCTTTGGGGTTTCGGTCAGACCGCGGCGGCGCCGCCGACGATTTCCGAGATTTCCTGGGTAATCGCCGCCTGACGTGCCTTGTTGTAGACCAGCGTCAACTCGCCGATGACCTTGTTCGCGTTGTCCGATGCGGCCTTCATGGCGACCATGCGCGCAGCGTGTTCGCTGGCCAGGTTCTCCAGCGCGGCCTGGTACACCACGGACTCGATGTAGCGCGTCATCAGGTGCTCGAGCACCGTGCGCGCGTCGGGTTCGTAGATGTAATCCCAGTCGTGGGTCTGCTCGACCTTCACGCCCTCGGAGGCCTTGCCTTCGGCGTTCTCGAGTTCCTGCGCGACCAGCGACACCGGCAGCAGCGCCTCGATGGTCGGCTTCTGCACGATGGTGTTCACGAAGTCGTTGTAGACCAGGAACACGCGGTCGAGCTTGTTATCGGAGTACGCGTCGAGGACGACCTTGATCACGCCGATGAGGTCTTCGAGCTTCGGCTTCTCACCCAGGTGCGTCGCCGTACCGATCAGGTTCACGCCCTTGATGCGACGGAAGAAGCTGACGGCCTTCTGGCCGACGGCAACCACATCGATCTCGGCGCCCTTGCCCTGCCACTCGCGAATCGACGTGAGCGTGCGACGGAACAGGTTGGAGTTGAGGCCGCCGGCAAGGCCGCGATCCGTCGACACCACGATGAAACCGACGCGAGCGACGTTCTCGCGCTCGGTGAGGAACGGGTGCACGAAGTCCGTGCTGGCCTGGGCAACGTGAGCGATCACCTTGCGCATGAGGCGCGCATAGGGACGCGACGCCTTCATCAGGTCCTGCGCCTTGCGGATCTTCGATGCCGAGACCATTTCGAGCGCACGCGTCACCTTGCGCATGTTCTGCGTGCTCTTGATCTTGGTTTTGATTTCGCGGCCGCTTGCCATGGCTTACTCGTCTGTAAAGGGTGACGCCAGGTGTTCCACGCGGCGGGCGATGTCGCCCGCCGCGTGTATCGCTCTTACCAGCTACCGGTCTTCTTGAACTCGTCGGTGGCCGACTTGAAGGTCGCCTCGATGTCCTTGTCCCAGTCACCGGTCGCGTCGATCTTGGTCATCAGATCGGCGTGGTTCTGGCGGAAGAAGGCATGCAGGCCCTTCTCGAACGGCAGCACCTTGTTGATCGGCAGGTCGTCGAGGTAGCCCTTCTCAGCGGCGAACACCGACACGCCCAACTCGGCGATCGACAACGGCGAGTACTGCGGCTGCTTCATCAGTTCCGTCACGCGCTGGCCGCGGTCCAGCTGCGCGCGCGTGGCGGCATCCAGGTCCGAAGCGAACTGGGCGAAGGCTGCCAGCTCGCGGTACTGCGCGAGGGCGAGCTTCACGCCGCCGGAGAGCTTCTTGATGATCTTGGTCTGGGCGGCACCACCGACGCGCGACACCGAGATACCGGCGTTGACGGGCGGACGGATACCGGCGTTGAACAGATCGGTCTCGAGGAAGATCTGGCCGTCGGTGATCGAGATCACGTTGGTCGGGACGAACGCGGAAACGTCGCCGGCCTGGGTCTCGATGATCGGCAGGGCGGTGAGCGAACCCGTCTTGCCGGTCACCTTGCCGTCGGTCATCTTCTCGACGTATTCGGCGCTGACGCGCGAGGCGCGCTCGAGCAGACGCGAGTGGAGATAGAAGACGTCGCCCGGATAGGCTTCGCGGCCCGGCGGACGCTTGAGCAGCAGCGAGATCTGGCGGTAGGCGACGGCCTGCTTGGAGAGATCGTCGTACACGATGAGCGCGTCTTCGCCGATGTCACGGAAGTACTCGCCCATGGCGCAGCCGGAGTACGGCGCGACGTACTGCAGGGCAGCGGCTTCGGACGCCGAAGCGACCACGACGATGGTGTTGGCCAGCGCGCCGTTCTCTTCGAGCTTGCGCACGACGTTGGCGATCGAGCTGCGCTTCTGGCCGATGGCGACGTAGATGCACTTAATGCCCGAGTGCTTCTGGTTGATGATCGCGTCGATCGCGACGGCGGTCTTGCCCGTCTGGCGGTCACCGATGATCAGCTCGCGCTGGCCACGGCCGATCGGGATCATCGAGTCGATGGACTTGTAGCCCGTCTGCATCGGCTGGTCGACCGACTGGCGCCAGATGACGCCCGGCGCGACCTTCTCGACCGGGCTGGTGCCCACGGCGTCGATCGGGCCCTTGCCATCGATCGGGTTACCCAGCGCGTCGACGACGCGACCGAGCAGGCCCGGGCCGACCGGCACTTCGAGGATGCGGCCGGTCGTCTTGGCGGCATCGCCTTCGCGCAGGTGCTGGTACTCACCGAGAACCACGGCGCCGACCGAGTCGCGCTCGAGGTTCAGCGCGAGGGCGAACGTGTTGTTCGGCAGTTCGATCATTTCGCCCTGCATCACATCGGCCAGGCCGTGGATGCGCACGATGCCGTCGGACACGCTGATGATCGTGCCTTCGTTGCGTGCCTCGGCGCCGAGCTTGAACTGCTCGATGCGGGTCTTGATCAGCTCGCTGATCTCGGACGGATTCAGTGTGGTGCTGGACATGGTCTGTTCCTTATCTCGTATCAGTGCGTCAGCGCGCTGGCGAGCCGCTGGAGGCGGCCGCGCGCGGAACCGTCGATGACCTGCTCGCCGGTGTCGATCACGACACCGCCAAGCAAGGACGCATCGACATGCGTATCCAGTTCGATCTCGCGCTTGAAGCGGCGCTTCAGCGAGGCGCGCAGCAGGTCCGCCTGTGCCGTATCGAGATCCAGTGCGCTCGTGACCTTGACCTTGAGCGTCTGCTCCGACTCACGCTTGTAGTCGTCGTAGAGCGCCGCGATTTCCGGCAGAAGGACCAGGCGACCGTTGTCGGCCAGCTCCGCGAGGAAGCTCGCGAACGGCGTATCGGTGGCCATGCCCTGCGGCAGATGCAGTGCGACCAGCTGGGCCGGCAGCACACGCGGATCGTTGGTCAGGCCGGCAACACGCGAATCCGCCGCGACCACGGCCGCGAAGTTCAGCGCACGGGACCAGTCGGCGAGCGAACCCGACGCATGCGCCACTTCGAAAGCGGCGCGTGCGTAGGGACGAGCGAGGGTGAGCGCCTGGGCCATGATCAGATCTCGGCGGCGAGTTGGTCGAGCAGCGCCTTGTGGGCCGCCGGATCGATTTCACGCTGCACGATCTTCTCCGCGCCACGCACGGCGAGGGCACCGACCTGTTCGCGAAGCTGTTCACGGGCACGCTGGGCCATCGAGGCGATCTCGTCCTGGGCCTGGGCCTTCAGACGGTTGATCTCACCGGTGGCTTCGGCGCGGGCTTTCTCGAGGAGCTGGTTGGCCTGCTGCTGGGCCTTGTCGATGATCTCGGTCGCCTGGAGGCGAGCCTGCTTGATCTCGACAGCGACCTTGGCGTCGGCATCCTTCAGCTCGGCACGAGCACGCTCGGCCGCGGCGAGCCCTTCGGCCACCTTCTTCTGGCGTTCTTCAATGGCACCGTTGAGCTGGGGCCAGATGAACTTGGTGGTGAACCAGACCAGGATCGCAAAAGAGATCATCTGGCCCAGGAAGGTCATGTTAATTTCCATGATCTCTCCAAAGACTCCGAACGCTGGGGTACTGACGGTCGCCGTGGCGGGTTACGCCACGACGACAAGACGAACACTCGCTTAGCCGCCGGCGGCGGTGCGCAGAACGCCGATCAGCGGGTTCGAGAAGGCGAGCAGCAGGGCGATCGCCAGGCCGATGATGAACGCCGCGTCGATCAGGCCGGCGAGCAGGAACATACGACCCTGGAGCAGCGGAACCAGTTCCGGCTGGCGGGCGGCCGACTCGAGGAACTTCGAGCCCATGATGGCGATACCGAGACACGCACCGAGCGCGCCGAGGCCGATGATGACGCCGATGGCGATGGCGGTCATGCCCTGCACGTGTGCGAAGAGTGCGGTGAGTTCCATGGTGTTCTCCTGGGATTTCTTTGAAGTCGAAAGGGTGGTGTGAAACGAAACAGAATGGACTGGGTTTAACGTCGGTGCGGTGAGTTAGTGGTGTTCACGCGCCGTGGCGATGTAGACGATCGTCAGCATCATGAAGATGAACGCCTGGAGGGCGATGATCAGGATGTGGAAGATCGCCCAGGCCGTGTTGAACACGACGCCAGGCACGAAGCCGATCCAGCTCACCATCAGGCCGGCGATCAGCATGAACACCAATTCGCCACCGTACATGTTGCCGAACAGTCGCATCGCGAGCGACACGGGTTTCGACAGTGTTTCGACGACGTTGAGAAGCAGGTTGGGAATCAGCAGGATGATCTTGGCCGGCATGCTTTCGGCATGGAACGGCGCCGTCAGCATTTCCTTGCCGTAGCCGAAGCCACCCTTTGCCTTGATGCCGTGGCCGATCACGATGAGGATCACCGCCAGCGACAGACCGATCGTGGTGTTGATGTCGGCGGTCGGCACCATGCGGAAGTACGTGTGGTGCGCAGTCTCCGCACCGGCGAACGTATGCACCAGCCAGCCGGCGAGATCGACCGGGAGCAGGTCCATCGCGTTCATGAAGAACACCCACATGAAGATGGACAGCGCCAGCGGCGTGACCGTGCGACGGTCGCCGTGGAAGGTGTCCTTCACCTGGGTGTCGACGAATTCGATCGCCAGTTCGACCAGTGCCTGACCCTTGGACGGAACGCCCGAGGTCGCCTTGCGGGCGAACAGCCAGAACCACAGGCAGAACGCAGCACCCAGCACGAACGACACCGCGAGGGAGTCGACGCGCAGGTTCCAGAACGTCCCATGATCGGTGCTGAAATTCACCGTCATGTGGTTCAGGTGGTGCTGGATGTATTCGGTCAGACCGCCTTGCGGTTCGCTCGCCATGCCTTAACCCTTGAATCTGAATGCAAATACATTGACCGCGAAGGCTGCTACCAGGCCCGCGAGTGCGGGCAAGGGTGGCAGCTTCCACTGAACCAGAATGAGAGCCAGTCCGCCGATGAGGACGATCCAGCGAAGGATCATGCCCACGAGAAAGCGAACGAACGTTGCTCCCGCACCTCCCAGCGCACTGAACGCCCGCGCAGCGAGCAGCGCGGTGGCGATAGCGACGATCAGGGCACCCGCGAAGGCAGCCAGACCGGCCGGACGCCCCTGCAGGAGAAATGCCAGTCCGGCGAAAACGGCCACCACCAGCTGCGCGATAACGACGCGCATGGCGAGATGACGACCGGCTGCAAGACTGTTGAGCAACGCGAGGCTCCCGTGGTTTCGCTCGAAGGCGGCACCAGATGGTTCAACGGGCCACGGTTTAATCTGGAAAAGTATACCAGTGCCGTAAACAACGGGACAAGCGAAGAAAGGCCATAACCACCCGCCGGCGCGACATCCGTCGCGTCGTTGGCGAGGGAGCCGCGGTAGGTCAGGCCCGGGCGGGCTGACCTGCCAGTGCGCCGAGAGACGTTGCCGTCTCTACGGCCACATCGAACATGTCGCCGGCGGCGGAGGCTGCGCGTTGCACGCCTTCACGCTGCAGATCCCCGCCACGCGCCATCAGCACGCGCACCGAGGCCTCATCCGTAGCCGACATGGCGTCCGCCATCAGGCCGCTCGCAGCGCGAGCATGGCCCTCGAGTGCCTGGAGGTGCAGATCGGCGACACGCTCCATGCCGCGCCAGGCCAGCGCCTGCGCGGCGGTAGCCTGTTCGACGAAACGGGCGAAATCGGCATAACCGCTTGCGTGTGACATCGATACGACCGTTGGGGAACGGGGAGGTGCGGGAGTGTAGACCCGTCTGCTGCAACGCGGCAACCGCGAATTCCTGCGTAGGCAGCTTTAGACCATGTCGGCGGAGAACTCGGCACCCGAGGTGCAGGTTTCATGGACGACGACCCGGGCCAGGCCAGGCACGTCGACACGAAGGCGCTCGAAGATCCAGCGCGCCAGGTTTTCGCTGGTGGGATTGTCCAGGCCGTCGATGTCGTTGAGGTAATGGTGATCGAGGCGATCGTAGAGCGGCTGGAAGCGCGCCTTGAGGTCGCCAAAGTCCATGACCCAGCCGAACACGGGATCGATGGGACCCTCTACGTGCAACTCCACGCGGAACGAATGCCCGTGCAGACGCGAGCATTTATGCCCTTCGGGCACATTCGGCAGCCGATGGGCCGCCTCGATATGGAACGTCTTGAAGATGCGCATCGGTTCGGGTCGCGAGAAGTGACCGTCTATTCTAACGTACAGTCACGTCGACGATTTCCGCCCATAGGCCTTCACGACCGGGTTCGCACTTTTACGGATGACGCGGACGATCCGGGCCGCTTTCATGGGATAAGCATTACGCTCAAAACGACACGCGCGGAGCCGGGGGCTCCGCAAGCCACATTTACCGGGAGGCTTCATGGGCCTTGGACGTGGTTTGCCCGACAGTGCGCCCCTGTGCGGACTGGCCGAGGAAGTACTTGCTGCCCTGCCCTGGCCCTGCGCCGTGTGGCAGCGCGACAGTGGGCGCGTGGTGATGATCAACGGCGCCTTCCTGAGCGAGTTCGGCATCGGTCGAGGCCGTGCCGGCCCGACATGGATCGACAACCACCTCGAGCCCGTCGGCGACACGGGAGACGTCATCTTCCGTGACAGGCAGGCCCCGGCGCGGCGCTTCCGGATGACGCGACAGGCCATCGACGCGAAGTCCGGTGCCTTTGAAGCCGTCTTCCTGATGCCGCTGGCCGACGACGAGCCGACCGCCGATGAGCCGGCGGCAAGCCCGCTGGCCTCGCTGCGTCCCGATGTCGGACTGACGCGACGCGAGTCCCAGGTGCTCGACGGAATCATGAACGGCAAGCTCAACAAGGTCATCGCAGGCGAGCTCAACATCAGCCCGAAGACCGTCGAACTGCACCGGGCCAATTTGATGGCCAAACTACGGGTGCATAACGTGATCGAGCTGGCGCGGGCCGTGCTGGATAACCCACCACGCGTCGACGATGTGGCCGAAACGGAGTCCCTGCGGGCGATCTGACGCCCGGAAAGCGAGCAAGAAAAAAGCCGCACCCTGGGGGGCGCGGCTTCTTCTTTTTCTGGTGGCTAGAGGCGGGCTCGAACCGCCGACCTCAGCATTATGAGTGCCGCGCTCTGACCAGCTGAGCTACCTAGCCGTGGAACCTGGTCGTTCGTGAGACGGGCTCACGAAGGCCGGGCAGTTTAATCGGGGCGAGCCCTCCGTTCAAGTAGCGCCTTGTACACGCTTCTCGCGGTGTGGTTGAATCGGGCGTATCGCGGCACGTTCGCGGAGGGCGGATGATCGACGCTGATGGCTATCGACCGAATGTGGGGATCGTTCTCCTCAATGGGGACGGCCGCCTGTTCTGGGCGCGTCGGGTGAACCGTGACGGCTGGCAGTTTCCGCAGGGAGGCATGCGCAGCGACGAGACCCCCCTGGAGGCGATGTACCGCGAGCTGGAGGAAGAAACCGGCCTGCACGCCCACCACGTCGAAGTGCTGGCCGAGACCCGGGGCTGGCTGCGCTACCGCCTGCCCAGCCGTTTTGTCCGCCACCACCAGCGCCCTACCTGCATCGGCCAGAAGCAGGTCTGGTTCCTGCTCCGGCTGACCGGCAGCGAGGACGCCCTGAAGCTCGATGCCTGCGAAAAGCCCGAGTTCGACTCCTGGCGCTGGGTGGATTTCTGGTACCCGGCCAATCATGTGGTGAACTTCAAGCGTCAGGTCTATGAGCGGGCCCTGCGCCAGTTCGCCCCGACGGTCGAGGTCACCTGCTCGGTCACGGTGGGCACCTGCCCCCAGCAAGCCGAGGCCTTGCGCCTGGCCCAGGGCGGCGAGTAGTCAGACCTGCCCTCGGGCCGCCTTCACATCTGTGTAGTTGACAATCGTTCGCATTCGTATTCGAATGCGCACCCATGTACATCTGCATGTGCAATGCCGTCACCGATCACGCCATCCGCCGCGCCGCGGCCGAGGGCGTGGAGTCGTTTGCCCAGCTCCAGGCCCGCACGGGTTGCTCGGATTGCTGCGGCGCCTGCGAACCGGAAGCCCGCCAGTGCCTGCGTGACGCCGTCGAGCAGACCCGGTCGGTCCTGACCTTCCTGCCGACACCCGCCTGAGCGCATTCGTAGCGTTTTCGCGGACGCGAACCGTCTTCATTCTCGTTTCGTCATGCCCTTTCGGCGCGACGTATAGTCGTGCCCTGAACAGTCAGGGAGACCCCTCATGAAGGGCGACGCAAAGGTCATCGAATTTCTCAACAAGGTGCTCTACAACGAGCTCGCCGCGATCAACCAGTACTTCCTGCATTACAGGATGTTCAAGGACTGGGGCTACAACGAACTCGCCAAACACGAGTACGAAGAGTCGATCGAGGAGATGAAGCACGCGGACAAGCTGATCGAGCGGATTCTCTTCCTCGACGGCCTGCCGAACCTTCAGCACCTGGGCAAGCTGCGCATCGGTGAGAACGTGGTCGAAGCCCTGCAGGGCGACCTCGATCTGGAGATGATCGCGACCAAGGACCTGCGTGAGGCGATCGCCTACAGCGAAGGCATCCACGATTTCGTCAGCCGCGACCTGTTCAAGTTCATCCTTGGCCAGGAAGAAGAGCACATCGACTGGCTCGAAACGCAGTTCAGCCTGATCTCGGACATCGGTCCGGAGCGGTACATGCTGAGCAAGGTGGGGAAGCTGTCGGATTGAGGTCCGCCTTTATCGACTGAAGAAAAAAGCCGCCGCGAGGCGGCTTTTTTTGTGGTGGTCGCGAGATTCTTTCGCCGATGAATCGACTCCCACATAGTGCGGCTGGTCCCAGTTTGGGGGGCTGTCGGTTGACCCTGGAGGGAGGGGCGGGCTATACCATCCGGCCTTCACGCCTCCTCCACGGAATCGCCCATGGCTTCCCGGCACCCGCCACGATTCGTCGTGCGCACCCTCGCCGACACGGTTCGCGAGGGCCGCAAGCGGGCGCTGCTGCTCGGCCTGTGGGCAGCCAGCCTGGTCGTCGTCGGACTCTTTGTCTGGATGCTGACCAGCCATGGGCCGGCCGCTGTCACCTCCCGGACGGGCGCTCGCGCGCTCGGCGAGGAAAACGAGGATTTGCGCCAACAGGTAGCCAACCTCCAGCGCGCCGACCAGGTCGCCGGCATCGCCGCAAAGGAACTCAAGCGAAACCTGGCCGAGCGCGACGAGGAAATCAGCGGCCTGCGCACCGACCTCGCGTTCTATTCGCGCCTCGTCGGCGGCAATGGCCAGCGCGACGGGCTGAAAGTCCAGGGTGCCCGCACCGAGCCGGTCAAGGGATCGCCCAACGCCTGGAACGTCGTGATCACGCTCACCCAGAACGCGCGGCGCGGCGAGGTGCTGAAGGGCAACCTCAGCGTGGCCGTCGAGGGCATCCAGGGCAGCAAGGTCACGACGCTCGAGGGGCCGGCGCTCGGCCAGCCCGCCGCGGCGCAGGGGCCCGCCTTTGCGTTCAAATATTTCCAGCAGATCCAGGGAAGCTTCACCCTCCCCGCCGGGTTCAAGCCGACGCGCCTGCGCGTCGTCGCCAGCCCGGACGGCGACGAGCCCGTCACGCGTACGATTCCCTGGGAAGACGCCACTCGAAGCGACGAGGTCAACGATGTTCAACAGTAACCGGAAGCACCAGGCTCCCTCCGTCGGCGCCGCCGCGACCAGCCTGATCGCCCGCGGCGTCACCATCCGCGGCGACGTGCAGTTCAGCGGCACCCTGCACCTGGACGGCGTGGTGGAGGGATCGGTCCAGGCCGATCCGGGCAGCGATGGCGTACTCACCATCAGTGAGACCGGCCGGGTGATCGGTCGCATCGATGTGCCACACGCGGTGATCAACGGTGGCGTCACGGGCAATATCGAGGTCTCGGAGCGTCTGGAACTGGCCCCGCTGGCCCGGATCGACGGCGACGTCCAGTATCAGGTGCTGGAGATGACGGCCGGCGCACGGGTCAACGGCAAGATGATCCACCGTGCCCCCGCCACCGTCCGCCAGCTCGCCCAGGCCGCCATCGAGGCCGCCCCGGTGCCCGCCGAGGCTTGACCTGTCGCCGAACGGCGCCATTATGGGTGGCATGAACAACCCCTTTCCCATGGCGCCGTCCCCGGACTACCGGTCCGCTGGTGCGCCGCTGATCTTCACCGAAGCTGCTGCCCGCAAGGTGCACCAGCTGATCGAGGAAGAAGGCAACCCCGGCCTGAAGCTGCGCGTCTACATCAGTGGCGGCGGTTGCTCGGGCTTCCAGTACGGCTTCACATTCGACGAAGACCAGGCCGAGGACGACCTCGCGGTCTCGCGCGAAGGCGTCACGCTGGTCGTCGATCCGCTCTCGCTGCAGTACCTCACCGGTGCCGAGATCGATTACGCGGAATCGTTCAGTGGTTCTCAGTTCGTCATCCGCAACCCGAACGCGAAGACGACCTGTGGCTGCGGCTCGTCGTTCAGCGCATGAGCGGTCGCGCGGCGTGACGATCGACCAGGAGCGCGACCGGGCTGTCGCTGTGCGCGCCCGTGAGAATGTCTTCGCCGGCATCGACATCGATCGCATGGCCGAGCGTCGTGACGACCGCCTCTGGGTGGAAGGCGTCGAGCGCGCTGCCAGCAGCCGCTTCCTTCTACTCGACAGCGATGGCCAGGCTTTCGCACGCAGCGACGACGATGCTCCGGAGTGGATGTCGCCCACGATGCGTAGCGAGCGCTTCGGTGACATTCCCGCGACCTTCCTCGGCATTGCCGCGGATGCCGCCTGGTTCGCGCTGGTCGTCGACGAGGCCCAGGCCGATCTCTTCACCACACTCACCGGCTCACGCCGTGTGTCGCTGCGCGAAGCGGGCCTGGTCTTCAGCGCGTTCGACGCGGGACTGTTCGCCTTCGCCAAGGGCATCACCCATTGGCAGCGCCAGACCCGGTTCTGCAGCCAGTGCGGCGCACCGACCCTCGTGGTTGCCGCAGGCCATCGCGTGCAGTGCACCAACCCGGACGGTGCGCATATGCATTTCCCGCGCACCGACGCTGCGATCATCGTGATCGTGGAAGACGGTGACCGCTGCCTGCTCGGTCGCCAGCGAGGGTGGCCCGCCGGCCGCTATTCCACGCTGGCCGGATTCATCGAGCCAGGCGAATCGCTCGAAGACGCCGTGCGTCGCGAAGTACGCGAAGAGTCCGGCATCGAAGTGCTCCACGCGACCTACCACTCGTCCCAGCCCTGGCCGCTGCCGGCCTCGCTGATGGTCGGCTTCACCGCCACGGCGAAGACGCGCAAGATCCATCTGCGCGACGACGAGCTGGAAGACGCGCGCTGGTTCACGGTGGACGACATCGTCAACGGCATGGCCAGTGGCGACCTTGGCGTGCCGCCGCCGCTCTCGGTGTCGTATCGACTGATCGAGCACTGGCTCGGCTTGCGCGGCGTCAGTCTCGACGAACTCATCGCGAGTGCGCCGCCCCGCGGCTGATCCCCTACAATCGGTGCATCGACCAGCGGATCGCGCTCGCCATGGCTCTACGTCTCCTCGCCGTTCTCATCGCCCTCGCCATCGTCTGGAGCGTGCCGCAGCTCGCGCGGTGGCGTGACGACCGCTGGTTTCGCGGCTGGGTGAACCGACTGGGCGATACTTCGGGCCCCGGGCGCGTCGCCGTCATCCTGCTCGTTCCGGTGCTGGCCACGGCGATCTTCGCCACCTTGCTGGCATCCCTGCCCTTTTTCGATCTGGCCTGGTTGATCTTCTCGATCGCCGTCCTGGTCTACGCCCTCGGTCCTCGCGAGATCGAAACCGACATCGACGCTATCCTGCGCGCGCCCGACACGCTCCGTCGCGACGAGGCGATGCTCGGCCTGCGTCACAACGAGGAAGCGCTGACCTGGTTCGCGCCGGCGCTGGTCGAAGCAGCGTTTTACGGCGCGCTGCGTCGCCGCTTCGGCGTGTTGCTGTGGTTCCTGTTGCTCGGCCCCGCCGGAGGCCTCGGCTATCGCCTGGCGCAGATCCTCGGCCGCAATGCCTCACTGGCACTGGACAGCGCCACCCGCATCGCGGCACAGCGCGTCGCCGATGCACTGGACTGGATTCCCTCCCACCTGATGGTGTTCGCCATGGCCCTGGTCTCCGACTTCGACGCCGTGATCGGCGCCTGGAAGCACTGGCACCACACCTCGGGCAGCCCGCGTTCGCGCCTCGACCCCGACTTCCTTGGTGCGGTCGCACGCGCAGGTGTCGATGCGGATGTCGAGGCCGGCGACGGTTATGTTCAGGACGTCAGCGATCCGGTGGCCGAACTCGAGGATGCGCGGCGGGTGATCCGTCGCGTGCTCGTCGTCTGGCTTGCCGTCGTCGCGGTGATCGTCCTCGCCGCCTGGGTGGCCTGACTGAGGGCGGCCTGACTCAGGCCCGGTCGCCGCGCAGTTCGCTTACCCGCGCCTCCAGCACCGCCGCATTCGCGTCGCTCGCCTTCAGCGGCGAGCCACCGACCAGCTCGACCTTCGACCAGAACCGGCGCGGCAGGCGCGAGCGGTGCATGGCGCTATCGCGTCGGCTGAAGATGCTGCCCCACATGCCACGCAGCGCCAGCGGCACGACCGGCACCGGACGGCGCGCGAGGATCTGGTCCACGCCTGGACGGAATGTCGCGATGCCGCCGTCCTTGGTGAGCCCACCTTCGGGGAAGATGCATACCACTTCGCCCGCGGCCAAGGCCTCGTCGATCAGCTCGAAGGCCCGTGCCAGCTGCGCGGGATCTTCGTTGCGCCCGGCAATCGGGATCGCCTTGGCCGTGCGGAACACAAAGTTCAATACCGGGATGTTGAAGATCTTGTAGTACATGACGAAGCGCATCGGTCGGCGCACGCTGGCCATCAGGATCAGCGGATCCATGAAGCTCACATGGTTGCAGACGACCAGCGCGGCGCCTTCGTCCGGCACGTTTTTCAGCCCATCCACGCGCACGCGGTAAAGCGAATGCACGAGGATCCAGGTGATGAACCGCATCATGAACTCGGGCACGAGCGTGAAGATGTATACCGCGACGGCGATATTGATCAGGCCGGTGATGAGGAAGATTGTCGGCACGCTGAGGCCGAAGGCGGTCAGGCCGATGCCGAATCCCGATGCGATGCAGATCAACAGCGCGTTGACGATGTTGTTGCCGGCGATGATGCGCGACAGGCGTTCGCGTGGCGCGCGGCTCTGCACGAAGGCGAACAGCGGTACGACGTAGAAGCCGGCGAATGCGCCGATCATCGTGAGGTCGAGCGCGACGCGCCATGCCCCCGGCACGGCGAGGAAGGCGGTCCAGCCTAGCGTCGCGCCAGCCGTCACGGCCGGGTGCGCGAAGAACAGGTCGACCGCGAAGACCGTCAAGCCAAAAGCGCCGATCGGCACGAGACCGATTTCAACACGCTTGCCGGAGAGACGTTCGCAAAGCAGCGAGCCCACGCCGGTGCCGATCGAGAACAGCGTGAGCGCCAGCGTATTCACCGAGCCGTCGCCACCCAGCACATGACGGGTGTAGTTGGGCAGCTGCGCGATCATCACGGTGCCGAAGAACCAGAACCAGGAGATACCCAGCACCGCATTGAAGATGGCGCGGTCTTCATGGGTGAGCTTGAGCACGCGCCAGGTTTCGCTCAGGGGATTCCAGTTGAATTTCAGTTGCGGGGCCGTGGCCGGCGCGGCAGGAATGGAACGACTCACCAGGTAGCCGGTGACCGCGATCGCAATCGTCGTCAGCGACGCCGCGAGCGTGCCGTAGCCAGCAATCAGCATCAGCGAGTTGCCGACGATCATGCCGACCAGCATGGCCAGCTGCGTGCCCATCTCGACCAGCGCATTGCCACCGACCAGCTCGTCGCGTTCGAGCGCCTGCGGCAGGATCGAATACTTGATCGGACCGAACATCGTCGAGTGCATGCCCATCAGGAACAGCACCACCAGCAGCAGGGAAATGTGGTGGGTGAAGAAGCCGATCGCCGCGACGACCATCGCCGCGATCTCGAACAGCTTCACGTAGCGGATGAGGCGGGTTTTCTCGAACTTCTCGGCAATCTGTCCGGCCGTTGCCGAAAACAGAAAGTACGGAAGGATGAACAGCGCGGGCGCGAGGTTCGTGTAGAGCGACACCTGGGCATCGGGCAAGGCCATCTGGAACGCGACGAGCATGACCATCGCGTTGCGGAAGGCATTGTCGTTGAACGCGCCGAGCGCCTGCGTCCAGAAGAAGGGTGCGAAGCGTCGCTTCGTCAACAGGGAGAACTGAGACATTCCATGTGCCGCCGCCAGGAGATGCGCCGAGTGTATCCGACCGTCCCCGCAGGCGTATTCCGCAGACCGGGCGATGTCCCTACAGCACGGCTGCGTCACACGTACGCGACCTGATCACGCTTCCTACATCCCGCTCGAAAGACCCACGCACATAGACGAATTTCCCTACATCAGTCAAAGGGCGGCGCCCGACAAGATATCCGTTCCCCCGCCAAGGATATGGCTCCATGAAACGTCGACACCGTTCCCTGATCGCTCCAGCCTGCATCGCCGCGATGATGGCCGCCTATGGCCAGCCGGCCCAGGCGGATGCATCAGCCGTCGAGCCCTCACGCACCGTCGATGCATCGCCACACCTCATCGCGGTAACCGACATCCCGTTGACGCTCGCTGCGACCGGTGGCAATCCGGCGGGCTGGGATGTCCCCGCGTCGTTACAGGGCCGGCCACCCGGCGATGCGACGCACGACGACATACCGCTCGCCGCATGGGTTTCCAGCGCGGCCTTGGGCGATCCCGCATTACGGACCGAGGTCAGGAATATGCTCGGGCGAGGCATCGCCGTCCTGGTCACCAGCCGCCCGGGTGAGACCCGCCACGAGCTCGCCACCTTTGGTGTCGAGGCGATGGGTCGGACCGCCATCTACCGGCACACCGATGATGGCTACAGCGTTACCTCGGTCACGGAGGCCCTGGACGACCCCGACGCCGCGGAGTCCTGGCAACACGCGTCCGATGCCGTTTACACCGCCATGCTTTCCTCGGCCAGCCTGGAGCAGGACGCGGTACCGGCTGATGGTCAGGGCGAGCGCGCCTTCCTGCGGATCGACGACCAGACATTCTCGAAACACGGTCGTTCCGCCTCGCAGACGATTCGAATCATGCGAGATACCACCCCAAGTCACGACTACAAGGTGATCGCGGTGGAAGCCGCCGTCAACGTCATTCCCCACGCGAACGGTATTCTCAAACGCCACGATGATGATGGCCTGACACCGTACTTCGAGCCCCATGGCGAGGGGTTTTTCCTCTACGCCCCCGAAGCCTATCGCTCGACGACCCTCCTTCAGTGGAAGGACACGTCCCCCGGCGCCCGGCTCCTGCAGGCCGTGCCCAAGAGCAGCGGCGCGACCCATCGGAAGATCACCGAGGAAATTTCGAGCAAGAGCACGTTCACCGCGTCCGTCTCGCCCGATGTGCAGAGCGGGCTCAACAAGGACGGTATCAGCGCCCAGGGCAAGGTGCCGTTTTCATTGGCCTGGGCAAGCGAGTCCAGCGAGCGCTCCGGGGTGGAAATGAGCGTCGAGGATTATTCGGTCGCCGTCAGCGCGCAAACGTACCCCTGGGGCCTCGCGAGCACCTGGACGTTCCCTCTGTCCAACGATATCAGTGGCAACCCCGATTACTTTGGAAGCAAGAAACTTTCGACCCGGACAATGACGCCGATGATGCGTCGCGCTTCACTGGAGACCGCCTCCGAATGGCGGATCGATGGCAACTACGAGCAGACCGTCCTGGTCGCGACGCGCGGCACGGTGGAGAACCGGACCTTCATGTGGACGGGTGTACGCAATGATCCGAAAAGGCGACCTTATGTACGCCTGGACACCGCCTCACGCGATGTCCTCGAGGTCGAGAAGAATGGCTTCCCGTGGGAGGACGGCGTCGACAAGAAGCGTTACGAAGGCGGCGACATCCAGCCTTGGGTCGCGTCGAAGATCGATCTTTCCTCGCCCTACCTGACGCGCAGCGCGACGATTCTGATCCAGTCCCTGTCGGCGCTCGGCGAGTGCCTTCAGGCCGACGGTGGAGCGGTGGGCCTTGCGGCCTGCAACAAGGGAAAGCGGTCGCAGCAGTGGATGGATTCTGGAAGCCGACAGCACCTATCGCAACCGCGCGGATGGCGCCTGCCTCACGACGGATACGCGCGATGGAAACGTGAGCACGGCCCCCTGCCAAGCCCATGCACTCAACCAGCAGTGGAAATGGTCCGCCGATCGCATTCATTCCATGTACGAGGGGGGTGAAACCTGGCGGCTTCACCTGCGGGACCGCTCGTTGAATGCAAAATTCGATCCCTCACGTCACCAGCTGATGGCGCCGAATCCCAATCACTTCCTGCTACGCCCATGGTCGTCCTACCCTTCTCCGCCCAGCGACGAGGACTGGGTGCCGAACCTCTCGGGCCGCCAACCGCCATTCCAGAAGATCCCCGGCCTCGACTACCGCTACGTAGAGACGACCGAACGCTGGCAGACCCTTCCGATACGCCACGGTCTCTGACACGCATGGACAAGGCGACGCCCCGAGACGGACACGGGGCGTCGCCTTCAACCGCGCCGCAGGGCGCGATGCGCGATGTCGTTCCGATAGAAGGCCCCCGCCAGGCCGATCCGGCCGATCGCCGCATAGGCCCGGGTGCGGGCCTCGGCCAGATCCGCGCCCAGCGCGCAAACGGTCAGCACGCGACCGCCCGCACTCACCGCCGCACCTTGCTCGTTGGCTGCGGTACCGGCATGGAACACCTTCACCTCGCGACCGAAGTCCTGCTCAGCGCCTTCGATGACATCACCCGTTCGCACCTTGCCGGGATATCCGGCGGCGGCGAGTACGACACCGATCGAGGGGCGTGCATCCCATTCGGCGCGCGCCACCGTCACGTCGCCGTCCAGAGCGGCTTCGACGAGGTCGACGAGGTCGGACGACAGGCGAAGCATGATCGGCTGCGTCTCGGGATCGCCAAAGCGCACGTTGAACTCGATGACCTTGGCGGCACCCGCCTTGTCGATCATCAGGCCCGCGTAGAGAAATCCGGTGAAGGGGGTGCCGTCGGCAGCCATGCCATCGAGCGTGGGCTGGATGATCTCGCGCATGACGCGGGCGGAAACGTCGTCGGTCACCACGGGCGCGGGCGAGTATGCCCCCATGCCGCCCGTGTTCGGGCCGAGATCACCGTCGTCGCGACGCTTGTGATCCTGGCTGGTGGCCATGGGCAAGGCATGCCTGCCATCGGCGATGACAATGAAGCTGGCTTCCTCGCCATCGAGGAATTCCTCGATGACGACGCGCGACGAGGCGTCGCCGAACGCCTGCTGGCCAAGCATGTCTTCCAGCGCCGCCTCCGCTTCCTCGAGCGTCATGGCCACCACGACGCCCTTGCCGGCGGCGAGGCCGTCGGCCTTGATGACGATCGGCGCGCCGGTGCCGCGCACGTGCGCGATCGCCGGCGCCAGTTCGGTGAACACGGCGTAATGCGCGGTGGGAATCTGGTGGCGGGCCAGGAAATCTTTCGCAAAGGCCTTGCTGCCTTCGAGCTGGGCGGCACGGGCCGTGGGCCCGAAGCAGCGCAGGCCGGCGGCGGCGAAGCGATCCACCACGCCGGCGACCAGGGGCACTTCGGGTCCGACCACGGTAAGGCCGACGCCCTCGCTCTGCGCCAGCGCGAGGAGGCCGTCGATATCCGTCACCGCCACCGGCACATTGCGCAGGCCGGGCTCGCGGGCCGTACCCGCGTTACCCGGTGCCACGATGACCTCGTCCACGCGCGCGGACTGTGCAAGCTTCCAGGCCAGCGCGTGTTCGCGGCCACCGCCGCCGATAACGAGGACTTTCATGGGGTGTCTCCAGACGTTGAGCCCGGCATTCTACCCGGCGTCGGCAACCCCGGGGCGCGGGACCCGCTCAGCGCTGGCCGATGAGTTCGATCAGCTGGGCGCGCGGCAGCTTGCCGGTTTCGTTGCGCGGCAACGCATCGACCAGGCGCAACGGCCGGGGCAGGAACACCGGGTCCATGGCATGGCGTAGTGCGTTGAGAACGGCGTCGACGGTCAGCGTGGGGGCAACGACGAGGCCTGCGATACGGCGAATGCCCGCGGCGTCCGCCTCGTCCAGCTGGAACAGCACGCCGTCGCTGACACCGTCGATGGCGAGCAGACGGCGGTTGAGATCGCCCAACGAGGCACGCTTGCCGGCAATCTCGAGCAGATCGGTGTTGCGCCCGCGCAGACGGAAGCGACGCCCCTCGTCGTGCAGCGACACGATGTCGGCCAGCACGATGGGCTCGCCCAATTGGGGCGCGTCGACCAACGTGCCATCGGGCTGCGGATGCAGCACCACATCGTCGTAGAGCTTCCAGTCGTCGTCGATCGCCGTGCGCCGGCTGGCGAAGACGCAGGTTTCGGTAGAACCGAAAACTTCGTACAACGGTGCATCGAAGTGGGATTCGGCCGACCGGGCCAGTTCGACAGGCATCGGTGCCGTGGCCGATACGAACGCGGCCAGTGATGGCAGGCCGACGCCGGATTCGATCAAGGCACGCAGGTGCACCGGTGTCGTCACCAGCACGCGCGGTTCGGGTAGCGAGGCGAGCGCCGTCGCGACGTCCGCCGGGAAGAAGGGCCGACCGGCATGCACGCTGACGTCGGAAAGCAGCGGCATGAGTACGGACATCTCCATGCCGTACATGTGTTGCGGCGGCACCGTGGCCACGACATGGAACGCATCGCCGATCGCGAGCCCGAGCATGCTGGCGTTGCCGGCATTGCTGGCGACGAAGCTGCCCCACGTCTTGAGGTTCGGCTTCGGCTTGCCGGTGGATCCCGAGGTGTAGCCGATGGCGACCACGGCGTCTGCCGGAATGGACGGAATACTCCCTTCGGCGGGCGGTACATCGTCGAGCGCCGGCATGCGCAGGTAACCCGGTGGTGAGGGCGACAGGTCGAGCTCACCGATAGCGTAGGCGCCGGGATGATTCGCCATCACTTCGTCGACGGCGTGGGCGGCACGTGAGGGCGGCAGGAGGTTCGTCTGGCCGCGCAGCACCAGGGCCGTAAACGCGACGAGGAAGGCGTAGCGATCCTCGCAGAGGTTGACCGCGCTCTCGGCGTCGGGAAGCGAGGCCGCCACCTGACGCACGTGGGCCAGGAAGGTCGTCGCTGTGACGGCATGTCCGTCGCGCCAGGCCACGACGCGGGAGAGCGAGCCAACGAGCAACGGCAGCGACGGTGCGCCTGGGCGCCCGGACATCTCGGAATGGACGATCGACAACGGCTGACTCCCCCTCTCAGGCGCGGATGATAGCGCCGCTGAGGGCGTCACGGATGGTGGTGGGTCGCTCCTGCCCGCCCAGCGCGGCCTCGAGCGCGCCATCCAGGCGATCGCCGAAGTAGCGCTCGAGGGTGGCAACGTCCCTTGCGGGCGGTTCACCGTGGGGGTTGGCGCTGGTCGAGACCAGCGGCGCGCCGAAGGCGCGGCACAAGGCCGCCGCAGGCGCGTGCGCGGTCACGCGCAAGGCAATGCCCGCATGCGCGCCAGCGACCCACTCGGGGACCCGCTCGCTACGTGGAAAAATCCAGGTATGCGGCCCGGGCCAGGAGGTCCGAACGTCGGCGAGTACCGCCGCCGGCACGGCGGCGAGATCGATATAGGGTGCGATCTGGTCGAAGTCGGCGGCGATGAGCAGCACGCCTTGTGTCGCCGGCCGTCCCTTCAGCGCGAACAGGCGGTCGAAGGCGGCGCGATGGTGCGGATCGCAGCCGAGGCCATACACGGCCTCGGTGGGATAAGCGAGCACACCACCACCACGCAGGAGCGCGGCGGCAGCGTCGACCGTGGCCGTCGTGTACTGGTGCATGTCAGTCGACGGACGGGGATACCGCCTTGGCGGCCGCGGACTTGGCAGGCGCCTTCTTGGCGGCGGCTTTCTTCACGGCGGTTTTCTTCGCTGCCGTCTTCTTCGTCGCCGCTTTCTTCGTTGCCGTCTTCTTGACCGCCGTCTTCTTTACGGCCGTCTTCTTGGCCGTGGCGTCCTTCGGCGCGGCGGCCTTCTTGGTCGCCGCTTTCTTGGCCGCGGCCTTCTTGGTGGCCGTCTTCTTCGCCGCCTTGCCGCCACGCGGCTTCTTCACCGGCGCGGCCGCCAGGAGCTCGACGCACTCGGGCAGGGTCAGCGTCTTCGGCTCGCGGTCCTTGGGAATGCGCGCGTTCTTCTCGCCGTCGGTGATGTACGGACCGTAGCGACCGTTGAGCACCTGAATGTCGTTGCCGAAGTCGGCGATGATGCGGTTGGCGATGGCCTCGAGCTTCTCCTGCACCAGCTGGAGCGCGCGCGGCAGCTCGATGGTGTACGGATCGTCTTCGGGCTTGAGCGAGGCATACGTGCTGCCCTGCTTCACGAAGGGACCGAAGCGACCGACGCCGACGGTGATGTCCTCACCCGCCTCGGACTGACCGAGGTTGCGCGGCAGCTTGAACAGCTCCATCGCATCCTCGAGCGTGATCGTGTGCATGCTCTGGCCGGGGCGCAGGCTGGCGTAGGTCGGCTTGGCCTCGTCATCCTTGCTGCCGATCTGCGCGTAGGCGCCGTAGCGACCCAGGCGTACCGAGACCGGCTTGCCACTCTTGGGGTCTTCGCCCAGTTCGCGCGCGCCGGTGGCCTCGTTGCGATCGACCGATTCGGTCTTGTCGTCCACCAGGGTCTTGAACGGCAGCCAGAAGCGCTCGAGCAGGGGCACCCAGGCTTCTTCGCCACGACTCACCGCGTCCAGCTCGTCTTCGAGGCGGGCGGTGAAGTCGTAATCCACGTACTGCGCGAAGTGGCCGGAGAGGAACTGGCTCACGGCGCGACCGACGTCGGTCGGACGGAAGCGGCGGCTTTCCAGCAGCACGTACTCACGGCTGAGCAGCACCTGGATGATGCTTGCATACGTGGACGGGCGGCCGATGCCGTATTCCTCGAGCGTCTTGACCAGGCTGGCTTCGGAGAAGCGCGGCGGCGGCTCGGTGAAGTGCTGGTCGGCCACGACGGCAGCGACGGGCACGACATCGCCCTGGGCCAGGCGCGGCAGGCGACGCTGCTCGTCGTCGTCCTCGTTCTTCTGATCCTTGCCTTCCTCGTAGACGGCGAGGAAGCCCGGATCGATCACGGTGGTACCGGTGGCGCGGAATGCCGACTGCTCGACCGGGAACTCCACCGAGACCGTGTTGAGCGTGGCGTGGACCATCTGGCAGGCGACGGTGCGCTTCCAGATCAGTTCGTAAAGCTTGCGCTGGTCGTCGTTGAGGAACGACGCCACGGTGCGCGGCATGTGCATGGCCGAGGTGGGGCGGATCGCCTCATGCGCTTCCTGGGCGTTCTTCGACTTGGACTTGTAGACCTGGACGGCGTCGGGCAAGGCGCCCTTGCCGTATTCGCGCGCGATCAGCTCGCGCAGTTCGGACACGGCGTCGTCGGACAGGGCCACCGAGTCGGTACGCATGTAGCTGATCAGGCCGACGTTGCCCTCGCTACCCAACGACACGCCCTCATAGAGGCCCTGGGCCACGCGCATGGTGCGACTGGTCGAGAAGCCGAGCTTGCGCGCGGCCTCCTGCTGCAACGTGGAGGTGGTGAACGGCGGCGCCGGACGGCGCTTTCGCTCACGGCTGGTCACTTCGCCCACGGTGAACTTGCCGGCGGCAGCCTTCTCCAGCGCCGCGCGTGCGGCCGTGGCATCGGCCTCGTTGGTCAGGTCGAACTGTTCGAACTTCTTGCCGTCGAGCTTGACCAGGCGGGCGTCGAAGTCGCCCTGCGGGTGGGCCATGTTGGCCTGGATGGTCCAGTACTCGCGTGCCGTGAAGGCTTCGATCTCCAGCTCGCGCTCGACGATCATGCGCAGGGCCGGCGACTGCACGCGGCCGGCGGACAGGCCGCGCTGCACCTTGCGCCAGAGCACCGGCGACAGATTGAAGCCGACCAGGTAGTCGAGGGCGCGGCGGGCTTGCTGGGCGTCCACGAGGTCGTGGGACAGCTTGCGCGGGTTGGCCACGGCTTCCTTGATGGCGCGCGGCGTGATCTCGCTGAAGACCACACGCTGGACGTCCTTGCCCTCGAGCAGGCCGCGCTCGCGGAGGATCTCGCTGATGTGCCAGGAGATCGCCTCACCTTCGCGATCCAAGTCGGTCGCGAGATAGATGCTGGACGCCGCCTTGGCCGCCTTGGCGATGGCGTCGACGTGTTTCTCGTTGCGATCGATGACCTCGTAGGCCATGGCGAAGCCGTGATCGGGATCGACCGCGCCCTCCTTCGGTCGCAGGTCGCGCACGTGGCCATACGACGCCAGCACCTGGAAGTCGGGCCCCAGGTACTTGTTGATCGTCTTGGCCTTGGCCGGCGATTCGACGATGAGGAGGTTCTTAGCCATGCGTTAGTCGGTTCCGAAGTCCGTCGGGGCGAGTGAACCCCAGCGTATGTATATATTTAGTTGGAAACATATCGCCGTGACGGCTGTCAAGCGTCGGCGATCAGACCACACGCTGATAGCGGTTCCCGGGCAGGGAGGCAACCTCGCCCTCGAGCTCCAGCATCAGAAGCATCGAAGACAGTGCGCCGGCGGTGAAGCCCGTCGTACCGATCAGGGCGTCCAAAGAGGCGGGATCGTAACCCATGGCGTCGAGGAGGCGGCGATATTCCTCATCCTGGCGCCAGTCGAACGGGCCCGTCTTGCGCCGTCCGACTGCCGTGCCGGCGTCGGATCGTTCCAGGCGTGCCCGCAGTTCGGCACCCAGTTCGACCGCCGCAGGCGCCAGTACGCCTAGAATCTCATCGGCTCGCTGGACCAGGCGCGCACCCTCGGCGATGAGAGCGTGACAGCCTTCGGCGAGCGCATTGTGAATGGATCCCGGCAGGGCAAAGACCTCGCGCCCCTGTTCCCCGGCGACACGGGCCGTGATCAGCGACCCCGATCGCAGCCCCGCTTCGATGACCAGCACGCCCAGACTGAGCCCGGCGATGATCCGGTTGCGCTGGGGAAAGTGGCGCGCGTGCGAAGCCACCCCAGGCGGGTATTCGCTGACGAGGGCGCCGTGAGCCGCGATACGTCGCGCCAGGGCGTGGTGCTTGCGCGGGTAAACCCGGTCGGGACCGGTCCCGATGACCGCGATGGTGGGCTCGCCGGCATCCAGGGCGGCCTCGTGGGCCGCGCCATCGACACCGTCGGCCATCCCGCTGGTGACCAGCAGGCCACCCACGGCGAGCGCTTCGGCGAAGCGCCTGGCGTTGGCCAGACCCGGGGCCTGGGCGCGGCGGGCTCCGACGATGGCAATCTGGGGGCGCAGGAGCAGCGAGGCGTCGCCCTTGACGAAGAGCGCGGCCGGCGGGTCGGGGATGGCCTCGAGCTGAGGCGGGAAATCCTCATCGGTGCAGCGCAGGAGCCGCTGGTCGTCGCCTGCCAGCCAGGCGAGGTCGCGAGCCAGGACGGCTTCGTCCGGAGCGGCAACCCAGGCGCGCCCCTCCGCGCCGAGCGCGTCTCCGTGGCGGGTCAGCCAGCCAAGCAGGGGAGTGGCACCGCCCCGGCTGACCAGGCCCTCGCGGAGGCGACGAGCATTCATGCCCGGGGTACGAAGGAGGATCAGCCACTCGCGGAGGTCGTCGGAATCGATCATCCGGCCAGTGTAGAGGCCCGACCGGCTGCCGGCGGAAGTGGAAACGGCCGCCCAGGGGGCGGCCGTCTCATCGTCACTGCCGGCAAGCCAGCTCCCACCGGAGGTAGGGGCGGGCCTAGGCGGCTTACTCTGGAAGGGTGAGCTTGTCGCCCTTCCTGAGCGGACGCAGCGCATCCATGACCAGGGCGTAGCTGACATGGTCGAAGGTACGGAAGACCATGACGTGGCCACCATACTCATCCGGCAGCTGCACCTTGGGCGAGGTGTCGCGACGCTCGTAGTTGCCGGACACTTCGTCGGGGACCTTGTCGCCCTGGCTCATGACCGTGAACGTCGTGCCGTTGTCGATGCCATCCGCCGTGCCGGCCGAGATGGAGACCACCTGGCGGCTACCGGCACCGCTGAGCGCATCGGTGAAACCGATCAGGCGGGCATCCGCCGGCATCGCCTTGGGCGCGTGCGGGTAGAAGTACGGGTCGTACGGCTTGTCGTCGATCTGCATCAGGCGATCGCCCTTGCGGACTTCGAGCGTCGAATCGACAAGGATCAGGCTGGCGACTTCGCCATTGGTGGCGATGACTTCGGCCGTGCCGATGACGGAAACCTCGACGCCCTGGTCGGTGCCCCGGCCATTGTGGGTGTCGTGGCGAGAATCCTCGCGCCACGGGCCCGGCGCCATGGAGGCGTCGCTGTCGAGTTCGTCGGCGACGAACGAGCCATGCTCACGATTGTTGAGCATGTCGATGTTGCCCGGATCGCCGTCGTGATCGCGGAACCGGTTCGTCGGACGGACGATGGCCCAGCGCTGGCCCGGCCTGGCCGAGTTCAGGTCCTTGGCGTAGATCTTGTTGCCCGGGGTGGCACGCAGGCGGCTTTCTTCGAAGCCGACCAGGTACGGTGCCTGCTCGACCTCGTCCGCGTTCATCACACGCAGTTCCTTGAGGAACATGCGCAGGTCCGCCAGCGGGATGGCCGTGACGGCATCGGCATCGGTACGCACGCGCGGCTGGAGCCCGAGATGGGCGTTACCGCCATTCATCGACAGGTTCAGCACGTCACCCGGGTAGATCAGATGCGGGTTGCGCACCTGTGGGTTGGCCTGCCAGATCTCCGGCCAGAGCCACGGCTTGCTCAGAAAGCGCGCCGAAATGTCCCACAGTGTGTCGCCCTTGCGCACCGTATAGGTGTCCGGGTGATCGGGACGGAGCTGGGCCGCCGCGGCATAAACGGCCACGGTGAAAAACATGCCGCCCAGCAGCATGGCGAACTTCTTGATCATGCGGGATTTCCCCCTTCCCCGGTGCTGTCGCGAGTGTAACTGAATCGTTAACGGGCACAATACGTCCGGATGCTCGCCCGGCCCCTGGTGCGCGCGTAGAATACGGGGCCATCCTACAGGGTCGCGCTGCTTGGATTTCGCCGACTTGCCCGCATTTTTCCAGGCACGACGCGCCACAGTGGCCCGTAAACGTTCAAGGTGACACCGTGTCCACCCTACCTATCCTGGAATTTCCTGACCCGCGCCTGCGCACCGTCGCCGCCCCGGTCACCGTCTTCGACGACGAACTGAAGCAGTTTGTCGCCGATATGTACGAAACCATGTACGCCGCCAACGGCGTCGGCCTGGCTGCCACCCAGGTGAACGTGCACAAGCGCGTCCTGGTGGCGGACATGAGCGACGACCGGAACGAGCCGATGGTGCTGATCAACCCCGAGATTCTCGAGAGGGACGGTCAGCAGGTCTATCAGGAAGGCTGCCTGTCCTTCCCGGGTATCTATGCCGATGTGACCCGCGCCTTGCACGTCAAGGTTCGCGCGCAGGACGCCTCGGGCGCCGAGATCATGGTGGACGTGGAAGGCCCCCTGGCCGTCTGCATCCAGCACGAGATGGATCACCTCGCCGGCAAGGTCTTCGTCGACTACCTCTCGCCGCTCAAGCGCGGGATGCTCCTGAAGCGCATGGACAAGCAGCGCAAGGCAAGCGCCTGAGCGCGCCGGTGCGTCCCTTGCGGGTGGTGTTCGCTGGAACGCCCGACTTCTCCGTTGCCTGCCTCGAGGCCTGCCGCGCCAGCGGCGCCGAGGTCGTGGCCGTCTACACCCAGCCCGATCGCCCCGCCGGACGAGGGCGCAAGCTGGCCGCGAGCCCGGTCAAGGCCGCGGCGATCGCAGCCGGCATCCCCGTGGAGCAGCCGGCATCGTTCAAGGCGGAAGCCGACCGCGATCGCCTTGCCGCCTATGCGCCCGACCTGATGGTCGTGGTGGCGTATGGCCTGATCCTTCCGCGCAAGGTCCTCGCCATTCCGCGGCTGGGCTGCTGGAACGTGCACGCCTCCCTGCTGCCGCGCTGGCGCGGGGCCGCGCCGATCCAGCGGGCCATCCTCGCCGGCGACGACGCCTCCGGCGTCGACCTCATGCAGATGGAGGCGGGCCTGGATACCGGTCCTGTCCTTATCGAGCGACGCACCGCCATCGCGGCGGACGAAACCGGCGGCAGCCTGCACGACCGCCTGTCCGTGCTGGGCGCGGACGCACTCGCGGAAGGACTCCGTCGCACGATGGCCGGCGAGACGCTGGCCGCGCGCGCGCAGCCCGAAGCGGGCGTCGAATACGCCCACAAGCTCGACAAGGCCGAAGCGCGACTCGATTTCGCGCTTGCCGCCCTCGCCCTCGAGCGCAAGGTCCGGGCGTTCAATCCCTGGCCGGTGGCCGAGGCCGATGTCGCCGGCGAGCGCCTGCGCATCTGGTCCGCACGAGCGATCGAGGTGACGCATAGCGCCGAGCCCGGCCAGGTCATCGCCGCCACGCGTGACGGCATCGATATCGCCTGCGCTGTCGGGGCGTTACGCCTCACTACGGTGCAGCGCCCGGGCGGCCGTCCGATCGGTGCCGCCGACTACCTCAACGCCCGGCCGGAACTGAAGCAGGCCGTCTCGTGAACAAACCCATCTCGGTGCGCGCCCTGGCTGCCGAAGCGCTGGCCGATATCGCCCTGTCGGGCCACTCGTTGCGTGAGGTGGCCGACCGCGCCTTCCCCCGCCTTCCCGATTCCCGCGACCGCGCCCTGCTCACCGCCTTGCTCAACGAAGGCGCGCGCTGGTGGCCGCGATACGACGCAGCGATCGACCGTCTTCTGGACAAGTCGATCCGGCGCAACGACCCGAAGATCCATGCGCTCCTCGTCATCGGCCTGATCCAGCTGGAAGTGCTCGAGTTGCCGGCGTATGCGGCCGTCGCGGCCACCGTCGAGGCCGTGCGCGAATTGCGCCGCCCGCGGCTCGCTGGCCTGGTCAATGCGGTATTGCGGCGTTGGCAGCGCGAGCGCGAGACGCTCAATGTCGCTCTGGATGCCACACCGGCGACGCGACATGCGCATCCGGCCTGGCTTGCCGCCGTGATCGCCCGCGACTGGCCCGGACAGGCGGAGGCGATCATGGCTGCGTCCAACGTGGAACCGCCGCTCATGCTTCGCGTCAATCGCAACCGTGCGACCCGCGAAGACGTCGTCGAGCGCCTGACAGGCGCTGACCAGGCCGTCGAGCTTCATCCCTGGCTCGCCGATGGCCTGGTGCTGCCACACAGCACCGATGTCACCCGGCTGCCCGGCTTTGCCCAGGGCGACTTCGCGGTTCAGGACGGCGCTGCCCAGGTACCTGCGGATCTCCTCGGCCTCGCCAACGGCCAGCGTGTGCTCGATGCCTGCGCCGCGCCCGGCGGCAAGGCCTGCCATGCGCTGGAGCGGGCCAATGTGCACCTGGTCGCCGTGGAGTCCGAAGCCAAACGGATCCCGCGCATTCGCCAGAATCTCGAACGCCTCGGCCTGCGGGCGACGGTCGTCACCGGCGACGCCGGCGACGCGTCCGGCTGGTGGGATGGCAAGGCGTTCGACCGGGTCATGATCGATGCCCCCTGCTCGGCGACGGGCGTGATCCGGCGTCGACCGGACGTTCGCCTGCACCGACGCGAGGCCGACATCCCTGCGCTGATCGCGCAGCAGGCACGCATTCTGGCCGCGTGCTGGGAACTGCTCGCCCCGGGCGGCAGCCTGCTGTATGTCACCTGCTCGATCCTCCGGGCAGAAAACGAAGGTGTCGTCGGTGCCTTCGTCGCCGAACGTGCCGATGTGGACCTCGTACCCCTTTCATTGCCCGTGGGTCAGGCAGCCGGCATCGGCTGGCAGATCCTTCCTGGCGAGGGCGACCTCGACGGCATGTACTACGCGTTGCTGCGCAAGCGGTGATGTAACATCTGAGCCAATTCGCATGGAAGTTATGCATGACCGCAGCCACTCCGGCCGCTGATCCCACACGTTCCTGGCGAGCGCTTCTGCTCAGTGCGCTCGTGGCGATCATCCCGATTGCCGTGTCCGTTCCCTGGAAGGCCAAGGCGCTGCCGATCCTGGCGCTGGTGATCACCGGCGCCGTCATGCTGTTCACGCGCGCGGAAACCCGCCTGCGCTACCGGATCGCCTGGGCGATCGTGACCATCTGCGTGCTGCGTTTCGCCTACGCGGTGTTCAATATCGCCTTCCACCGCCTGGGCTGGAACGAACTCGATCTTCCCGCCCAGACGCTGGTATTCCTCGTCACGGCGGCGGCCTTCACCGGACGACTTCACTGGCGTGCCATCTGGACCTTCTTCGCGGTCACCACCCTCATTCTCGGTGGCTCCTGCATCGTCCAGCGCCACGTGTTGGGAGTGGACCGGGCCTATGGAATCAACGGGGGCGACTGGAGCGCGATCGAGTTCACGATGGTCACGCTGTGCATGACCCTGTTCTCGATCATCCGACTGATCCAGCCACGCATTACCCTGGGCGAGCGCTGGCTGCACGGCATCGCCGTCGCCATCGGCGCCTACGGCGCCATCCTGACGCACAGCCGCGGCCCCATGCTGGCCTTCCTGCCGGCCCTGCTCATCGTCATCGCGGTGCACATCCGCCGTACGCGCCAATGGCGTGGCGCCCTGGTCTTCGTGGGCGTGCTCGTCGTCGGCGTCGTGACCGCCACGACCGCCCTCGACCACGAGGTGGTGCGGCGCTTCAGCGAGGTCAGCGGCGAGATGTCCACCTTCAGCAAGGACAACTCGGCCGGTCCGGTGCGCGAGCGCATGGCTATGTGGCAATCCGCCTGGGCGGCCTTCCGTGAGCACCCCCTCGTCGGCGTCGGCGTGGACCAGTTCGGCACGTACACGCGCGCCAGGGTCGCGACTGGCGAGGCGAGCGAATCGATCGCCAAGTACGATCATCCGCATAACGAGTACCTCGAGGCGGCCGCGACCGGTGGCGTGCCGGCGCTTCTCATCGTGCTTCTGTTGTTCGCCTTGCCAGCGATCCACTTCGTCCGGCGCCTGGACGATCGCGACGAATGGACGTCCACGCTCGCCACCGCGGGGCTCGCCGTCATCACGATGTACGTTCTGTCGGCCATGACCGACAACGTGTTCTATCGCGCCATGCCGCATTCGTTCTTCCTCTTTCTAGTGCTCGGCTTCGTCATGGCCACCGCCTTGCCGCCGGCGGATCGGCGCGACGCGCTCGCGGACGCCTGATCGTGCGCATCCACCTGCTCGCCTGGGACAACCAGCGCGGCCTCTCGCACGACATCCGTGTGGTGGAAGATGCGCTGCGCGAACTCGGGCACGAGGTCACGGTGTCCCGGTTAGGTTCGCGCCGGCATGACGGTGCCTGGAAGCTACGCGGCATGCGCCTGCGCATGTGGCTCGGTGCGCCGCGTTTCGACATCAACCTTTCGCTCGAACATGTGCGTCCGGCGAGCTTCGGGCTGGCGCGACGCAACCTGCTCATGCCCAACCCGGAATGGGTGTCCGCGCGCGGCCAGCGCTATCTCGGTCGCTATGACGCCCTGCTGACCAAGACCCATGAGGCGACCCGGATCTTCAGCGCCCTCGGCCTGCGCGCGAGCGAAGTCGGCTTTCGCAGCCGCGACCGTTACGACGCCAGCGTGCCGCGCGACCCCAGTGGGTTTCTCCATGCCGCCGGATCGAGCCAGCTGAAAGGCACCGCGCGGCTGATCGCGGTGTGGAAGCGTCACCCCGAGTGGCCCACGCTCACCGTGCTTCGCGGCGGCCCCACGGCGGACGACGAAGGCGGCGCGACCAACCTGCGCATCGTGCGCGAGCACCTGCCGGATGCCGAAGTGCGCCGGCTGCAGAACGCCTGCGCCTTCCACCTCTGCCTGTCGCAGACGGAAGGCTGGGGGCACTACCTGGTGGAGGCGATGAGCTGCGCCGCGGTCGTGCTGAGCTGTGACGGCGCGCCGATGAACCAGATGATCGACGCCAGCCGCGGCTTGCCCGTGCGGGCATCGGAGGGCGGGCCCTTCCATCTCGCGCGCACCTGGCGGTTCGACGAATCCGCGCTCGAGGAGGCCGTGGCGCGTGCGATCACCATGCCGGCCGCCGAGCGGGAAACGCTCGGCCACAACGCGCGGCGCTGGTACCTCGACAACGAGGCGAGCTTCACGACGCGCCTGGGCGCGGCGCTGGACGCCCTAGGCTGAGGCCGGGCGCTCGTCCAACGGCGGCGTGAAGAACTCCGCCAGATGCTGATCCACACCAAACTCGCAACGAACCAGGCCCAACCGACGCGTTTCGTCGAGGATGCGGTCGTTCGGATTGTCGACGACATTCTTCCGGGTACGGTGATAGAGGTGGGTGGCGAGCGCACTGAAGCGCAGGTCGCGGCGGAGCAGCCCGGCATGGAAAGCACGCGTGACCATTTCGGTATCCTCGCGACCCCAACCCGTCATGCCCTCGTTGAAGCCGTTCAGCGCGAGCAGGTCCTCGCGCCAGAAACCCATGTTGCAACTCTTGATGCCGCGCGTCTTCTGGCTGGGCTTCGCATACCAGCGCGCCAGCGAGGGTATGCGCAGGGTGTGACGGCGACGTTCGATCCCCGGCGTGAAAAAACTGGCGCGGACCGAGCCGTCGGCGAGCATGCGGCGGGTCAGCGCTTCGTCGCTGAGCACGCGTGAGCCCTGCACGTAGCAACCGCGGGTCGCGAACGCCTCGTGGTCGGCGACGAAATGGGGTTCGGCCACCATGTCGCCATCCAGGATGATGACGTAGTCGCCCGTGGCGGCAGCGATCGCACGATTGCGCGCGCGACTCATCCGTGCCCCGTCGTCGGGCTGCCAGAGGTGAACCAGGCGCACGGGGAAGGTCGCGGCCACCCGTTCGATGACACGGCGCGTCTCCCCGGTCGAGCCGTCGTCGGTGACGATGACCTCGTCGGGCAGACGGGTCTGCCGGGCCAGCGACTCGAGCACGCGCTCGAGGGCGGCGGGCCAGTTGTACGTGATGATGGCGACGGTGATGCGCATGGGGGCGAAGGATAACGGGAACGCCTTAACCTTGCCGGTCCGGGCCCACGGGCCGATTCGGTTAGACTTTCCCGATGGCGAGCCTCCCCCTGACCCTTGTAGTGATCACCTATAACGAGGCGCATACGATCGCCCGCTGCCTCGACAGCGTGCCGTTCGCGACCGAGAAAGTGGTGATCGACAGTGGCAGCACCGACGACACGGTGGCGATCGCGCAGGCGCACGGCGCGCGCGTGGTTCACCAGGACTGGCTGGGCTTCGGTCCGCAACGCAACTTCGCCACCACCCAGGCCAGCCACGACTGGCTGATCGCCCTGGACGCCGACGAATTCCTTTCGCCGGAACTCGCCGCCGAGCTGGAAGCGGCCTTGCCGTCGATCCAGGCCAGCCCGGACGCCGCCGTGTTCCTGCGCCGCCGCACCATCTACATGGGCGCACCGATGCGCTGGTACCGGCCGTCGGTCGGCGAGAAGATGGCCCGGCTGTGGCACCGCGACCGCGCGCGCTGGACCGATGCACGCGTGCATGAATCGCTGCGTTTCGATGGCGCCGCGCGGACGCTTCGCGCTCCCTTCGACCACGTGAACAACCCCAGCCTGGTCGAGAAGCAGCTGAAGGTGTTGCGCTATTCCGAATTGAAATGCCGGGACTGGTACGACAAGGGCAAGTCGCCACGCATGTGGCAGACGCCGTTCGTCTTCCTGCTCGCTTTCATCAAGGATTACGTCTTCCGCCTGGCCATGCTCGATGGCTGGCGCGGCTTCATCATCGCCCAGACCGCGGCCAGCTACGCCGTCTACAAACGCATGCGTTACTACGAAATGCAGCACAACCCTGCCTCGCGCGAGTCCGCCGCCACGGCCCTGCACCGTCACGGCCTGGACCGTGGCTCGGAAACCTCCTCATGAAGAAGCACTACCTCCTCTACGGTTCGGAGCGCTATGCGCTGGCCATCCTGCGCCCGCTGCAGGACGCGATCCGCGCACGCGGCGACGAGGCGGCGTGGTTCTTCGACGGTCCCGGTGGCGAAGACCTCGTGGCCGGCGAGACATGGCTGCGCACGACCGAGGAAGTGCGTCATTTCAACCCCATTGCGGTGGTGACCTCGAGCAACGCCGTGCCGCATTTCTTTCCTGGCGTGAAGGTCGAAACCTTCCACGGTTTCAATGCAGGCAAGCCTCGGCACATCTATATCCGCGGCTTTTTCGATCTCTATTGCACCACCGGCCCGAAGGACACCAAGGCGTTCGGCGAGATCGCCGCGCAGATGGGCCACTTCGCGGTGAAGGAAACCGGCTGGCCCAAGCTCGATCCCTTCATGGGCGAGATGGGTGCGCGGCCGGTGCCGCCGGTGCGCCAGCCGCCGGTGATCCTCTACCACTCCACGTTTTCGCCCTCGTGGAGCGCCGCGGAGATTCTTTACGACAAGGTTCGCGAGCTGTCGCGCGACGGCCGCTACCGCTTCATCGTCACCTTCCACCCGAAGATGAACCCGGAAACCACGGCCAAGTACCGCGCCCTGGCCAACGAGCACCTGCGCTTCGCAGACGACGACAACATCCTCGACCTCTTCGGCCAGGTCGACATGATGTGCTCGGATACCTCGTCGGCGCTGAGCGAATTCCTGCTCACGGGCAAGCCGGTCGTGACCTTCAAGAACCGGGCGGCCGGCCCGCAGCTGATCGATATCGACGACCCGGCGCAGTTCGAGCCGGCCATCGAGCGCGCCCTGGCCCGTTCACCGGAACTGATGAAGGCGATCGACGACTTCGGCAGCAGCATTCACCCCTACCGCGACGGCAAGTCCAGCGAACGGGTGCTCGATGCGATCGATCAATTCATTGCCGAAGGTGGGCGTAACCGGCGGCGCAAGCCCCTCAATCTGTGGCGCAAACTGAAGATTCGACGACGCATCGGCTATTGGGGCCCGGCCTGAGGAGCCACGGCGTCTACGTTCTGGCGACGACCGGGGCGGTAGGAGTGGAGTAAGCCATTCCACCCATCGTACGTTTAGAATTCATGATCCTTTAACGGTGACGACGCCCTTGTCCAATAGCGCCTATATCCGCTCGGAACACCTTCGTGCCCTCTGGCCGTGGCTGCCGCTGTGGTCAGTGATGGCCCTGCTCGCGATGTTCTCCCACGGCCCGATGCCGATGTTTTCCACGCGGACGCTCGCCGTGGCCTGGGAAATGTGGGCGCACGGCCATTGGCTGGTGCCGCACATCAATGGCGATCCGTACAGCGAGAAAGTGCCGCTGTTGTTCTGGATGATCCACGCCGGCTGGGCCGTGTTCGGCGTCAACGACGTCTGGCCACGCTTCCTCGAAGTGGCCTTCGGCGGCGTGCAGCTGGTCCTGGCCTCGGTCCTCGCCAGCCGGCTTTTCCCGACGCGTCCCTGGGTGGCCAAGGCCACGCCGTGGCTGCTGATGGCATTCGCCTACGCGTTCCTGTTCGGCCTGCAGATCATGTACGAGGTGCTCCTCGTCGTCTGGGTGTTGGCCGCTCTGCTTTGTCTCACCCCCACCGCCACTCGCGCCGAGCCGCGCTGGTGGCTGTTCGGCCTGATGGTCGGCCTCGGCCTGCTGACCAAGGGCCCGGTCATGGTGGTGCACGTCCTGTTCCCGTTCCTGCTCGGCCCGCTGTGGAACACCTGGGCGCGCGAGAACCGGGCGCGCTGGTACGGCTTCGGCCTGCTCGGCCTGCTGATCGGCTTCGCCATCCTGCTGGCCTGGGCGATTCCTGCCGGCCAGGCCGGTGGCGAGGCCTATCGTCAGCGCCTGTTCTTCACGCAGACCGCCGGTCGCGTGGTGTCCGAACGTACCCAGGGCCTGCAGAACCACGCGCGCCCTGCCTGGTATTACCTGGTCTTCCTGCCGGTGATCGTGTTTCCGCTCAGCGGCTGGCTACGCGGTATCGTCGCCTTGCCGATGACCCTGTTCCGCCGGCCCTGGCGTGCAGGCACCGGTGCGGCCCTCATCATCGCCGGCGCCGCCCTGCTCCTGTTGCTGATCTCGGCGGCCGGCGCGCACTTCAACGCGCATGTGGATCAGGCGCTGCTGGTGCTGGTGCTGGTGCCGCTGTTCGTGGCGCTGATGCGCCAGCCGCTCGAGTCCGGGCTGCAGTTCCTCGTCGTCTGGCTGCTGCCGGCCTTGCTGACGTTCTCGCTGATCGGCGGCAAGCAGCTCTACTACGTGTTGCCGGAGCTGGCTGGCGTGACCATGCTGGTGGCGGCCGCCGTGGCCGACCTGCGCGAACGCCATAAGGGGCTGGCCTCGAGCTACGCCCTCGGGACCTGGCCGCTCTCGCTCGGCGCCTTCCTGCTTGCCATCGTGTTGTTCGCCATGCCGTCGATCGTGCCGACGCACTTTCCCGACAACCTCTGGCTGACAGGGATGGCGCCGTTCTCGCGCTTCTTCGGTGTCATCTTCGTTGTCCTTGGTGCCCTGCTCCTGCTCCGCGGCCGCGGTGAAATGCGCCGGCTGGCCTTTGCCGGACTGATCGGCACGGTGTCGCTCAATGCCTTGTTCACCCTCGGCCTCTGGTATCGCTACGACCTCGCACCGGCGTCGGCCTTCCTGGCCCAGGCCGACGCGGCCGGACGGCCCATCGGCAACCTGGGCACCGAGTACAACGGCCAGTACCACTTCGCCGGGCGCCTGATGCACCCCATCGCGCGTCTCAACGAATTGACGGGCGCCGCCCCGCAGGCCGACGATGACGATGACGACACCACCGTCCACGACGGCGACAGCCTCGACGACTTCGCCCGGCACCATCCGGACGGCCTCGTGGTGTCGTACGCCAAGCATCCACCGGCCAATGCCTTCCGCTTTGCGCGACTGATCCAGCCGTCGCGCACCGGATGGCTGATGATCTGGGACGCCCCCACGCTCAACGCGCTGCACATGGACCGCGTGCCGCCCGAGCCGAAGCAGCCCACCCTGCTGTACCCGCAGGACTACTGGCGCACGCGGACCGCGGTGCGATGACCGATCCCCTCGTCGAACGACTGCGCGCACAGATCGGCGGCGTTCGCGACGGGGCCTTGCTGCGTTTTTCCATCGGCAACGCACAGCTGGGCGACGGTCTTTATGCCGAAGCGGCCACGGCGTTCCGCGAGGCGCTCGGCTTCGACCCCGCCTACTCGGCGGCCTGGAAACTCCTGGGCAAGGCGCTGCTGGCGATGGATGACGAGCCCGGCGCCGCCGAGGCCTGGCGTCAGGGCATCGCCACGGCCACCGGTCGCGGCGACATGCAGGCGGCGAAGGAGATGACCGTCTTCCTCAACCGCCTTTCTCGGCGCGGTTGATCCAGTACGGGTTGCGACCGGATGCGTTGAACCGCTTGTAGTGCCACTGGTACTGCTCGAACACGCGCTCCACGCACTGCTCCACGCCGCGATTGAGCGCGGCACAGGCCACATCGAGGTCAGCGTCGTCGATACCCTCGGGTGCCGGCAGGACATGAATGCGGAAACCGCCGCCGTCGGGCAACCGCTCGGCAAAGCTGAAGAGCACCGTCGCCCCCGTGCGTGCCGCCAGGCGCGGCAGGAGCACGCCGGTCAAGGCGTCCTCACCAAAAAAAGGGGCAAACACACCGTCGCCTTCGCGGGGCCGCTGGTCAGGCAGGATCCCGACCGTGCCGCCGGCGCCCAGGCGCTTGAACAGCGTGCGCACGCCCGCGCCCTCGGCGCGGACCTGCTCCGGCGCCAGCTTGCCGCGCACCTTGCGCAGCAGGCCTTCGATCGCCTGGATACGCGGCGGCCGATACAGGATGGCCATCGGCGTCTTGCTGCAGAGCCAGTAATTGAGCAACTCCCAGCAGCCGAGGTGGGGCGCGGCGACGATCACGCCCTTGCCCGAAGCCAGCGCGGCGTCGAACAGCTCGCCACCGACGACCTCGCGAACCAGGCCGAGCGAGCGGTCGGCGCCGGCGCCCCAGATCGCCGCAACCTCGGTCACCGACTTGCCGGCTTCTTCCATCGTCCGCTGCAGCAGCGCCGCCCGCTCGGCCTCCGACAGCCCAGGCCGGGTGAGGCGCAGGTTGACGGCCGTGACGTGCGTGCTGTGCGAGCGGGCACGCAGCGCGCGCCGGCCGAGCCAGGCACCCACCGCATGGACCGTCCGCAGCGAAAAGAGACTGACCAGGCGGAGCAGGAGGTAAAGGAGGTAGATATCGGGACGCATCCGGGGAAGTGTACCGCCGGGTGCCGGCCTCCTTTAAGCTTGGCCGCCATCCGCCGTTAGACTATCCATGATTGCAGTGATCCAGCGCGTGGAATCCGCACGTGTCGATGTCGAGGGGGAAACCGTGGGCGCCATCGGCGCCGGCCTGCTCGCGCTAGTCGCGATCGAGCCGGGCGATGGAGAAGCCCAGTGCGTCCGCATGCTCGAGCGCCTGCGCGGCTACCGCGTGTTCTCCGACAGCGAGGGAAAGATGAACCTGAGCCTGGCCGATACCGGCGGCGGCCTGCTCCTGGTCAGCCAGTTCACCCTTGCCGCCGATACCCGTAAGGGCATGCGCCCCAGCTTCACAACGGCCGCCGCTCCGGCGGAAGCGACGCTCTGGTTCGACCGCCTGGTCGCGCTGGCCCGCGCCGTTCATGTTCCGGGGGTGGAAACCGGACGCTTCGGTGCCCATATGAAGGTACATCTCATCAACGATGGCCCGGTCACCTTCCGTCTGGAGGTGCGCTGAGGCGTCCTTACAGGGTCCATGGCCCTCTCCTTCTCATCGCGACGCTCCACGCCTGGCCGGAAACGGCCATCTGGCGCGATTCTTGCGTCCCCTCGATGAGCCCGATCCACTTGAAAACTGGTCAAAAAATCATCAAATGACTATACTGATCGGTTCCTGTAACCCGCGGCGGTCGGCATGACTAATAAAGCTCACGAGCAGCAGTCTGAAATCAAACAGCTCATCTCCAAGGGTTTGGAGCAGGGCTACCTGACCTACGCGGAAATCAACGATCACCTGCCCGACGACATCGTCGATCCGGAGCAGATCGAAGACATCATGGCGGTGCTCAAGGGCGTCGGCATCGAGGTCCATGACTCCGCGCCAGACACTGACACCATTTCCGACGGCGCCGCCCCCGGTTCCAGCACGGATGACGAATCCGCCGCTGAAGAAGCCGTGGCCCTGCTGTCGGCCGTCGACGCCGAAGTCGGCCGTACGACGGATCCCGTGCGCATGTACATGCGCGAGATGGGTACCGTCGAACTGCTGACCCGCGAAGGCGAAATCGCCATCGCCAAGCGCATCGAGGAAGGCCTCAACCAGGTCCAGACCGCGCTGGCCAGCTTCCCCCTGACCATCCAGCTGCTGCTCGAGGAATACGACCAGCACGTGGAAGGCAAGCGCCGCCTGAGCGAAATCCTGGCTGGCTTCACCGATCTCGAGGAAGCCGCGGACGCCGCCAAGGCTGAAGCCGCCGAGGCCGCCGAAGCCGCCGCCGCCGAAGCCGATGGCGAGGAAGAGGAAGAAGTCGAAGGCGCTCCTGTCGCCGAGGAAGAGGAAGCCGGTCCGACCGGTCCCGATCCGGAAGAAGTGAAGCGTCGCATGGAAGAACTGCGCTCGCTCCACGGCAAGTTCCAGAAGACCGCGCCCAAGGCCGAGATCAACGACAAGAAGCTCGCCAAGATCCGCGAGCAGATGTCGGAAGCCTTCCTCAACCTGAAGCTCCCGTCGGCCCTGATCGACAGCTTCGTGCGCAAGCTGCGCGAAGTGGTGAACGACATCCGTCACCACGAGCGCGTGCTCATGGACATCTTCGTCAAGCAGGTGAAGATGCCGCGTGCGGAATTCCTGAAGAGCTTCCCGTCCAACGAAGGCAACCTCGAGTGGGCTGCCGAGCTGGGTCGCAAGCGTCAGAAGTGGTCGCCGAACATCAAGAACTACCGTGAAGTGATCGACGGTGAACAGGAAAAGCTCGCCGCTATCGAGCGCACCCTCTACCTGCCGCTGACCGACATCAAGGAAATCAATCGCGCCATGTCCGTCGGCGAGGCGAAAGCCCGTCGCGCCAAGAAGGAAATGGTCGAGGCCAACCTGCGCCTGGTCATCTCCATCGCGAAGAAGTACACCAACCGCGGCCTGCAGTTCCTCGACCTCATCCAGGAAGGCAACATCGGCCTGATGAAGGCCGTGGACAAGTTCGAATACCGCCGCGGTTACAAGTTCTCGACGTACGCGACGTGGTGGATCCGTCAGGCCATCACCCGCTCGATCGCCGATCAGGCTCGCACCATCCGTATTCCGGTGCACATGATCGAAACGATCAACAAGCTCAACCGCATCTCCCGCCAGATGCTCCAGCAGTTCGGCCGCGAGCCGACGCCGGAAGAACTGGCCAAGGAAATGGAGATGCCGGAAGACAAGATCCGCAAGGTCCTGAAGATCGCGAAGGAACCGATCTCCATGGAAACCCCGATCGGCGACGACGAAGATTCGCATCTGGGCGACTTCATCGAAGACACCAACGCCAGCTCGCCTGTCGAGTCGGCGACCGAAACGGGTCTCATGGAAACCGTGCGCGACGTGCTTGCCGGCCTCACCCCGCGTGAAGCCAAGGTACTGCGCATGCGCTTCGGCATCGACATGAACACGGATCACACGCTGGAAGAAGTCGGCAAGCAGTTCGACGTCACCCGCGAGCGCATCCGCCAGATCGAAGCCAAGGCACTGCGCAAGCTGCGTCACCCGAGCCGTTCGGAGACGCTGCGGTCGTTCCTTGATATCGATTGATTGGTTGTCGCGTTGAGTTAAACGAGAACGCCCGCGCAAGCGGGCGTTTTCTTTTGGGGATGCGATCGCTGAACGCTAATGCCCCGGAGCCCAGCTCATCGGTACACGCCGTCGCAGCGCAACGGAAGTCACCGACTTTTATCTAGCTTTCCGATGAGTAGCATAAATGCTCGTTTCAAGTAGCACATTTGCTACTCGATGATATAGCATGGAGCGATCGGAGTAACCGACGAGCGCATAGGTGGTGGCGTTGCAGAGTGGATTTTGGATTGGGGCCCAGGCGTGAGGGTCTACGTCCATGAAGACGGCGATACGCTGATCCTCTTGATGGGCGGGAGCTACGGAAAAGGTTCGCAGAGCACGGAATCGCCGATGCGAAGACGCTCGTCCGGGAATATAAAAGGCGGAAGAAAGCCTTGAGCCATTCTGTTTCCGCGGATGGCTGGCGACACCGGCAGGACACCGGACGATGAGGATTAGCCCTATGAACACGACAATGACAGTAGACCCGCGCGAACGAATCCTGGCGCGCCTTCGTCGCGAGCCCGAATTTGCGATGGCCATGGTCGGCGAAGCCATTGAGCTGATCACTGAAGGCTATGCGGAGGAGGCCCGTTCGGTCCTTCGCACCCTGGCCAATGCCGTTGGATTCGAGGAGTTGGCACGCGCGACGGGAACCCACGCCAAAACGCTCCACCGCCAACTGTCACCCGCAGGCAATCCCACCATGAACGCTGTCGCGTTGATTCTCCACGCACTCATGGCCCAGCTATCTCCAAAGCCCGTTCGAATGACGGTACGCTTTGAGGAAGCAGAAGCAGCCTGAGCTGGAGCCGCGGGAGTGCGTCACGAGGGTTAGGGGGAATGCGGAATGGACAGCTTGTCGACCAAGGACGTCGTGGGCGTAATCCTGCTGGGGATCGTCTTCCTGGCGATCTCCTTCTTCGCGCGGGTGGGCCCGGATTCCCGACGCCCACGCGAGAAGTCCTTCAACTGCTGGCGATGCAAAGCGCTGACACCGCACACCCAGCGGACAATCGAAGCGTGGCGAAACGGCAAGACGCGGCTTTTCTGTGGGGCATGTCACGCCCACTGGCTGCAGTCGCATCCGCCACCGGCTAGCCAACCTCGACCGATCAGTCGCGGGAATAGACCACGAAAAAGGTCGAGTCCGGTGGGGGCTCTCGTTGTGCTTGGAGTTGTCGTCGTGATGACCGTTCTCGGCCGTTCTTGCTCATGAGGGAGAGCCCCTCTGCCGAAGAAACGACCGAGCCTATCGATGTCGCCAGGAGACATAAAAAAACGCCCGCGAATGCGGGCGTTCTCAATGAAACTGTCACCCACCGCTCAGCGGTGGTGAACTGGACGATGCGCCGGGTAATGATGACGCGGCGGCGGACGGTGATACGGGCGGTGATGCACCGCGCGATGGTGGTAGTAATGGTGATGGACCGGACGATGGTGCACCGGGTGGTGCACGACGACCACGCGACGCGACTGCGCCATCGACAATGCCGGCGCGGCCAGGGCCGCAACGGCCAGTGCCACCGAAATGATCAGCTTCTTCATGAAATCCCCTGTGGGTTGAACTGGGTCAAGCATGGGGTCTGCCGGCTGAACTGTCGACGTCCGCGCGCTTGGCTTCGTCACGTTTCCTTGGCTTTCCATGTGGGCGCCCGCCCATCGTCGAACGATCCCTCATTGGGTACACTTGGCCACCGCGCGCGGGCCTATAGCTCAATGGTTAGAGCAGAGGACTCATAATCCTTTGGTTCCAGGTTCGAGTCCTGGTGGGCCCACCACACGTAATTATTTAAAGGTCGACTGACTTCTCGATCACGACTCATCTCGCTGATCTTAGAGGGTTTGTTTTTCTTTCAAGGTCCAAGGGAACGCTTGGGTAGCGCGCGGAGTTTGTGGATACCGATAGTGGATACGGGCCTGTATGATAGGGATACTGATCCGAGGTCCGCATGCCAGCAAGTCGATTGAATGCCGTTATTACCAATGTTCCCGATGACGCTGAGAATGACGACGACGGCGCGATAAAAAAGAACGTCCGGCTTACTGCAAAGCAGGTTGCAGATGCCAAGCCCCGAGACAAGGAATACAAGCTTAAGGACACGGAGAGCCTTTATCTAACCGTGTCGCCGGCAGGTAGCAAATGGTGGCGATTCCGATACCGTTTCCGTGGAAACGAGCGCAGAACGGGACTGGGCACCTATCCCGCCGTCTCCTTGAAAGAAGCGCGGACGCGGCGCGATGAAATCCGAGCTCTAGCCCATCGCGGCATTGACCCCCGCGAAGAGACGCGCCGCGCTCAGGCGAAGGGCAAAGTCGCGGATGAAAACACGTTCCAACAAGTAGCAACTCTTTTCATTGCGTCCCGAACAGCCAAATGGACAGCGAGTTACAGGGTCAAGCTCCAGCGCTCATTAGAAGCGGATGTCTTCCCGCACATCGGCAGTAAGCCTATCCGCGAGATCACTCGCACGGAACTTCTCGCGTGCCTGAAGCGCATCGAGACCGAGCGCGGTGCAATCGACATGGCCAGACGGGTTTGCCAACGCTGCTCTATGGTCTTCAAGTTTGCTATTGATAGCGAACTTTGTGAGCACAACATTGCTCGCGATCTACCGGGCTCTCTGTCCCACAGGAAGGTCCGACATTATTCAGCGCTCAGAGCAACGGATCTTCCAGAGTTCATGGCAGCGATGCTCAGCTATGAAGGTGAGCAACAAACGAAACTCGCCATGAGGTTGCTCCTCCTAACCTTCGTTCGCACCAACGAGCTACGGTTCGCCACATGGGACGAGATGAGCTTTGAGCTAGCGCGGTGGGAAATTCCCGCAGAGAGGATGAAGGCAAGGGAGACGCACGTGGTCCCGCTATCAACTCAAGCGCTGGAGATCCTTAAAGAGTTGAAAGCGCAGAACGTTGACGGGAGCAAATATGTGCTTCCTCAGGCCGTCAACGCGAGGAAACCAATGTCTGAGAACACGATCCTGTTTGCACTATATCGGATGGGCTACAAAGGCCGGACGACAGGTCACGGGTTTAGAACCCTTGCATCGACCACGCTAAATGAGGCCAGATTTCCGCCAGACGCGGTAGAAGCACAATTGGCACATCGCGAGCCTAACAGCTCCCGAGCAGCGTACAACCGGGCCAGCTGGCTCTTGGAGCGCGAAGTAATGATGCAAGCTTGGGCCGACTACCTCGACCACGTCGGTGACCTCGCTGAGGCGACCAGAGCGTTACGGATTGCCGCAAGAAAACTGGATTAGCGAAGTCAGAAAATCTTTTTTCGCAGCGCCACTCTCGATCGACGTCTGAAGAACTCCCTTCGCGACCTACACCTTCTTTAATTAGAACGGCGGCGCGCACAGCCTTCCGGAGCTCAAGAACAACCGGCGACTATTTTTAACGTGATTTAAGCGAGATAACGCCACACAGTCACACGAATTAAAAGCTTTTTTATCATCGAAGCCTAGTCTAATCTTCGTTCCGCGCAGTCATGCGCCCCCGCTTGCAGCCGCACCGGGGTCACCTAGGAACCAAGATGAATAATGAAAGCAACAACTCCTCTCGCCTGATCCGCCGCTGGCATGTGCAAAGCATGATCGGCCTTTCAACCTCGCAGATTTACAAGATGATGGCCGAGGGTACATTCCCTGAACCAGTACGTCTTACCAAGCGATCGGTCGCTTGGCGGGAAGCAGAGGTGGTCGACTGGATGGCGTCACGATCAGTCGTTTCCCGTCGGGCAGCGTAGCTCTTAGCGCATTTCCTTCTGCTTGGCAGAACGAGGTAACGCCGTTCGCATCTGGTCAAGTCGACCTCGCATGACCAAACAAAGGTTACGCTCCTAAGCGGGCACGCGGCGATTCTTCATCCGTGTCCGCAACGAACTTTGAAAATCGAACGAGGCTCTGACGCGACCGGAGCAGCGAAGCCGTGCGCCCTCATCAAGAGAATCGCACGCATTAGCAGCTCTAACCGCGACACCAATTAAGCATCAGCCATACATACCTATGACTACGAAAACGAACTTGGGCAAAGGACCACTTTACGCTCGTCTAAAACAAAGACCTAAGCCTGACAGTTCTACTGCATCAGATTTAAAATATTACCTAAAGGAAATGAAAAATGAAGAACTTAAAGACACTAAACAAATATGAAAAGGCCCTACAGCTCGTCGAGATGATGGGCCCATGGCGTTACTTCGTCACCGTTACGTTTCAGTATCGTACCTCTGATGCAGAAGGCAAGAATCACATGTCTACCGTTGTAAAGCGCCTAAACAGAAATCTTTTGGGCAACAAGTGGAAGGACGGGTCGAAGATCGAAGGTCTTGCGACGCTAGAGCGCGCAAGCATTCAGCGCGGCGGCAAAGGCCATTTCGACAGTTGCCACTTTCACTGTTTGATCAAGGATCACCCGCGATTCAATCCTGATGCTGACCTCGGCGTGAGGCAAATGCAAAAGGCGGTGAGGCGAGTAACTAAAGGTCTAAAGCATAGCAACGGGAAGGTACTCGTGAGCAAGAACGGCACCGACATCCAATCTGTGCGCGACGACGGCGTAATGCAATATATCCTCAAGGAAGCCAATCGTGGTGATTGGGCCTCTTCAGACCGTTTGTTCTATTTCGGCGCCGACGGGCTAGTCTGAATGGGACGCTACGTCTCCCGATTTAATGCAATCCATTGAGGATTGATTGTGCAATACCGTGAACGCGGCCAGCATCGCACGTGCGATAATGCACGTGCGAGTTGCCTCAGTTGAAAAGCGTGTCCCGGTTGGGATTTTCTGTTCGTGAAACGAAGAAACAAGTTTGGCGATTTCTCGACCCGACGGCGAACAGGCTTTTTTTGTCGTTGAACTAAAGCGCCATATCGGGAGCGCGCGTCGTGGACAAGGTGCGTTTTTCTTGAGGCTTCGGCCGATAAAGCCTGACCCGTCCAACTCATCCTTGAACCTATCCGTTTTTTAGGAGGGTAGATTCATGAGGGTTTAGCGCAGCGCAAGTGCACAATTAGGTGTACACAGAAATTTGTAGCCTTTCCTAATTTACGGCCTTGCGGTTGACAGCTATCGGGCGGCAGTTCGACGCCTTTACGTGTCCTATGATTTATCGCGGAAGAGCTACCCTACGTGCTTCACGAAATGCCGAAAATTTTTCGAGCTTCGTCTTCCAGCTTTACGCGTTGAGCGCTGCTCGCCCGATGGTATCGCACGATAAAAAGCGCGAGATCATCATCATTTGCATAGAAATAAGCGACAGGTACGTTTAACTGCTTACCGACCTGCCCAAGCACCGCCGTATTCGGCACGTGCTTTCCCCGCTCGTACTGATTGATGCGGGGTGACGCCACGGATGCATCTAGACCAGCCCTGACGCCTAGCTCTCGTTGTGAAAGCCCAGCGGCTTCTCTGGCAAGCCGGAGCCTCTTCGCAACGATCCCGAAGTCCTCCTTTGGCTCGCTTTGTTTCGACTCCTGCACCCTGTACGCCCGTGAAATGCACCGGCGTCAGGGTCGACCGTACCCGATTGACTGGATACTAAGTATTCCTTAGTGTTCGTCTCCTCACAGGGGGACGAGCTTTGAATAAGGGATGGTTCGTATATCTGCTCGTAGCGTCATTGGCATTACCCGAGGCAGCGAACAATCAACCGGCGAGGGCAGATAGCGGGCCTTCGCACTCTGTTGGCTCCAGCGTCCAGCCCGACGGTGACCAAGCCCGAACTGCAATTCGGGCTGCGCCTGACAATCAGGCCAGTGCTATCGACTGTCCAATGGGGACCATGAAACTGATGAAAGAAGCTGCGCCTTATCCCTCACAGGCGATACGTCTCGGACACGAGGGGGTGGTCACTCTTTTATTGACGTTCGGCAGGTCGGGCACACCGATAGACATTCAAATTGACGAAAGCAGCGGCTTTCGAGAGCTCGATAAGGCGGCGCAAGATTCAGCACGAAGTTGGCGCGTAACCAATGCAGAGTGCATGTCCGCGAAGAGTGCGATGGTTCGCGTCCCCGTCGACTTCAACCTCCATAAGCATTGACGCATTCTAATATAGGGGAACACATGGATCAGCAAGACACACGACGTCGTAGCCGCCCTTTACTCACGGCTGTAATTACTTTGGTAACGATATTTGGTGCGGCAGGATTGATGCTTGCGCTGGCAAACTCGGGGGTCAGCCTCTCCGCGCACGATGGTCCAAGATCGATGACGACTATCGGACTAGTACGGTTTCAATCCTGCGTGTATCAGGGCGCGTTCGCAGGAGGTGCAGGATATGACTGCGTCGTCAAGAATGTATCGCGGGACGATCCCCGCGAAACAAGCAACATGAGGTGCGCCGGCTTTGATGCGGAGAATCGCATGATAGGAGGTCCGGGACTCGCGAACCAACTCTACGGTCAGCTGATGGGGCCCGGTGAGGAGCGAGTAATCAGGTTGTACCTACCAGAGAATGCGTCGGTGGCCGTCTGCTCCGAAACGGGCGACGTCATATCGCCTGTCCGACTACAAGGCCTCATGGGCGAGCTCACAAAGAGCAATCTCATCGCAGAGATTCGTCTTTGACCGCCGTCCGACCAACATCTCACACTGCTCAGCTCTCAAACTTTTTTAGCCACCAGAGGGGAGCGATGAAGATCTATTACACATGCGCGCTGCTACTAGCTGCGTCGTTCTTGCCATTTGCAGCTATCGCTTCGGAAAGAAGCTGGCAACAGTCTACGGACACCCAGACCGAGCTATGGGTCCGCGATAAGAGCGAAGGGCCGAGCTTCGTAGTGACCTTCAGGATTACAACGCCTGAAGGAACTACCGTGGACAAGACAGTGGGGTCCAGCGGTGGCTTCGCATCCATCAAGTTTCCTAATGGGTTTGGCTTAAATACCCCGCTGCCTCATGGCATATACCAATGGAAAGGTCTCGTAGGATCGAAGCCGGTAGCGGCGGATGAGTTCACAAGATAGACAGCGACTTCGTTCCTAATCCGGTTTGGAGTTGCTCACACGTCCGTCCCGGCGCAGGATTGCAGCATGGAGAACTCCACCGCCTGCGGCTACTGGGTCTGCGTCCGATGTGGCTTGCCCGCGCTGCACGGCATTGCCGAAGTGAATGTGGATGACTTTGGCTGCTACTTCAGCTGCTCAAATTGTGGTCGCCGGAACAATCTCCGGTGCCTTCCGGGGATTGGCGATGAGCCAAGCGCGTTCGTGCAAGTGGACGATCGGAAGAGGTGACGTCAGCTACACGCAGGTAACCGCCTCAACTAATTAAAGCCAATCGCGTTCGTACACTGCGGACAGTAGTGGTGCCGAACCCTCAACCGTGCCGTTTTCATTGCCGTGTAGAAAGCCACGGGAGACGCGAAGAACCTCCGAACCTCGTCGATGTGGCGATCGTAGTACGGCATGGCGTCTTCAGGGAGGCCCGCAGCTCTGTAGTGCGTCTCGTGCCTAGCGCAGTATGCAAAGATGCCTGACATGACGGCGAGGGCGTAGATGGCTTCCTGCGCGGTCGCGGATTCTTTCATACGATCACCGAAGACTTCACATCCAGCATTGTTGAACCGTTGCCTCGCGAACTTTCTACCGGAGGCGAGGCCCATCACGCCGTCGCCTGACGGGCCGCATAGAAATTGCCAAGTGCGATTCCGCACGAGAACGGACAAAAGACCGTTCCTCTTGTGCCGATTCTCTCGGAATCAGGCAATCCGCTCCGCATTTTTTCCTGAGTAGAGGGGTGAAACCCCATTGTTTGTAACAAGCCAACGCCCGTAACCGTCGATCTCTCGTCCGCCTAGGTTGATCACCATCTCTGTACCGAACAGCGAAATCACAAGGTAGATCTCCGAAGACTCGCTCATCAAGAGGTCAAATTCGTGAAGCACCTCAAAAAAACCGTCGCCCTCCTCAAAGACACCATTTACGGGGTGTATTGCACGAACCGTAAAAGGCCAATCAGGTCCCTCGTTGTATCTGGCAAAGCGACGTAACTCGTCTAGCTCAGCCTGACCGACGAGATGCTCGTTCCATTTAGGCACCGAAAGTGTTCTCAGTGCGAGCACCTCAAGACCAACTTTGGCTAGGAATCTTCCCATCAACCTTTGGTCAGGTAGAGACGTTCCGTCTCCGGGTTGCCACGATGGAATAGTCCCGCGCTTGTTTGGAACACCAACGGCCGCCCTAAGCAATCGAAACATGGGTGACGCCAGCAGTGGCTGCTCGACTTTTCTTGAGAAGTAGTTATTGCATCTGTCGCAAACAGCGCCGATGGGCAGGATATGCCTCACGTTTCCAAGCGACTCCGGAACGATGTGCTCGACCGATTTATCTTCTGAGCAGAAGTTCTTGCAGAAGATGCAGCGCATCCGTACCTCAAGAGCCACTGACAGATACCGACGAAAATACGAACGCTCGCAGTCGAGAACGGACGCATACGAATTCAGACCAGCCTTGTATGCGATCGGTCCGGGCCGATCGTCTCGCGCAACACCAGCCGATCAGTGGAGGTAACAAAAGGACTGGGGCGGAATTCCGCTCGTCAACACCGATGACAGGTCGAGGGGTTTATCGTATCGCTTAGGGCTCTTGACCTTGATCGCATAAGCAGTCGTCCGACCTTCGAAGTATTCGTTGAAAAAACGTTTAGTTATTCCCGCGAACGCTGAGGTCATCGACCATATATTCCTAGGGCGCTCGGCGAGGATTCCGCCGACTTCGAACTCCCCCACAACCTTCCCCACCGGCATTGTGGCGTAAATCACGATGGTCCTCACAGCTGCGTTCTTTGGCACCGCCTTGCGGAACTCAAACCGTTTCTCACCAAGAAGTATCTTTTCTGCATACTCCGGCTTAATTGACAACAAGACTTTCATCTGCTTCTCCTAGCTGCAAGATCTTCTTAAATTGATCATGTGTAAGCTCAAGGAACCCTGCGTAGGCGGATTCGCTCACACCAGCCAGATCGATCATGTCGCCGCGCGTAACTCTTTTTTTCAGTGCAAAGTTGTACGTGAAGCGAATGACGTGGTGATACTTCTTGACTTGCCAGAGGTAATCCAGTTCTGCATCGGTAAATACGCTATACGGCCTACAATAGGCTAGGAAGCTGGCTTTGTCCGCGAAGCTACCAAGGCTACGGTACTCTTCCATGACGCAGACAGACGTCGCGACAGAGCGATAGCGAGCAGGCGCCGCACCGTCACTTTTTCTATAGATAAGAATGACGTCACCGCGCCGCAACTTCTCCATACCATGCATTCCAGCGAGGTAGACCTTGTGGATGCTATTTGTATGTGACACGTCTTCGACGATGGACGCGCTCTCGTTCCTCAGAATCGAGTCGGGGAACAGCTTAGTGTGCCACTTTGGCTCAATGGCGACCTGAAAGACTGTGCTGTTGCCTGTCTTCACCAACGGGTAGCTGGTGGTAACGTCTTTGAAAGGTGCATGAATGTTCCGCACCAATACTTGCTCAGTTCCATTTGCTGTGGTCTTGAACGCTAAGGCGTGGAAACCATACTCGGCAAACATGTTGATCAACTTAGAATGGTGTTCGAACACCGTGACGTAGATTTCTTCAACCTTTTTTGCTAGAGCATGGTCGAATATCTTCTTGATGAATCGCTCGCCCAATCGCGTCCCATGGGGATTGATCTTCATCGTCCCCACCTTCAAACGAGGCCGAGGCGGCAGCGCGGGAACTACGTCATTGAGCGCGCCATCCTCAACCTTTAGGTACAAGAAGCCATCGAGGCCTCCCGTATCACTCAAGAAAATGTACGCATCGTCACCCCCGGCAGCTTTCTTGGCGAACCAATCAGGGAACTCCTTGTAATCAGCCTTAAGTGAATCGAAGAATGGATCATTGAGATCGATATCCTTGAACGCTCTCATTTCCAAGCCCATAGCTTCCTTTCGCCCCTGTAGTGTTGTCCTGACTGGCTGCGCACGCTGCGCCGCCGCATGCCCTTCATCCGGGGAGGTGACTCCGCAGTTCCCTACAACCGACATTAGCAAGAATCCAAGTTATCGAACAGCTCCTTGAAGTGCTCTATAAATTGTCGCAGGACCTACGCAAAACCGTTCGGCTAGCTGAGAGATGGAGAACTTTTCCTCTTCGCGCAGCGTTCTGATTTTCTCGCACTGCTCGGGGGTCAGCGCTCTTTTGCGACCAAAGGGAATTCCTTTCTCTTTCGCCTTCGCAATACCGTCAATTTGGCGCTCGGCGCGAATATCGTTCTCGAATTGCGCGAAGGCTCCAAGCAGGCTAAACATCAGCATTCCCTCTGATGTGCCGGTGTCGATCGCCTGATCAAGAACCTTCAGTACCACACCCTTCTTCTTGAGGAGATCCGAAATCTTAGACAGATCCAAGATCGACCGGGCCATGCGGTCGAGTCGCGAGATCACCAATGTGTCTCCTTCCCTAAGAAACTGTAGGCAAGCCTGTAACTCAGGGCGGCTGTCGGCCTGCCTACCAGACCGCTTCTCGGAGAAGATACGGGTGCAGCCGAAGGCGTCGAGCTTGTCGCGCTGGATGTCCAGCGACTGACCTGCGCTACTCACTCGTGCGTATCCAACGATCTCACTCATTATCACATCTCCTTAGATGTTGTGATAATAGCGTTTAGATAGGGGATTTGATAGGTGTTTGAGCGACTATCGCAAGGTATAGGTATTGATCGAAGCGGCCCATCGACTCGTCGCCATGGATCTGCCAACCTTGCAATGAGACGACAAAGACAGGACCAACATGGCTGCGCAAGACGGCTTCGAATTCAAAGAGGAGGTCGATGCCGAACTTGACCCCGCACAGACAAGAGCTTTTTCGGAAGCTGTACTTCATTCAGCCGACTGGACCGTCGAGACCATCGTTGCGCAGCTTGCAAAGGGCAACATCGAACTCAATCCTAGGTTCCAGCGTCGGGACGCGTGGTCGTCCCGACGAAAGAGCCTCTTCATTGAATCGTTGATCTTAGGGTTGCCGGTTCCTCAGATAGTTCTCGCGGAGAAGCAAGGACATCGAGGCCGCTACATCGTGCTTGACGGAAAGCAACGTCTACTATCGCTGCTGCAATTTGCCGGGCTAGCCGATCCCGATGCGCCGAATAATAGTTTCAGACTGTCTGGCCTAGAGGCTCGGGCAGATCTCGCGCGTAAGTCGTATCGAGATCTCACTGATGACCCCGCCCTCGACGCAGATCTAAATGCGTTCTCGAACTACACGATTCGAACAGTCGTAATTCGAAACTGGCCAAGCTTCGACTTCCTGCACTTAGTCTTCCTAAGACTGAATACGGGGAGTGTCAAGCTGTCGCCTCAGGAGCTGCGACAAGCACTTTTCCCGGGAGCCTTCTCCGATGCCGTTGATGACGCGGCAGGCGAGTCTCCCATCTTGCGCATCCTGCTATCACGAACCAGTCCCGACCCGAGAATGCGTGACGTCGAGCTACTGGTGCGGTATCTAGCATTTCTGATGTTTCTGCCGACATATGCAGGAAGAATGAAAGATTTCTTGGATTCTGCCTGCGGCACGTTGAATGCAGAATGGGATGAGCGCAGTGCAGCAGTTGAGGCCGCCATCGAGAGATTCGAGCAAGCCGGCACTCTTTTGATCGAAATCTTCGGCGCAAACTCCATCGCGCGGAAGACCGGCAGCCGATCGTTCAACAGGGCAATCTTCGATACCCTCCTTTTTTATACTGTGGACGAGCGCATTGCTGACGCCATGGCGGCTGACACGCAAGGCGTACGTGAGACGTACGCAAGAGTCCTAGAGGACGCTGGATTCTTGGATGCAATCGACAGCGATACGGCAGGCGTTCCGCATACCCTCGATCGCCTTCGGATCTGGGGCGAAGCACTGCGGCAACAGCTCGCTCTCGACTTCCGCATCCCAGAAGCCGCAGTCATTCAACTAGGTGACGGGAGGACCCGGGCGGGCATCACATTCGATGGGTTTTGGGCCGATTAATGCCGTCAGATCGCTTTACTCAGCTATCGGCCCAACTCGATGTGTTAAGAGAACACCTCCTGCCCGCCGAGTTCACAGATACCGGTCAATATGGTGACTCTCAAGACCGTGTCGAGACGTCCGCGCTCGCCTATCGAGTTCTGTGCCATGCCGAGATCGAGACTTATTTTGAAGATCGATCTCTCGAGGCGATGAGTCGTGCCCGTGAGGCTTGGGATGCATCGCGGTTTGTCTCACACATAACGCTTTGCTTGCTCGCTTTCTCGGGTAAAGAGATGAAAGCGCCGCCGGACAGCCTCGAGGCTCCAAGCGACAATTTAAAGCGCAGCTGGCCAGCTCTCCTCGATATCGGAGAAAAGCTCATACCGGCCATGACCGAGTTTTACAAGTTGGTTCGCAAGGATAACCACGGAATCAAGGAGAAGAATCTATTGGCACTGCTATTACCGATTGGTATTGACCACAAGCAGCTTGACCCAATTTTCCTCACCGAGATCGACCAGTACGGCTCGCTGAGAGGCATGGCAGCCCATACGTCCTCGCGAAGTGCCGTGAGACAAGCCGTTGACCCAGCAGAGGAGTCTCGCCGAATCGACAACCTTCTGCCCGGCATAGCGGCAATTGACGGACTGGTCGAAGCACTGCTTGCCGATGTTCCGGCGAGCGCAGCCAGCAAACAACCTTAAGTCTTCAGCCCTCCGGCTCGCGAAGAATAGGCTTAATTTTTATTGCTTTCGCGACTTCGGCAAGTCGCTTCTTCGAAAAGTTCCAAGCCTTACCACCACTTTTGAGAGGTATCCACTTACCGCCTAGTGAACGCAGCTTGTCTGCGAGCGGAAGCGTGTCGCCACGAACTACAAATGACCTATCGGTATAATCTTCAAACCATACAGTTTGATCCGCCTTAGCGGATACCTTCGATGGCGCCTTCGCTGGCTTACCCGTCTCGGACGCCGGCTCGTCCTGTTCTGTAGATGCTTTTGCGGCCTTAACTACCCTTGCATCGACAACAGGACTCACGGACATATCCCGCATGACGATGGTTAGGTGCCGAAGCAACCTCTGCCTCAGATCATCGGGCGATACGTACTGGTCTTGAATTCCCTTGTCGCGGATCGACTTTTTGAAGTCCTTCAGTTTTTCAAGCTGGCCAGTGTCGATTGCATCAAGGTCCACACGTTGCTGCGAGTAATAGAGCATCACTGGTTTGCTCTGCTTGAGAAACCATCTGATCTCCTCGACGGTGCCGCTTTCTTCGACTCCAGTTGGAGATCCTAGTCGAGTCCAAAACGCGCCGATCAGCATGTCGCACGTGCGAGCCACACCATTGATGAGGGCCTGCGGCCTGTCTCCCATAGTGGGAGCCACATGAGATTCCCACATCACTGGAAGGAGGACATGCCCGGTTTCTTGAGAATTCAGGGCGTTCCAATCATGAAGAGTGCGAGCTATCGCCTCGCGTTCAGCCGGCACATCTGATGGCGATGCGATGAGAACGCTGAATACTGTTGCCGAATAAGGCATTGGACTTCCTTTTCACGGAACGGTTAGTTAGGACACAGTTCAGACTCGCGTGTCGCAGTGATCATAGCCGCCGGTGCGCGAGAAAGAGACCCATGTCTCAGTGGTATCCAGACGCACTTACAGACTGACTGGAGTGCGAGAAGGGATACTGGCAGGGATACTAGTGTAGGCGTGTTTCGAATAACATTCGATACAACAGTATCTTATTGTTTCCATATGAGGGTTGGTGGGCCCACCATTCTTCATGTCGTTCTTCTCCTCGTGTGCGGGAAACCATAAAGTGGCCGCTTTGGACGCTTTATGGTTGACGTACAAGCATATTCTGTCCGGATTACATACTAGAGATTGGCGGTAGTGCGCTGAATGAGCGCCAGTCCTCCATTCGCAAACGGGCAAAGGTCATCCCCACACTCGGGAACCTGACCTTGCTCAACTTGAGTGTCAACCGGGAAGCTCAGAATAAGGCTTTCCCCATGAAGAAAAAGCTCCTGATCGAAAATACCAACTTAAGCCTCAACGTGAAGCTGATTGGCTTCGGTCAATGGGACGAAGAGGCGATCCTCCAACGTGGCAAGTGGTTACCCTATTTTACAGTGGGCACAGATTGCCCCCAACTACCATCGAGGCACAATTCTGCTAGGCAACGGGGCGAGCATTGCCGTAGCGTCGAGCTTCGGCTACCCGTGCTGATAACCAAGGCATTGGCAGACAATGGCTACGACTTGGTATCGGTGGCCAGTAACGACTGGTTCGTCGCCGGGATCAGCGGGTCACCCGCCAAGGTGCTGGTATGGGCTGACGAGGCAGGTGTGATGCTGGCCCTGCCGGAACCCAACATGGCGGCACGGATCGGCTTGACTCTGTCTGATCGAGCACCGCCCTTGGGAATGACCAGCATAGGGGTAGCAAGAGGTGCGGCGCAGGTTTACGAGGCCTTGCGCCTCCTCCATTCGCTTCAAACGCATCCTGCGACCGTTCTGTCTTCTCGACTTGAGGCGCGATTGGCGGCGATGCCCGCGACCGAACGAACGCGCGAAGTGCGCCAACGGATCGGTCAGGACGTTTTTCGCGAAGCCCTGATGGATCTCTGGCAGGGCCGCTGTGCTGTGACCGGCCTAGCACCACCGCCAGAGTTGCTGCGGGCCAGTCACGCTAAACCTTGGGCAAAGGCTAGTGATACTGAAAGGTTGGATCCGTTCAACGGCCTGCTGCTGTCCGTCCATTTGGACGCGATGTTCGACTCGGGCTTGATCGGCTTCAGTGACGAGGGAGCGCTGTTGTGCTCGCAACGCTTGGAGATGGTGGTCCGCCCACATTTCGGTATTGAAAGCGGGCTCCGACTTCGAGCACATACGCCGGGTCATTTGCCGTACCTCGCTTGGCATCGGGAGTTCATATTCCGCCGCGAGGGCGAGTAACTGGTTCTCGGGCCATTCCAACCAAGGTGAGTGCCGAGAGAGCCGAACTTGAATTGTTCAGCTCAAGGGAGAACCAAGCCTATTTTATCAGGCCGCCACTCCTGGTCTTGCTTGGTCCGCTCACTTTTAAGCGTGCATGGGAGGGCCGCCGCACTGCACGCTAAGCCGTCAGCGTTGCGCGTCTCACCTGGTGTGCGCGCCAAAGCGACACGTGGGGCGGTGGCGGCCACTTTATGCTTTATGGGCACGGCCACTTTATCGTTTCCAGCACACTCGAACTGGTGCAGGAGGCGAGGAACGAGGAATCGGTGACGGGTGTTCATTGCTGACAGTTTCTGACATAGCGCCGGACTACCTTTGATGGACGCACTCGCTATGCAGTGCCCTGCCAAAGGAGAAATGTATGGTCTCGTTGTCACCTGCCGCCATTGATGCGTTCCTCAGCGAAGACGACGATTCATCCGTCGTCATGTTGAATCTCCTCCGGTTCGAGCCAGATGGCGGCCGCGAGAGGTACCTCGACTACCTGGCAATGGCTAAACCGGTCCTGGCTCGGTTTGGTGCAAAGATCCTTTTCGGCGGCGATGGGCTCGCTTTGCTTACGACGGGGCAAGCGCAGCAGTGGGACGCCGTCATTCTGGTGCAGTACCCCCGCCGGTCCGCCTTCAGGGAAATGGTTGGCGATGCGGAATACCAGGTCGCGTTTCAGGTAGGCCAGGCAGCCATTGCCGACATCGTGCTGCAGCCGTTGAAGTCCATGGACGGTCTTGCATGACTCCCGACGATGACCTGGATTGAAACATCCTTGTCATTCGCCCGACCTACGGTTGACTGCTCGACAGGCAATCAGCGGTAACTCCCATGGATCATTCCCGACGCCGTTTCCTGGGGGTCGCCGGCGGATTCGCCGGTGCATGCGTCTTCGTCGAACCATGGCGCGTCGCCCAGGCGATGGAGTCGCCGATGGCCATGCCGATGACGCAACGGATGGCCATGCCGGGCCTGGCCGCGCCGAACGTGCCGCTGGTGAACCCGGTAACCATGGCAAAGTTCGTCGATGCCCTGCCGGTGCCACCGATCGCCGTGCCTACGGGCACGCGTACCCACGCCGCATTCGGAAGCCGGCCGTTGCCCTTCTATCGCATGCCGATGCGTGCCTTCAGTGCCAGGGTGCACCGGGATCTGCCGCCGACGCCGCAATGGGGTTACGCAGGGTCCACGCCGGGCCCCACGATCGTCACGCGCCGCGGCGAGCCGGTACTGGTGGAATGGGCCAACGAGCTTCCCACACGGCATTTCCTGCCGATCGATCACAACATTCATGGCGCGGAGACATCCAAACCCGACGTTCGCACCATCACCCATGTGCACGGCGCGCGCGTTTCCGCGCCGAACGACGGTTGGCCGGAAGACTGGTACGTGCCGGGTAAATCGCTGACCGCCCTGTACCCCGGTGACCAGGACGCCACCACCTTGTGGTACCACGATCACGCCATGGGCATCACGCGGCTGAACATCTACGCGGGCCTGTTCGGCGGCTTTCATGTGCACGACGACGACGAGCAGGCCCTGGGGCTGCCCTCGGGTGAATTCGATATTCCGTTGATGCTTTACGACCGCCTGCTCGCCAAGAGCGGCAAGCTTTACTACCCGGTATCGGACGATCCCGAAGCACCCTGGGTGTCCGAATGCCGCGGCGACGCGGTGCTGTGCAACGGCAAGCTGTATCCATATCTCGACGTGGAGCCGCGCCGCTACCGTTTGCGACTGATCAACGCGGCCAATACCAGCTTCTTCAACCTGTCGCTGTCACATGGCAAGCCGTTCCAGCAGATCGGCAGCGACCAGGGGCTGCTGGCAGCACCCACCGATCGCCTGAACATCGAACTCTATCCGGCCGAACGTGCCGAGGTGATCGTCGACTTCAGTGCCTATGCGGGCCAGTCCGTGCAGCTACGCCACCAGGCCGACGGCATCGTCGAGTTCCGCGTTCGCGCCAAGGGTCGCCGCGACACCTCGGTGGTACCGGCGGCGTTGCGTCCGGTCCAGCGCATCGATCCTTCCACGGCGGTGCAGGACCGCGTGCTTGCACTGGGCGAGCAGGACGATTCGGGCGGCAATCCGATGACGATGCTGCTCGATGGAAAGATGTGGAGCGATCCCATCAGCGAAAAACCCAGGAAGGGCACGGTGGAAACCTGGACGTTCGTCAATGTGACGGGCGACGCGCATCCCATCCACCTGCACCTTGTGCGCTTCCAGGTACTGGAGCGCCGTCCGTTCGATCTCTTCGCGTGGAACGCCCGCAAGGAACTGAAGTTCACCGGGCCATCGATACGGCCGGCCGCGCACGAAGCCGGCTGGAAAGACACCGTGCGCTGCGACCCCGGGATGGTCACCCGCATCATCACGCGCTTCGACGGCGAGCCAGGTAAATACGTCTGGCATTGCCATTACCTCGAGCACGAAGACAACGAAATGATGCGCCCCTACGAACTGGTTTGAGCCACCGATTTTTTCTTGCGGTGATAAGGATTGTTCGCAAGATGTTGCGTTGACACGTGATGGTCATCGCAACCTCACGCATTGTCTCCCTTGTGCCAACGATCCGTCACAAGCGAGGTGGAAGCTCAACGCGGTCGACGGGTCATCCACAACCTCAGTCGACATGCATCAGGGGGAAGACTTCCACTAGGGAGAGATTCACAATGGTTACATGGTTGCGCCGCACACGGCTTTCGCCGCTGTTGCTTGGCGCGCTTTCCGTCGGCCTCGCCGGCGTCGTCAGCGCCCAGGACACCACTCCGCCCGATCACGATGCACAGTTCCGCCAGAACGTGCCCGTGGCTCCCTTCAAGACCCAGTCTGGCCTTCCCGGCGGCATCGTCGTTCTGCACAAGCCGCCCAAGGGCCAGGACAACAGCGATAATACCGCCACTCCGATCAAGCACGTGATCCTGCTGATCGGTGAAAACCGCACGTTCGACCACGTTTATGGCACCTACACTGCGCCCAAGGGGCAGTCGGTGGACAACCTGTTGTCCAAAGGCATCGTCAATGCCGACGGCACGCCGGGTCCGCACGTGGACCTTGCGACGCAGTTCATGGCCTCGAGCACCGGCAAGTACGACATGTCGCCGAAGAAGGCCGGCAAGTACAAGACGCTTCCGCAGATGAACACCGGTGGCGCACCCACCGCGGCACCCTTCGCTTCGGCGGCGCAGGCGCAGAGCATTGAACCGGCTCTACCCGATGGCAGCTACGACATGCTCGCTGCCGGTGGCACGGGCCTGCCCAACGGCGTGGTCGATACGCGTTTCCCGGCCAAGCTCGTCAACGCACCGGTGGATATGCATGCGTCGATCAGCTACGACGCTTACGCCAACAGCCCCGTGCACCGCTTCTTCCAGATGTGGCAGCAGCTCGATTGCGACACCAAGGTAGCCGCCGCCGCCAATCCCAGTGGTTGCCGCAACGACCTGTTCCCGTGGGTCGAAACCACGATGGGCGCAGGTAACAACGGCGCTCCGCTGCCGGCGAACTTCAACGACCAGACTACCGGTGAAGGCTCCACCGCCATGCAGTTCATGAACATGGCCCAGGGCGATGCGCCTTACTTCAAGAAGCTGGCCCAGACGTATGCGCTGAGCGACAACTTCCACCAGTCGGTGATGGGCGGCACGGGTGCCAACCACATCATGCTTGGCTTCGGCACCTTGATCTACTACGCCGACGCCAACGGTAATCCGGCCACCCCGCCGGAAAACCAGATCGAGAACCCGGACGCGCAGTTCGGCACGAACAACTGGTGGGTGCAGGACGGCTACGGTGGTGGTTCGTACGTCAATTGCGCTGACGAAAGCCAGCCGGGCGTGAAGCAGATCAAGAACTACCTTCGCTCGCTGCCGTACCTGACGTTCAAGGGCACGGACTGCAAAGCCAAGGCGTACTACCTGGTGAACAACTACAACCCGGGCTACATGGGTGACGGCACGCCGGCTCCGCTGGGCGCCGACCAGTTCACCATCCCACCGACCACGCAGGAGAACCTGGCGCTGCTGCTGGAGAAGCACAAGGTGTCCTGGAAGTACTACGGTGAAGGCTTTGGTGGCGGCAAGGAAGACGGCGAGGCTGGCACCTTCTGCAACATCTGCGATCCGTTCCTGTACTCCACCCAGGTCATGACCAACCCGGAACTGCGCGCCAAGAACCAGGACATCAACGATCTGTACGACGACATCCAGAACAACACGCTGCCGGCCGTTTCCATCGCCAAGCCGGACGGCATCCTCGATGGCCATCCGGCCTCGTCGAAGCTGGATCTGTTCGAAGGCTACGTGCAGAAGATCGTCGACATGGCCAAGGCCAACCCGAAGGTGTGGGACGACACCGTCATCATGGTGACCTTCGATGAAGGCGGTGGCTACTACGATTCCGGCTACATCCAGCCGATCGACTTCTTCGGCGACGGCACGCGCATCCCGCTGCTGGTGGTGTCGAAGTTCTCCCAGGGCGGCAAGGTCGTGCACACGTACTACGACCATGTCTCGTTCGACAAATTCGTCGAGGCCAACTGGAATCTGAAGGACCAGATCTCTGCTCGCAGCCGCGACAACCTGCCTAACCCGGTGTCGTTCCGGGAGAACCCGTACGTACCGGTGAACGCGCCGGCCATCGGCAACCTCATGGACATGTTCAACTTCACCCGGAAGGATGTCAGCGATACCGCCGCGATCGCCGACTGATCGTTTACGGTTTGCTCGATGCCGACCCTGCCCGCGAAAGCGGGCAGGGTTTTCGTGTTCGCAAGGAGTCAGATGATGATGAAGCTTTCCCTGCACCGATGGGCCGCCTTCGCCGCGTGTGCGCTGGCCATGACGGCAGTCACACCTGTCCACGCCGATCCCGGTGACTTCGGCGCCATGCCCGGACTGTGGAAGATCCTGCTGCGGCACGTGACCAACGGCAAGGCAGGTGCACCGGAAGTGCATTGGCATTGCGTGGATGAAGGCGCGGATCCCTGGACCACGTTCGCCGCGTGGACACCGGCCGAGGGCGATTGCACCGCCACGGACAAGCAACGCCACACTACGTCGCTGGCGTGGAAGCTCACCTGCAAGTTGGCCCCGTCGGCGTCGGCGCACGTGGATTTCGACAGCGCCAAGCACTACACAGGGAGCGTCACGGCCGAAGGCCGCGGCGAGGTTACGCAGGTGGAGGGCAACCGGTATGCTGCCTGTACGAGTCCGCAAGATTAACGCGGTGACGGCATGGAGGAACGGACGCGATGGTAGATTCGTCAATCACCAAGGAAGACGTGGCCGGTCGAGCGCGCGTGGCAAAGCTGGTGCTCACCGAGCCACGCGAAGCGCTGAAAATCGCGCGAGCCATTCGTCACCCTTGGTATCGATGCCAATCACTTTCGATGGTCGCGGAGCACTGGGGAAACGCGGTGCAACGCAAGCATGTCCTCGCGGAAGCATTGCGGTCAGCTGAAGAACAGACTCAGATCAATCGAATCGTCACGGTTGCCAGCTGGCCGTTGCGGGTTATGGCATCTGTCGATAGAGATGCCGTCCCGCAACACTTGGGTCGATTTGTCGAATTGGCGAATCGGGAGCCCCATAGCCTGCGACGCGCCGATTCACTCTTTGCGCTGGCGAACTCCGTTTCTGGAAGTTCGGAACTATGGGTTCTGGTTATTCCGTCGTTGGTAGATGCGCTATCGCTGAGCTATGGCTGGAAGACCGACAGGCTAATCGCATGGTCAATCCCGATGGTAAGGACGGTCATGCCCGAAGCATTGGGGCCCCTCGTGGCACGTCACAGGCCAGGCAACAAGAAGCAACGTTTAGAGGAGTCGCTGGCTACCATGTTCGATACCCGGTAGCTGGTTCCGCAAGGCGAAAACTCAACCGAGCTAGTGGTCGGCTTCCATTGATTCCCCTTAACCGGCCCTCATGTCCTTCAGCCACGCCTTGAGTCGCTCGACATCATCGAACGCACGCAGGTCATGCTCGAAGGCCCGGATGCTTTCGCGCACGTGGGTGATGTTCGTGGTGAGCGCCCGCTTGACCGTCTTCGGCGATACGGCCGTGGCCGGACTCATACCGAACCGCCTCCGGTAATCCATCTCGATCTCGGCAAGCTCCTGGTCCAGCCCATGGAGTTGCTCCTTGAGAATCACGTTCCAGCGCCTGAGCCGGTCCTCGCCGATGTTCTCCAGTGCGGCCTGGTCGATATGCTCCAGCTCAAGCTGAAGTTCGAGGAGATCGAGCAGGCTCTTGTTGGCGTACGCCTGGTTCACTCGCTGCATCAACGCGGCCTTGCGTTGCTGCTCGACGGGATCGCGCTCGCGGTCCGGGTGAAGCGCGCTGGCGAGCTTGCGATAGACCTCGCGGATCGACAGATGGATCTCAGCCTGCTCGAGCCGCGCGCGTTCCTCCGTCGCAGTGCGCTTGGGCGTCTTCTTTCGCTTTGCGTGGTGCGCCTCGCGCGCCTCGCGACGGAGGCGTTCTCGCGCCTCCTCCTGGTCCAGCTGTTCCTGTATGTGCCGGAGCACGTCGTCGGGCGAGCCGGGCTCGGCCTCGTCAGGGACCTCTATGGTGGACGCAACCGGCACTTCATCACGCGCCTCGACGGCATGAGCTACCTGGGTTTCGCCAGCTGATCCGTTGTAACGCCGATGGATCTCCGCGATATCAGGCTCGGCAACGGACGCGAGCACGTCGGCGGCAAACTGGCTGATCAGTTCGGCGATCGTCTGACGTTCGCCTTTGGTAAGCCCCCTCGTGTCATGTGACTGATCGAGGCGATGGATCAGACGTATACGCACCGCATCGTAGCCCTGCCACAGCAGAACGAACTCATCGTTGTATTTACGCCGGAAGTCGGCGTCGAACGTTTCCCACTCGGCCAGGGCAGCGCGCCGCTTCTCTATGTGGCCGATCAGCGCGCTGAAGGATGCCTGGCCTTTGGACGGAAGCGGCGCGATGCCGTTCTCAGTCGTACCGATGGCGCTGAGGATTTTTTTCGCCATCGAACGCGTCTCATACGTAGCCAGAGGACCTGCGGCGCCATTTTACGCCAGATCGTCCGCGGGGCATGGCTTCGCCTGGTCAGGCGTCGCACTCAGCACGTGACGCTTCGATTCTCAGCAATCGCCTGATACTTCGCGCCTTGGTACCGCGTGACTCTGGCGGCGGGCGCATGGCCGTCGCGTCAGCCAGCCATCGTCCCGGCATGGGCTTCCCTTGCCGCCAATGGCTGCGCACGACACCACATCGAGGAACTCCCATGAAGAACACGATCATCACGGTCGCTCTCATCACCTGTCTGCTGGGCCTGGCTTGCCCCGTCTTCGCAAAGAACGGCGATCCCGCTCCGAAGGGGTGGCTGCTGGTCCGCAGCGGCGTAGCCAACGCCACGGCGAATTACGACAAGGAGGACAGCGACAGCGACGACAAGCTGCAGGGTGTGTCGGTTCTTTGTGCCGACATCACTGAGACCGCTGCCAACGTGCAGAACCTGATCAACACCGATGGCACGCGGGTGTGGGGCGTCAACCGCGGCCTTACCCGGGCGTCCACGGTAATCAATCTCAAGGGTAACGTGGTCATCGACGCCATGCCGAACAATCCCAACCACTGCCTGATCAACGGCCTTACGGTGTCGCAGATCAAGGGCATCTGGCATTGATCCATCATGACGTGATCGTCTGATCGGACCCTCCCCTGCGTGCAGGGGAGGCTTGCGTCTAGTCGACGCGCGCCTGCGGGCGCGCTCCGCTCAGCCACCGCTGGGCGCGTCGAATCCAACCCGCGGGAAGGTCCGGATCCCACACGAACGTCGCCACGCTTTCCGCCGGCATCGCGTACTCGAAACGGTTACGCCCGTCCGTTACCGAGAGACGGCGTTCGTCCTTATTGAGGTTCACCACCACCAGGACGAGCGAGCCATCGGACTCGTTCTGAAAAGCGACATTGGCGATGCCCCTGTCGTCGACATCGGTATCGTTGGAATTCACCCGGAACGCGCCCGGTTCGACGAACCGGCTGAAGTGCGCCAGCGCGTAATACTCGTCGTTGCGTGTCACCTCGCCCGTTTCCGAATCGATGGTGACGACGCCGCGGCAACGCGAGCACCCGCCGAAATGCGGACCGTGGTTCTCGTCCAGCGCAAGGTTCCAGTAGACGACGCCGCGGGCCCACTGCCGGATGCCGGTGACCAGCAGGTTTCGTGAGAACCACAGCAATTCGCCGTTGACCGACAACGGCCAGTCGCCACCGGTGCATTCCGTGATGTAAGCATCTTTATCGGGGTGGGCACGATGGACGCGGCCCTGCTCGTGCTGGCTGCCGCCGTAGCAATGCCACGCCACGCCGTCGATGTAACGCGCGGCATCGGGGTCGGCCAAGACGGCCAGCGGCTCTTCGACAGGCGTCCAGTTGTGATCCCACTCGAGGATGGCTGTCCTGGGCTTTCGGTCAGCGAGCTTCGGTCCGAGGTACTTCGAGACCACGCGGGCCCGCGTCTCCGCACCCATCGTCATGCCGGGGTAGCTGATCGGTGCGTACGCGGGTTCGTTTTGCAAGGTCAGGGCAAAGATGGGAATGCCGTGGCTGCGGTAGGCATCGAGATACTTGACGAGGTAGTCCGCGTAGACGCCCTCGTACTGCTCCAGCAGCTCGCCACCAAGCAGATTCTGGGTGGTGCGCATCCACGCCGGCGCGCCCCACGGCGAAGCGATCGTGAGCATGCCGGGATTGATGGCGAGGACTTCCCGCATCATCGGCACCACGTCCTGGAGGTTGGCCGCGATGTTGAAATGCTTTAACTGCGGATCGATCTGGCCGAACGGAATGTCGTCGAGCGTGTAAACGTTCAACGAGAAATCAGACGAGCCGATCGTCAGCCGCATCATGTTGAAGTTGAGGTTCGGCGGCGGACCATACAACTCGCGCAACAGTGCCTGGCGCTCGGGCGCGCTCATCTTCGTATGGAGTAGCCACGCCGAGGAATCCGTCATCGCCGCGCCGAAACCCGTGATGCTCTGGTACCGGGTGGTGGGATCGATGACGATATCGGCGGTCGCCGAACCACGGGGGCTCACCGGGATATCGGGCTGCGGGGCCAGCTTCGACCGGTGATCGGTGGTGCTGAGCCAGACCGCGACAGAAGGCATGATCTGGCGCACCGGGGGAGCGGCATGGGCGCGCAGCACCGCCTTCTCGTACCGCGGCACGAAGAGCACGATAGCGGTGAGGAGAGCGATCAATCCAACGAACAGGGAGACCACGTAGTGGGAGGACGCCTTACGCTCATCCATGGCGATGGCAATACCGTTTGCTTGCGCGGCCGGTCATAGGTGTTTGACCACCTCGGCCAATCCCACGTCCGAAGGCCGCGGGAAAGCGGAACGGACTTGTTCGATCAACACACCCGGCACTCCAGCCTCTTCAAAGTACCCCATCCACTCGCGCGTCACGGAAGCGACGTCGTCGATAAGCGCGGCCGCCTGCCTGGTCGAGAGGCCGAACTGACCACATCCGCGCAGCGCATTCGACAGGTGTGAGGCCCGACCATCGGGGCCCACTCCGAGATGGAGGAATCGCTCGTGGGTGGACGAGGGTCGCGGCACAACGTCGTACAGCGGACTCAACCGCCATCCGTGATTTTCTGCGTCGTAGAGGAAGGCATGGTTGCGCAAGTGATCGTCATCGTTGGACACGAGAATGTTGAAGACCATTCGCTTGAATAGTTCGATGCGATCGTCGGCAACTCCGCCAGCGGTTCCGAACCGTTCTATCGCGCGTGCAATGTCTGCGTAGCTCGATGTGTGTGATTGCTGCTCGTGCAAGCCAGTGGCCGTCAATGCGCTGATCATGTGGCGCTTCGAGAACGACTCGGCTTCCGTTCGCCTGTCGAAGCGTTGGATGAGCATGACATTGCGCTTGCCAGGCAACGACACGAGCCTGACGGAAGGAACGTTCAAGCCGGCTCTGCGTGCAAGTTCGAGAGTCGCGTATTCGAGCCACGCCATGTCCAGGACATCACCACGGGCCGGGAACTTGGCAATCCATTGATAGCCGTCGTCCACTATCAGCGCTTTCGGACGCGCGCCACCAAGGGACGGAGCTCCCGTGAAAAAGTGCTCCAGCTGTGCAGGCACCGGCAAGCCTTCTTCAACCCGGTCGGCAGCTTCCATCAGGTACTCGAGTTCGATGTGCTTCGGAAGCGCACTGGGCAACGGCGCTCCTTTTTGATCTTTCTGTACATCGAGGGCACCGACGCGATTTGGCCCGGCGTGATCCAGGAATACCGACTCGGGGAGGGAACCTGGCACGGCCCTTAGTTTGTTCTCGATGACACGGCGCCCCCAGAAATCGGGCGTCGCATCTCGCAAAGCGCCGAAAAGCTCAAGGGCACCGTAGGGCGCCACGTCGATCAGGCTGCCACCCAGTGGCAGACTCATCGGGTCGACCGACATGGCATTGGGGCGGTCCACATAACGCAGGCCGTAGCTAAATCGAGAGAACGCCGTGGTCGCCCCGATTTCCTGCATGTCCAGAAGGCCAGCCGGGACCGGCTTCCGCTCGCCGGGCAACTCGATCGTCACGATTCGTTCGACGTGCGCCATCAAAAATCCAGGTTTCTGGAAGGCTTACGCTTTCGAATTGGGCGATCCAGATTTGCCAGGGCGACGCTTTCAGTCAGCGGATCGTTTGAATCCGTGAACATGCTTAGCAGCCCCAGGACTTCGAACGCGTTGATCCACATGCCGAACGCCGTTCCAGAATCGCCCGCCTCCATGCGCACCAGCGTCGACAGGCTGATCCGGGCGCGAGCGGCGAGATCTGGCTGCGTATAACCGCGAGCCTGTCGCGCGGCCCGAAGCTTGCGGCCGAACGATTGGGCGGCCGAGTGCCCCCGTGGGCTGAGGGAGTGAGTTGCAGACATCTTCATGGTCTAAAATGATCATTGAAAAGCTTTCAATTGTCAATTTAGACTAGTTCATTAAGACGCTGATGCTCCGGATTAGCCGCCAGACGTGGATTTCGTTAGCCATCGACCGGTAAGCCCGAGACAGCCCCGGCTATAAAAAATAGTCTAATTTGACGATTTAAAAAGCTCGAATTGTCATTTTAGACTATATCGATGCAACCGAGGTTTTTTCGCTGGCCTTGCGGCTCACCGGAGATGGGTGCCGAGCGGCCATACGATGGCGACGGGATATGTCGCCTCAGACATCGAGTCCTCGCCCGATCAGACGACCGACCGGCTTCGCCAGGGCGACGACTAGAACACCTAGAACGATATAGCCGACGCTTGCGCCGATCATGTGCGCCGGATACCGCTGGACTTCGACGCCGAAGGCGAACTCCACGGCGTACAGCGCCCACGCGAAGGAGAAGAACGCTACCCAGAGGATTCCCACCAGCCGAAGGATGAAAACCGCCGTCTTTTGATACGTCATCACGAACCCTTCCCCTGACCGCGTTAGAGCCATCGATATGGCCGCGGCACAGCATACGTCACACGCTTGCGCGCACGACATCGGGCAGGACGTACGCACCGCCGGCGATCTCATCCGTGGGGACATACGCGCGAATGAGCAAGGCGAATTTCCCATCCGGCGCAGGCAACCAGTTCTTCCGCGCGGCGGCGTCTTCCGGCGGAGCGAACGACAGGTGCAACGTGAGTGATCCGTCCGGTGCGAAGTCGACTTCCTTCGCGTCCAGCGCCGCCGTACCGATGTTGGTCCGGCCGCCGTCCGGATGGGCAAGCATGTAGTAGTCCTCGTCGTACATCGTCAACGACCAGAAGCCGCCGCGCGATCGATCGACAGCGGGCAATCCGTCCTTCGGAAAGGTTACCGTGTAGTGATAGCGACCCTCGAGCAACTGCCCTTTCGCATCGGTGCCACGAATGAAGTAGATCGCTTCGTGGAAGTCGTTAACGTAGATGTAGATGACCGCCGCCTGCGCGCGTCCGTACCAGTCGGCGCCCCATGCACCTGCGTTGCGTTGGCGTTGCCAGCCGTTTCCCGTGTCGACGCCGGTCTGGTAGTAACGCGCACCCTCCTGGAGTTCCGCGTCCGCCGCCAGCGCGACGTGATCGATGAGGCTTTTCAGCTCGTTGCTCGTTTTGCGCAACGCAAGCAGGGCACGCGCCTGGGCGGCCATCGGCGTGTCATCGGCACTCACCTTCGGGCTCGCATCCAGCGCCTTCTCGAGATCGTCCCAGAACGTCGCGGCATTCACCGGTCGAACCCGGAGAAGATCCGGGTCGGCCGTCACCATCTCGCGTGTCAGCCCGGGCGGAAAGACCGCGTTGCGCGCGCTCGCTTCGCAATCGAAGACGAGCGGACCGCGGTGATCGTTTCGCAGCGGGACGACACCGATCTGGTTGAGGATGCTGCGTGCAAGCGCCATGTCCTGTGCGCCGTGGCCCGCGAAGCTCCGGCCGAAGACTCCCGAGATATGAGTTGGCGAGTGCAACACCTCGACGAAACCCTCGGGTTTTCGCCCCTCCCAATTGGGCCCGACCAAGAGGTACTTGCCCCCGGGCGTATGGGATGCCGAACCCAACTGGTGGATCACGGTAGTGAACAGGTCGACGATCTGGATCGTCCAGTAATGACCCGCAGGAACATTGTCCGGCGTCTGGATCACCACGGCATCCTCTGCGAGGTCCGCGAAACCTGCGCCGTAGATCGTGTCGCGGTTCGGCGTCACGACCTTGCGTTGAGCCGACGCCATGAGATCGTCCAGGTAGCCCATGGTGTTCTTGGGCGCGCCGGGAAACAGACCCATCGTTGCTCCCGGGCCATCCCTCATGATCGCCCACGAGCTGGTCCGCCCGAACGTGTTGACCGCTGGGTAGCCCCAGTAATAAACGATGCGTGCAAGGGACTCGATATAGCTTTCCGCCGCGAGCCCCGCGGCGATACCGGCCCCGTTACTCAAACCCGGATGGGCAGGAATCAGGGATTGCGACAGGTACTCGGTGCTTTGGGTTGCCATGGCCACGGCCGAAGAAGGAGTCAGGCCTTCAGCCTGGAACCGACCACGGTGTTCGGAAACGGTAGATCCCTGAGTACGCGGCCCGCAAAACTACTGGGGCATGCCGTTCGCCTTCGCGTAGCCGGTGCGCAAGCGAAGCGCGTCGAGCAGCACCCTCACCCGGGGCATCAACGTCCGGCCGCCGGATGTCACCAGGTTGACCTCGAGCGGCTCGGGCCTGAGCGTCGGCATGAGTTCGACCAGGCGCCCAACAGCCAGTGCGTCCTGCGCCATGAACTGCGGCACCTGCGCCAGCCCGCAGTCGGCAAGCATGGCATCGACCAGGGACTCGCCGTGGCTCAGCCACATCCGCGGCGTGAACGTCGGCGCGATCGTTTCGCCCTCCACGCGGAACTCGAGCGGACGATCCCTTCCGCTTCCCGGCATGCGAAAGGCGATGACGTCGTGGTCCGCGACATCGGCGGGTGTCGTCGGTGTACCGCGCTGCGCGAGGTAACCCGGGCTCGCGCAAAGCACGAGGGGCTGGCGATCGACCTCCCTGGCGATGAGGCTGGAGTCGGGCAACTTGCCGAAGCGCAGCGTGCCATCGAGACCGTCCCTCGCGAGATCGACACGCTCGTCACTCAGGCGAAGATCCGCGCGAAGCTTCGGATGCTGCGCGAGCAATGTCCCGATCACCGGTATCACCACCTTGCCGCCATAACCGATGGGTGCGCTGATGCGCAGGATGCCGGTCGGTTCGCTGGAGCGTACGTCCGTCATCTCCTCGAGTTCGGTGACCTGCGCCAGCACGTCGCTGCATCGGCGGAACAGCTCCTCGCCATCCGCGGTGAGCTGGACCGAGCGCGTGGTGCGGACGAACAGGCGGACACCCATACGGGTTTCGAGCCGGGCCACGCTTTTCGCCACACTCGAGGGGGCGACCCCAAGTTCGCGCGAGGCCTGGGCGAAGCTGAGGTGCCGGGCGACGGCCGCGAATGCCACGAATTGAGTCAGATTGACCATCATTGACGACATGATGCCACGAGTATCGTGGCCCCGACGGTACTTATCCGGCCCGATCCGTCGCCCCATCCTTGGGATTCCCCTCCCCCACGGATGCCCCCCCCATGTCCCCGCTTCCTGTCGATACCGTGATCTTCACCGGCTCGCGCGTACGCGAGCTGATCGCCGGCCGCGAAACCGGTGGCCGGTTCTGCATGCTCGAGTTCACCAGCCCCGCGGGGCGGGGCACACCCACGCACATGCACGAGCGGGAGACCGAGTCGGTCCATCTTCTTTCCGGCGAACTCGCGGTGATCGTTGGCGAAGAGACCTTTCATCTCTCGCCGGGTGACTCCATGGTGTTGCAACCGAACCAGCCTCACCGCCTCGTCACGGGTGAAAGCGAAGATGCCCGCTACATCGTCGTTTGCGCGCCGGCGGGCTTCGAGGACTTCGTAGCTTCTTGCGTCACGGACGATGACGGTGCGTGGCCACCCGCACCGCCGTCGAAGAACGATATCGACAAGCTGCTTGGCCATGCGCCACGCTTCGGCATAACGATCTTCCCTCCGGCCAAGGGACCCTCCGCTTAAGGAACACACCCACGCATGAAGTCGCGCAACGCCATCTGGATCGCCGCCCTGATCGCGGTGGCGTTGATCGGCAGCGGCGTCGCCTTGCGCTGGCGTGCCAGCAGGACGCCACCGATCGTCCTGGTGAAGCTCGACGGCGCCGCGACCCGGCCCGTGTCGGGTCGCCTGCTGGTCTTCGCCACGCCGGCCAAGGCGGCACGGGCGCAGGCGAAGGGTGGCAAGGTCACCCAGGTGGATGCGGATCCGTGGCATCCGAAGCGCACCGCCGTCGCGGCGCGGGAGATCTTCCGGCTGGCTCCCGGACAGACTACCGAGATCGATACCGATGCCATCGCCTTTCCGACGGGCTTCTCGGATCTGCCACCGGGCGAGTACCTGCTGCAGGCGGTGCTCGACAAGGATCATGACTACAACTACTACGGCCGCGATGCGGGTGACCTGGTCAGTCCCGTGATGAGCGTACGGCTGCCCTTGATCATTCCGCCGACGCTGCCGCTGGTGCAGATGCGCGCCAATCCCGATCCGTGGGTGCTGGATTGGGAGACGCCGGACATCCAGGCCGATGCAGCGGCCGCGCGCCGCAGCACGCAATCGCTCGATGTCATCAGCCCACTGTTGTCGGGCTTCACCGGCCGGAGCATTCACACGCGCGGCTGGGTGTTGCTGCCGCCTGGCTACGAGAAGGGCGACGGCAAGCGCTATCCGACGGTCTACTACACGCATGCCTATGGTGGCGACAAGGACAGCCTCGTCGACGATCTCGTCATCGTGCACCTGGCGACGAGCAAGGGCGAGATGCCACCGATGATCTGGGTCTTTCTCGACCAGTCCGGCGCCACCGGAACGAACGAGTTCGCCAACTCGGTGAACAACGGCCCCTGGGGCGATGCCCTCACGCAGGAACTCATTCCGCAGCTCGAAGCGAAATACCGCATGGATGCCACGCCATCGGGCCGCCTGCTTACCGGGCACTCGTCCGGCGGCTGGGCGACGCTTTGGTTGCAGACGAAGTACCCGAAGATCTTCGGCGGTACGTGGTCGACATCACCCGACCCCGTCGACTTCCACGACTTCTCCGGCGTGGATATCTACGCACATAACGCCAATTTCTACCGGCGTCCGGATGGCCAGCCCTGGCCGATCAGCCGCGTGCATTTCCACGGTGAAGGCACCTTCGAGGATGCGGCGCGACTGGAGCGCGTGCTTGGCCCATACGGCGGACAGGTGTCGTCGTACGAGTGGGTGTTCTCGCCACGCAATCTCGACGGCACACCGATGCTCCTGTTCGATCGCTACTCGGGCCAGATCGACCCGCAGGTCCAGACGTACTGGATCGAGCACTACGACATCTCGCGCTACATCCGCCTGAACTGGCCGACGCTCCAGCCCGATCTCGACGGCAAGATCCACATCGCCGTGGGCACGGAAGACAGCTGGTACCTCGACGGCGCGGTGCACAAGCTGAAGGCCGTGCTCGATGAGCTGCACGCGACGTCGGACATCCGCTTCGTGCCCAACAAGGCGCATATGGATCTCTACGCGAAGGGTGACGACCCGAATGCGCTGCTCAAGGAAATGAGTCGGGAGATGTATAAGGTGGCGCGTCCCGACGAGGCGACGGCGGAGCCGAAGCGGGCCATCGAAGCAAAGTAAAGTGCTTCGGAAGGACGCGCGTCATTCGCCGCGCGTTCGCGCCTTTTTTGCCCGGGGACGCTTGCCGATGGTCGCCGCCTGCGGCACGTCGCGCGGGGCTGCCGGGCCGCTGTGACCCAGTTGCTCCAGTGACGAGAGATCGTCGACGTACGAGACGAAATGCTGCAGATAACCCGGCGACAGATCGCGCATCATTGCGATCGACCGGTGCACGAGGGCGCTGGAGTTGAGCGGACCCGCGTTCTCGGGCGCTTCCTGCAGGGACTGCCGCAGCTGGCTCTCCGTGCGCATGCGCGACCAGATCTTCTGGAACTCGTCGAGGACCGGCAGTACCGGATACGACGACGGGCGCGCCGCCAGTTCGTCCGCGATGCGGCCGAGTGGACCGCGCTCAGGGCGCATGGGGCGTCACCGCGGCCGAGGCAGGCTTCGGAATCGGCGCAATCTCCACGCGACGGTTCTTCGCACGCCCTTCCTCACTGTCGTTCGCACCGACCGGCTGTTCCGAGCCAAACGCTGCCGCGAAAACCGATGGCGCGGGCACGCCTTCGGCGATCAGGGCGCGCGTGACGGTCAGCGCGCGCTGGGCCGAAAGCTCCCAGTTGTCGGTGAAGTGACGATTGCTGTCGTGCACCTGCTGGTCGTCGGTGAACCCACTGACCATGAGGACTTCGTCGCGTGAGGTGAGGTAGTTCGACAGCGGACCGGCGAGGCTCTTCAGCACATCGCGACCTTCGGGCTGCAGCTGATCGGAGTTCAGCGCGAACAACACGCTGCCACGAATGCCGATACGGCCGTTCACGAGCGTGACGCGACCGGCCGCGAGCGGCGCGGCCAGCGCCTGCTCCAGCGTCATACGCCGCTGTGCTTCAGCCTGACGCTGCTTCACTTCCTCATCCAGCCGGTGCGACAACTGCAACTGCACGCCGATCACGCCAACGAGGATGAGTACGAAGGCGCCGAGCAGCACCGACATGAGATCGCCGAAGGCGGCCCAGATCGGCGCGACCGATTCCCCTTCGAACTCGATGTCGTCGCTCATGCCGTTTCCGCCGTGGCGGAGACGCGCTGACGGGCAAGCTGCTGCATCTCCTCGATGATCTGCTTCTGCGAGAGCATGCTGAGATCGACCACCTCGCGTGCCTGCGCCACGTAGTAGGCCAGCTGCTCGTCACTGCGAGCGAGCGAGTTGTCGAGGGCGGTGGCGATGACCTGCAGGCGCTCCATCAATGCCTCGTTCGACTGGCCGAACAACTGCACGCCGGCGCCGAAGGTTTCGCCGAGGCTCGCCACATCGCCGGCACTCGCGGCGACCTGCGCGCCGACGACTTCGAGCTTGCCGGTCTCGGCTTCGATGTGATCGATGAAGCGGGTGCTCACGCGCTCGAGCAGGTCAGCCGACGTGGTGACCAGGGCATCGACCGCGACGCGCTGCTCGGTGGATGCGTGGTTCACCGCGTCGAGCAGGGTTTCCAGCGTGGCGAGCAGGCGGCTGCGTTCTTCGAGCATGGCGGTGTCGCGGACCATGCTCTCGGAAAGTTTCTGGCGCAGTTCGGCGACGATTTCAGCGGCGGCTTTCGGCGCCTCCGAGGCCGCGTCGACGAGGCGGGAGATCTCGGCGATGGTCTCGCTCGCGTGAGCCTGGGTCTGCGTGGCGATGTCGTCCGCCGTGCGTGCCAGCGTGTCACAGATGTCCTGTTGACGAATAGCGACGCCTTCGCCCGTTTCTTCCCACTGCGTCTTCAGTGCGGCGACCATCGCGGTAAGCGAGTCGGTCCAGGTCGTCAGTCGTGCTTCGTCGCGCGCCTGCAGCTTGGCCTGCAGATCGTCGTGCGAGGTTTGCACGACACGCACCAGCGACGACGCATGCGCTTCGAAGACCGCCGAGGCGGCGACGAGCGCTTGCTCGTTGCGTGTCGCAAGGCCTTCGTGTGCGGAAGCTTGCTTCGCCAGTGCGTCGTTCCACGCCTCGGCGACGTTCCCGGCGGTCGTGTCCAGACGCGCTGCGACACGGTCGACCAGGGCGACCGAGCGCTCTTCGAACGTCCCGGCGAAACGGTCCTGGGATGCGCGTAGATCCTGCGCCAACGTTTCATTCGCGCGCTGCTGCTCGGCGACGGCCTTCGTCCAGACATCCGCAACGCGGGCCGTGCTGGTTTCAAACGCGTTCGTGAGGCCGTCGAGCTGCTGGGTCACGGCCTGGGTCACCGCGGCGTGCAACGAGGCGGTCTCGCGTGCCAGGCCCGCCATGGTCGATGCCATGACCGGCTGGAACGCGGCGCTGGCGGCGCGTGCGCTTTCGGTGACGCTGTCTTTCAGAGACTGCTCGACGGATGCCGCGAGCTTCGCGTAGATCTCGCTCGTCGAGGCGTGAAACGCGTCCTGGCTGATGCGCTGCCGCTCGCTGGCGTCCTCGCTGTGCTGCTCGATCCGGGCCACCATGGTCTGCAGGCGATCCATCAGCACAGGCATCGCTTCGGTCTGCTGCTGGAGCAGCTTGAATGCTTCCTCACGCTGGTGCGTCTGCGAATAGATGCGCAGCGTGCTCGCGATCTTTACGTCGAGCAGCTGCACGGCGTCCAGCCGCTCGCGACGGCACAGCGCCGACAGCAGGCCCAGCATCGCCGAGGTGGCGACACCGGCGATGGAGGTTCCGAACGCGAAACCGAGACCCTTCACCGGCGCGGCGAGCGAACCGCGAATCGCCTGCAGATCCGTGGCGCTTTCCAGTGCCAGACCCGTGCCGCGCAGGGTCGCCATCATGCCGAGCAAGGTGCCGAGCATGCCGAGCAGCACAAGGAGGCCCACCAAGTAGGGTGTGAGCGACGGCGCGGGCAAGGCTACGCGCTCACCCTCGACGCGCAGGCGCACCGCGTTACGCAGGCTGGGGTGGAGACGCTCGAGGAAGCTGCCCAGGCTCGACGGCGCGACGGACAGGTCGGCGACGGCGTGCTGGAGCGTGCTCGTCGCCTGGCGATAACGATGCAGTTCGAGCGCGCCGGCGACATAGCAGGCACCGATCAGGAGCGCGACGGCAGCACCCAGCGGGTTCGAGCCGACATAGCCCACGCCGATCCAGCACACGGCCACGAGGCCGACGACGAACACTGCAAGGTTGAGAAAATTTCTGAACATGACTTTCCAGTTAGCTGGCACGAAGCGCTGCAAGCAGGCCTTCGACCGGTTGAAAACGAACGTCCAGTTCGGCGAGCAATACGCTCTGCATGTCTTTGCGGAACACGTCCAGCCACAGGGCGGACGCGTCGGCGGGGGAGCCTTGGGTGCGCTGGCGCAAGCCATCGAAGTACTCACCCAACAGCGTCGGAACCTTGCCCAGGAGGGACTGCTCGCGGGGACTCAGCGCCATCTCCATCACCGCATCCACTTCCGCCAGCCGGGCCAGCTCGGGGGACGCCTGGGCGAGCATGTCGCGCAGGTTGCCGCGAAGGCTGCCCGTGGTCGCCTGGATCTTCCGTTGCAGCGCGATATAGCGCTGGCGGAGCGGCGCATAGTCGTTCGCGGCATCCAGGGTCGGCATGCCCTGGGCCTGACGCTGCGCCGACGTCAGGAAGGCACGGTCGTTGGCAATGGCCTGGATCAGCGCATCGCGCGCGCCCCGGCACTCGTCCTCCACGGACTCCCCGAAGGCCGGAATGTCGTCGGCCGGCTCGGCGGGCATGCCGTCGAGCGCCGTCGACAAGGCGATCGCCTGCTTCCAGTCGAGCCAGTGGCTCAGCCGGTCCGGAAGGGAGGCGCCGGATTGTGGGGCGTCGACGTCGGTGAGGCGTGTCAGCAGGCGAATGAACGCCGGGCCCCGGACCGTCGACCGTAGAGGTGCTGCTTGCACGGTTCTGCCGGTTAAAAGACGACCATTTTACACGCGTAGGCCGACCGGGCCGTTTCACGAAGCTGACGGCGTCATTCCAGAAAACCCCGGGAATATCAAGGACTCGTGAGAATGGCTTGGCCGGTGATCAGGCGCCGCTCGGCCGCGAGCTCGCAGGCTGGCTGCCATGGCCCTCGCGCGGTCGCATCGCCACCCGGACCAGGTAGATCACGATCAGCACGTTCGCCACGAGGATGGCCAGCTTGAGCCAGCTGAAGCGCTCGACGCACTCGTAGATCTCGACGGGCACCAGCGAGCCGGTCGCAATGACGGTAAACCACTCCGCCCAGTACTTCCGCAACCACAGGCCGATGCCCTCGGTGGCGAAGATGGCCGCGTAGACCAGGGCGACGATGCCGACGGCGACGAACTTCGCCGGACCCATGCCTTCGAGCAGGTGGACCAGGCTCCAGCGCATGCCGTTGCTTTCGGTCAGCTGCAGGTGCTCCAGCCACTGCACGAGGTGCTGGAAGCTTTCCTGCTCGTCCAGCCGGAACGCGGCGATGGCGATGAAAATCAGCCCGATGGTCTTCACCGCCTTGTACACCGCGATGATGCGCAGGCCGGCAGGGTAATGGGGCGTTGCTTCCGGATCGGTCGAGGTACTTTCAGAGGCCATGCGCCGATCTTAGTCGACAAGGAGGTGCATCCGGTACAAGCCACGGCCCCGCCCCAGACATAGCCTCGACATGGGCCGGACTAGCTTGCAGCGTCCGCCTCAAGCACCTCCCGCCCCCATTGAGACACCTGCCCATGAGCTATCGCCCTGCACCGCGTCGCTCCGTCGTGGCCAACGCCATCTACGGCCTTTTCAACCCGCTCCCCTTCGGCTTCTTCGTCGCCGCGTTGATCTTCGATGTCGTTTACGACAGGAGTGGCGAGATCCTCTGGATGAAGGGGGCGGCGTGGCTGATCGTGATCGGCCTGCTCTTCGCGATCATTCCGCGCCTGGTCAACCTCGTGCAGGTGTGGATCACCTCGCGACGCACGACCGTGGCCACCGAGCGGTTCGATTTCTGGCTGAACCTGATCGCCATCGCCGTCGCCGTCATCAACGCCTTCGTGCACAGCCGCGACGCCTATGCGGTGATGCCCGCCGGGGTCTGGTTGTCGGCCCTCACGGTCCTGCTCCTGGCCGTCGCCCATATCGTCATCGCCACGCAGCCGACCACGCCGGGGAACCTCGCATGAAGAAGACCCTCTACCGAAGCGTATTGGCCATGGCGTGTGTGGCCGTCCTCGGCGGCTGCGACGAGAAGGCCTCGCTCCAGCCGGACCAGCAATCGGGCGGCAACCCTCCCCTGCCCAAGGCGCAGAGCTTCCTCGTACCGCCCATGCAGGTGCCGGACAAGGCCGGCTGGAAACAGGGACAGACGCCCACCGTCGCCCCCGGGTTGAAGATCGAGGCAATGGCCTCCGGCCTGATGCATCCGCGCCAGCTCTACGTCTTGCCCAACGACGACGTACTGGTCGTGGAGTCCAACGGGCCCGGTACCGAGCCGGTCACCACACCGAAGCAGCTGATCGCCGGCATGGTCAAGAACCAGTCGGGTAAGGGCGGCAAGGGAGGCAACCGGATCACCCTGCTGCGCAAGAACGCGAGCGGCGGATGGGACAAGCATGTCTTCATCGAGAACCTGAATTCGCCCTTCGGCGTGCAACTGATCGGCGACACGCTTTACGTCGCCAACACCGACGGCATCGTGAGGTTTCCTTATGTGACCGGCGAGACCGAGATCAAGACGCCCGGCGTCGGCTTCACCGACCTGCCCAACACGATCAACCATCACTGGACCAAGGCGCTGCTGGCCAGCCCCGATGGCAGCAAGCTTTACGTCGGCGTCGGTTCGAACAGCAACATCACCGAGAACGGCCTGGCCGTGGAATACCGCCGTGCCGACGTTCTCGAAGTGGATGTCGCCACCGGCGCCAGCCGTATCTATGCCTCCGGCCTGCGTAACCCGACCGGCCTGCAATGGGAGCCGACCACCGGAAAGCTCTGGGCGATCGTCAACGAGCGCGACGAAATCGGTGCCGACCTCGTGCCCGACTACATGACCTCGGTGCACGAAGGTGCCTTCTATGGCTGGCCGTACAGCTACTACGGCCAGAACGTCGACACCCGCGTCAAACCGCAACGTCCCGACATGGTCGCCAAGGCGATCAAGCCGGACTACGCCATCGGCTCGCACGTCGCTCCGCTGGGCTTGCTGATGTCGGCCACCAACGCACTCCCCGCGACGTTCCAGGGTGGCGCCTTCATCGGTGAGCACGGTAGCTGGGATCGATCGCCATTGAGCGGCTACGAGGTGGTCTTCGTCGCCTTCAAGGACGGCACGCCGGTCGGCAAGCCGGTGTCCGTCGTCAGCGGCTTCTACTCGAAGGACGAGAAGCAGCTGTTCGGTGCCCCGGTGGGGATCGTGCAGGACAAGGAGGGAGCCATCCTGATCGCCGACGATGTCGGCGATACGGTGTGGCGGGTCACGGCGGCCCAGTAGCAAGGTTGTGGGAGCCGGCTCCTGTGGGAGCCGGCTATGCCGGCATTGGGCCCCGGATCAGCGGGCGTTCTTTTTCTTTTCGTCCTTGGCGGCCTTCTTTTCCTTCATGGTCTTCGCCGGCTTTTTCTTGTCGCTCTTCTTTGAATCCAAGCCCTTGCTCATAACGCCTCCTCGGTCAGGGTTGTCGCGCATGCTGCGCGCCTGGTACGAAGATTACGCCAATCCGCGGTATCGAAGCGCATCGACGAAGAGCGTCAGTGCCGACGAGGTGTGCCGCCGGTTCGGGTAGTAGAGGTGATAACCCGGAAACGGCGTGCACCAGTCCTCGAGCACGGGCATCAACTCGCCCGCCTCGATGTGCGCGGCGACCATGTCCTCCGGAACCCAGGCCAGGCCCAGACCGTCCAGCGCCGCGCGCAAGATGTGCGCCGTGCTGTTTAGCGTCAGCTGCCCGTCGACGCGAACCTTGATCTCGCGGCCATCCTTCTCGAACTCCCAGGGAAACAACGTGCCGTAGGTGGGCAGGCGGATGTTGATGCAGTTGTGCGCGGTGAGGTCCTGCGGCACCGCCGGGCGCGGACGGTGTTCGAAGTACGAGGGCGCCGCGACCACCATCATTCGAAAGTCCGGGCCGACGCGGACCGCGATCATGCCGTTACCCACCTGCTCGCCAAGACGGATACCGAAGTCGTAGCGTTCGGCAACGATGTCGACCAGTTCGTTGTTAGCCGACACCTCCACCTGGATATCCGGGTAGAGCGGCAGGAACGTCGCCAGCATCGGCTGGAGCACGGCCTCGACGGCGTGGACCGACGTGCTGATGCGGATCGATCCGGCGGGCTTCTCCCGGAACGAACTCAGGCCGGTCAGTTCCGTCTCGATGTCCTCGAACATCGGGCCGATCCGGGTGACCAGTCGTTGGCCCGCTTCCGTCGTCGACACGCTGCGCGTGGTGCGGGCGAGCAGGCGCACGCCGAGACGGCCTTCGAGTTTGCGGATGGTGTGGCTGAGGGCCGACTGGGTGGTGTCCAGTTTCGCCGCCGCCCGGGTAAAGCTCCCCTCCCTGGCCACGGCAAGAAAGGCGACGAGATCGTGGAGATCCTTACGCATGACACGTGACGCCTGCTCATGAGTGACGCATGGACTCTAGCACCGTGAAGGGTCGAGAGCCGTCAAAACGCCCGGGGGACGCAGGTGCCCTCAAGCCATCGGGCCGATTCATGAATTCTGGCTATAAGAGCAAGCCGCACGCGCTGGCTAGTCGTGCGAGGGGCTCGCCCCTAGATTGGCTACCTCAAAGAGGAAACGACATGCAGACACGCACACTGGGATCCACCGGCCTCGACGTCTCCGCCATCGGCCTCGGCTGCATGGGCCTGAGCTTCGGCTATGGCCCCGCTACCGAACGCGACGCGGCCATCGCCCTGATCCGTGCCGCCGTCGAGCGCGGCGTGACCTTCTTCGATACCGCCGAGGTCTACGGTCCGTTTACCAACGAGGAAGTCGTCGGCGAAGCGCTGGCCCCGTTCCGCGACAAGGTCGTGATCGCGACCAAGTTCGGCTTCGACGTCGGCGGCGTGCAGGGTGCGCTCAACAGCCGCCCCGAACACATCAAGACCGTCGCCGAGGCCTCGCTGAAGCGGCTGCGCACCGACGCGATCGACTTGTTCTACCAGCATCGTGTCGACCCGTCCGTGCCCATCGAGGACGTCGCCGGTGCGGTCAAGGACCTGATTGCCGAGGGCAAGGTGAAGCACTTCGGCCTGTCGGAAGCCGGGGCGCAGACGATTCGTCGCGCGCATGCCGTGCAGCCGGTGACGGCCCTGCAGAGCGAGTACTCGCTGTTCTGGCGCGAACCGGAAACGGAGATCATCCCGACCCTGGAAGAACTCGGCATCGGCTTCGTGCCGTTCAGCCCACTCGGCAAGGGCTTCCTGACCGGCAAGATCGACGCGGGCACGAGCTTCGACAGCAAGGACTTCCGCAACAGCGTGCTGCGCTTTACCGCAGAATCGCGCAAGGCCAACCAGGCGCTGGTCGATCTGCTCGGCAGCATCGCCGCCGCGAAGCACGTCACGCCGGCCCAGATCGCACTGGCGTGGTTGCTGCACCAGAAGCCGTGGATCGTACCGATTCCGGGGACGACCAAGCTGCACCGACTCGAAGAAAACCTCGGTGCCGCCGATGTCGCGCTGAGCGCCAACGAACTCCAGGACATCCATGCCTCGGTGTCGAGGATTCCGCTGCAAGGCGAGCGCTACCCCGCGCACCTGCAAGCCCTCGTCGGTCGCTGAGTTCTACCGCACTGCAGCTTGAGCGCGTCAGCCACCACGCTACACTCGGCGGATCACAGGTGTCCTGCCGCCGCACACGCAGCGGGCAGGGTGAAACGGGAAGCCGGTGCGGATCGCGAGATCCCATGCCGGCGCTGCCCCCGCAACGGTAGGCGAGAACACCCGACGACGTAACCACTGCGCGATGCGCGGGAAGGTGTCGGGGTGGTGCGGCATGCACCGCTCGCAAGCCCGGAGACCGGCCTGTGCAGGTGCCCCCAGGGGCGCCTCCTCGGGTGTTGCGGCGGGCAACCGGACGGGCTGATTCGGCGCGGCCACCCGCTGCTCCGCGTCCTCTTGTCTGCTTCGCCGCACCCCTTTCGCGGGTGAGCGTACGGAGCAGGACATGAACAAGCTGGACTCAGTGGCGACCGATGTCGCGACCGTCAAATTGCTGATCGACGGCATCTTCGTCGAATCCCGATCCACCGAATGGCGCGATGTCGTCAATCCCGCGACCCAGGCGGTCCTGGCGCGCGTGCCTTTCGCGACCACCGACGAGGTGAACGCCGCGGTCGCCGCCGCCGCGCAGGCGTTCAAGAGCTGGCGCAAGACACCGATCGGCGTACGCGCGCGCATCTTCCTTAAGTACCAGCAGCTGATTCGCGAACACATGGGCGAGCTCGCCGCCCTGCTCAGCGCCGAGCAGGGCAAGACGCTTCCCGACGCCGAAGGCGACGTCTTCCGTGGCCTGGAAGTGGTCGAGCACGCCGCCGCCATCGGCAACCTGCAGCTGGGCGAACTGGCCAACAACGTCGCCGGCGGCGTCGACACGTTCACGCTTCTGCAGCCGATCGGGGTCTGTGCCGGCATCACGCCGTTCAATTTCCCCGCCATGATTCCGCTGTGGATGTTCCCGATGGCGATCGCCACCGGCAACACCTTCGTGCTGAAGCCGTCCGAGCAGGATCCGATGGTGACGATGCGTCTGGTCGAACTGGCACTCGAAGCCGGCATCCCGAAGGGCGTGCTCAACGTGGTCCACGGCGGTGAAAACGTAGTCAATGCGATCTGCGATCACGTCGATATCAAGGCGGTCTCCTTCGTCGGCTCCACGCGCGTCGGCACTCACGTGTATCACCGGGCCTCGCAGACCGGCAAGCGCGTGCAGTGCATGATGGGCGCGAAAAATCATGCTGTCGTGTTGCCGGATGCCAACAAGGAACAGACGCTCAACGCCCTCGCCGGCGCAGCTTTCGGTGCGGCAGGCCAACGCTGCATGGCAGCGTCGACCGCAGTACTGGTCGGCGACGCACAGAACTGGATTCCCGAGCTCGTGGCCAAGGCGAAGACGCTGAAGGTGGGCGCGGGCCATGCCGCCGGCACCGATGTCGGACCGCTGATTTCCTGTGCGGCGCGCGAGCGTGTCGAGGCCTACATTGCCTCGGGTGTGGAGCAAGGTGCCACCCTCGAACTCGACGGCCGCAAGCCGGTGGTGCCCGGCTTCGAGGAAGGTAATTTCGTTGGACCGACCATCTTCTCGGGCGTGCGGCCGGGCATGCGCATCTATGACGAAGAGATCTTCGGACCCGTGCTGGTGATCCTGGCCGTCGACTCGCTCGACGAGGCGATCGACCTGGTCAACGCCAATCCAAACGGCAACGGCACGGCGGTGTTCACCCAGTCCGGCGCCGCGGCGCGACGTTTCCAGGAAGACATCGACGTGGGCCAGGTTGGCATCAACGTGCCGATTCCCGTACCGGTGCCGCTGTTCTCGTTCACCGGGTCGCGCGCGTCGAAGCTCGGCGACCTTGGCCCCTACGGCAAGCAGGTGGTCATGTTCTACACCCAGACCAAGACGGTGACGCAGCGCTGGTTCGATGACGACACGCTGCACGTCGGCGTCAACACCACCATCAGTCTCAAGTGATGGCCGCGGTCATGGATATCCCGCGGATTCCCCCACCACAGACTGACCTGAGCGACGATCAACTGGCCTTCCGCGATGCGGCGCACGCGTTCGCCCTCGCCGAGCTCGCGCCGCACGCGGCACGCTGGGATGCCGAGAGCGAGTTCCCGCGCGAGGCGATCGGCAAGGCGGGCGACCTCGGTTTCTGCGGCCTTTATGTCGACGAGCAGGCCGGCGGTACCGGACTGACACGGCTCGATGCGGCGATCGTGTTCGAGGAACTCGCCGCCATCGATCCATCGACCGCCGCCTTCATCAGCATCCACAACATGGCCACCTGGATGCTGACCGCCCATGCAACGCCGGCGGTGCGCGACATGTGGGGCCCGCTTCTCGCCAGCGGTACGAAGCTGGCGTCCTACTGCCTCACCGAGCCGGGTGCGGGCTCGGATGCCGGCGCGCTGAAGACGCGCGCCGATCGCGACGGCGACACCTACGTGCTCAGTGGCAGCAAAGCGTTCATTTCCGGCGCGGGTGCGACGGACATGCTGGTGGTGATGGCGCGTACGGCCGAGGGTGGCGCGCGAGGCATCAGCGCGTTCGCCGTGCCTGCCCACCTGCAGGGCATCGGCTATGGGCGCAACGAAGAAAAGCTCGGCTGGCACAGCCAGCCCACCCGAAGCGTCAGCTTCGACGGTGTGCGCATTCCGGCCGACCATCGGCTGGGTAGCGAGGGTGAGGGATTCAAGATCGCCATGAAGGGACTCGACGGCGGCCGCCTGAATATCGCCGCGTGTTCGCTGGGCGCCGCCCAGGGGGCGCTGGATGCGGCACGGCGCTACATGGGTGAGCGCAAGCAGTTCGGCAAGAAGCTCGGCGAGTTCCAGGCCCTGCAGTTCAAGCTGGCCGACATGGCGACGCAGCTGGTCGCGGCACGGCAGATGGTACACACGGCCGCACGCAAGCTCGACGCCGGCAGCAGCGACGCCACCGTGTGGTGTGCGATGGCCAAGCGCTTCGCCACGGACGCCGGCTTCGCCATCTGCAACGACGCCCTGCAGATCCACGGTGGCTACGGCTATATCCGTGAATACCCCATCGAACGCCTGCTGCGTGATTCCCGCGTGCACCAGATCCTCGAGGGCACCAATGAAATCATGCGCGTTATCATCGCGCGTCACCTGCTCAATACCGAAGAGGAACTGCGATGAGCGACACCGCGACGCGCTATACCGGGCTTACGCTGGAGATCGACGGCCACGTGGCCGTCGTCACGCTCTCCAGCGCGCCAGCCAACGCCTGGACTCGCGACAGCCTGGTCGCCCTGCGGACCCTCGTCCACGACCTCGATGCCAACCGCGAGATCTATGCCCTGGTGATCACGGGCGAGGGCGAGAAGTTCTTTTCGGCCGGCGCCGACCTCAAGCAGTTCGCCGACGGCGACAAGGCCGTGGCCCGTGAAGCGGCACGTCGCTTCGGTGAGGCGTTCGAAGCGCTCTCCGCGTTCCGGGGCGTGAGCATCGCGGCGATCAACGGCTATGCCATGGGTGGCGGCCTCGAGTGCGCCCTGGCCTGCGACCTGCGCATCGCCGAGGAGCAGGCGCAGATGGCCTTGCCCGAAGCCGGCGTGGGCCTGCTGCCCTGCGCAGGCGGCACGCAGAACCTCGCTCGTCTGGTCGGCGAAGGCTGGGCCAAGCGGATGATCCTGCTCGGCGAGCGGGTGGATGCAGCGACCGCGCAGCGCATCGGGCTGGTCGAAGACGTGGTACCGAAGGGCGAATCGCGTGCTCGCGCGATCGCCTGGGCACTTCAGGCCGGCAAGCAGAGCCCGACCAGTGTCGCGGCCTGCAAGCGCCTGGTCCAGGCCACGCGCACGCAGAGCCACGCCACGGCCCTGGTCAGCGAGCGCGAAGCCTTCGTCGACCTGTTCGATAGCCAGGACCAGAAAGAAGGTGTGCTGGCCTTTCTCGAGAAGCGCGCGCCGACGTGGAAGAACGCATGAGCGACACGACTCTCCCGCCGCCGCCCGAAGCACCGGTCCTGTTCGAGGAACGCGTCGCCGACAACGGCAAGCGCATCGGCATCGCGACACTCAACGCCGCGAAGACGCTCAACGGCCTTTCGCTGGAGATGGCACGACTCCTCGACGAGCGGCTGCGCGCGTGGGCCAGCGACGACGCCGTCGCCATGGTGGTGTTGCAAGGCGCGGGCGAGAAGGCATTCTGCGCAGGTGGCGATCTGCACAGCCTGTATCGGTCCATGCGCGACTACCAGGCAAGCGGCAGCACCGACGTGCGCGACAACACGTATGCCAGCGACTTCTTTTCGGTCGAGTACCGGCTCGACTACCTGATCCATACGTTCCCGAAACCCGTCCTCTGCTGGGGTCATGGCATCGTCATGGGCGGCGGCATCGGCCTGATGGCGGGCGCGAGCCATCGCGTGGTCACCGAACGCTCGCGGCTCGCCTTCCCGGAGATCACCATCGGACTCTATCCGGACGTGGGCGGGAGCTTCCTGCTTCATCGCGTACCGGCGCACGCGGGTGTCTTCCTCGCGCTGACCGGCGCACCACTGACCAGCGGCGACGCCATCCATGCCGGTCTCGCCGATGTGCAGCTTCCGGCAGACCGTCGTGACGATCTCGATGCCGCGCTGTTGCTCGCCGCATGGACGGATGACCGGCACGCGAACGCCGACCTGCTCACGAAGGTGTTGGAGGGCTTCGCGGTGCCGGCTACGCCGGGTCCGCTGCAGGGTCATCGTGGCGCGATCGAGGCCGCCTGTGCCCACGACGATCTCGACACTGTACTGGCGGCTATCCAGGCCATGCCGGGCGACGATCCCTGGCTGGTCACGGCACGACAGACGCTGGAGGCGGGCGCACCGGGGTCGGCACGACTGGCGTTCGCGCTGCAACAGCGCGTCGCGTCTCTTTCGCTGGCGGACACCTTCCGCCTGGAATATGTCGTTTCCCTGCACTGCGCGGCCTACGGCGATTTCGCCGAAGGCATCCGTGCGTTGCTGATCGACAAGGACCGCACGCCGCGCTGGCGTCCGGCCACCCTGACCAACGCCACGCAGGCCTGGGTCGAGCCCTTCTTCGTCGAACCCTGGAGCGCGGGCGGACATCCGCTGCGCGACCTGGGTAACGACACCGCACCGAGGACGGAACGATGAGTCGCATCGCTTTCATCGGCCTGGGCAACATGGGCGGCCCGATGGCCGCCAACCTGCTCAAGGCCGGGCACACGCTGCATGTTTTCGATCTTTCCGCCGATGCGGTGGCGCAAGCCGTCACCCACGGCGCCACGGCCGCGAACACGGCGATCGACGCCGTGCAAGATGCGGAGGTCGTGATTTCCATGCTGCCGGCGAGCCGCCACGTCGAAGGGCTGTACCTCGGCGACGCCGGGCTACTCCGGCACATCGCCGAAGGCGCACTGGTGATCGACTGCAGCACGATCGCCCCGGCATCCGCGCAGAAGGTGGCTCGCGCCGCTGGCGAGCGTGGCCTCGCGATGATCGATGCGCCCGTGTCCGGCGGCACGGCCGGGGCAGCAGCCGGCACCCTCACCTTCATCGTCGGCGGTGAGGGCGATGCGCTGGAGCGTGCACGACCGTTGTTGGCCAGCATGGGCAAGAACATCTTCCATGTCGGCGCCAACGGCGCGGGCCAGGTGGCCAAGCTGTGCAACAACATGGCGCTCGGCGTCATCATGGCGGTGACCGGCGAAGCGATCGCACTCGGTGCGGCGCATGGTCTGGATCCGACCGTGCTGTCGCAGATGATGGCCGTGAGCACCGCGCGCAGCTGGGCCACCGAAGTCTGCAACCCCTGGCCGGGCGTGCTCGAGAACGCGCCCGCCTCGCGGGGTTACACCGGCGGCTTCGGCAACGACCTCATGCTCAAAGACCTCGGGCTCGCCGCCGAAGCGGCGATGGGTGTGGGCGCATCGATTCCGCTGGGCGAACTCGCACGCAATCTCTATGCGATGAACAGCCAGGCCGGCAACGGCGGCCTGGACTTCTCCAGTGTCGTGAAACTCGTGGCGAAGACGCCTTAGGTGGTGGCGAATGAGCCGATTAGCGGATATATTCGGCTCATTCCGTGAGCCGAATAGCTCCTTCATTCGGCTCACCCGGCCCGAGAAAGGCGAGATGACCGACCCCCGATGGATCTGGCAACACGCTGACTGGCCTGCCTTTCACTGGCAGGGAGACCGTGTGCCCGCCCTTTTGCGGGCCTGCCAGTTGGCCCAGGGGCGCCTCCTGGGTGCCGTCGGGTCGGCCGGTGCCGAGGCCGGACTCGAAACAGAGCTGGATGCGCTGCTGCAGAACATCATCACGTCATCGGCCATCGAGGGTGAGCAACTCAACGCGGGCTCGGTGCGCTCGTCGCTGGCACGCCGCCTCGGCATCGAGAGCGACGCGGACGGACGCAGCACGCCGCGCAGCGAAGGCCTGGCCGAACTGATGCTGGACGCGACCCAGCATTACAGGCAACCACTAAATCTCGAACGGCTGTTTCAGTGGCACCACTTGCTGTTCCCTGCCCGGGAGTCACTGCTTCCCGTACGAATCCGCGTAGGAGAACTTCGAGGTGACGAGCCGATGCAGGTCGTCTCCGGTCGACTCGATAGGCCGACCGTTCACTTCGAAGCACCGCCACGTGACGGCCTCGAGACGCAGGTCGACGCATTCCTTAGGTGGTTCGAATCCAGCGTGCATACGTCGACACTGGACCCGCTCCTGCGTGCCGCCGTCGCGCATTTCTGGTTCGTCACATTGCATCCCTTCGACGACGGCAACGGGCGCCTGACACGCGCGATCACCGATCTGGCACTGGCCCAGGCCGAACATCAGGCGATCCGCTTTTATACGATGTCGGCCAGCATCCTTGCCGATCGTGCGGGCTACTATCGCGTGCTCGAGCACTGTCAGAAAGGCGATCTCGATATCACGGCATGGGTGCTGTGGTTCCTGCAGACCTTGCTCGATAGCCTGCAGCAGGCGCTGTTGCGTATCGAGCGCGTGCTCGGCAAGGCGCGTTTCTGGCGCGAGCATGGCGACCACGTGCTATCCGCGGAACAGCGCAAGGTGATCAACCGGCTGCTCGACGGTGGCGAACGTGGTTTCGACGGTGGCATCAACGCCTCGCAATACCAGGCCGTAGCCAAGGTCTCGAAGGCCACGGCCACGCGTCATCTGGGCGACCTCATGGACAAGGGCCTCCTGCGCAAACTGCCCGGTGGTGGCCGGAGCACGCGCTATGTCGTCGACTGGCCCATGCAGGCCACACGGTGACGATCCGACGTTCTGCGGGAACACCGCGCATGGCTAGCTTCGGATCGGCCGTCCGTCTCTGGCTCGGCATGCTGATCGTCGGCGCCATCGCCCTGCTGGCATCCATCCTGCTGGGCGGAGGCGACTCGACCATCGCGGCGTCATGGCAGGGCCTGGTCTCGTCGGCAGACACGCCGATGCATTCGATCATCTGGGAGCTGCGCCTTCCGCGCTCCATCGCGGCCTACGGCGTGGGCGGCCTGCTGGCGATGTCGGGCTGCCTGATGCAGATCCTGGTGCGCAATCCCCTGGCCGATCCCTACACCCTCGGCCTTTCCGGCGGCGCCTCGGTCGGCGCCCTGGGTGCCATGTTGGGAGGGTTGGGGGCGGTACTGACGGCCGCGGGCGCGGCATCGGGCGCACTGCTCGCTTGCGTCGCGGTCTTCGTGCTCGGTCATCGTGACCTGCTTTCGCGGCAACGTGCGGCACAACGTGAGGACTCCACCGACCTGATCCTGATCGGCGTCATGCTGGCCTCAGGCTTCGGTGCCATCGTCAGCATGATGCTGGTGCTGGCCCCGGACAAGAATCTTCGCGGCATGCTGTTCTGGATGATGGGCGACCTCAGCGGCGTGGCCAATCCGTGGCTGCCCGTGATCAGTCTCCTGTTCGGCGTACTGTGCGTCGTACCGCTTGGGCGACAGCTGAACCTGCTCGGTCGCGGTGAAGAATCCGCCAGTGCGCTCGGCGTCCGCCCCAACGTCGTGAAGTCCGCCATCTTCGTCATCGCTTCGCTGGCGACCGCCGTGGCCGTGACCACGGCAGGCACGGTGGGCTTCGTCGGACTGGTGGTGCCGCATGCCTTGCGCCGGGTGATCGGCAACGACCAGCGCGTCCTCATCCCGGCATGCGCGATCGGTGGCGGCATCGTCGTGGTCGTCGCCGACGCCATATCGCGCATCGTGGCCGATCCCATCCAGTTACCGGTGGGCGCGGTCATGGCGGTGATCGGTGTCCCCACCTTCATGTTCCTGCTGGTGAAACGCCGATGAGCAGCGTCCTCGCCACCGAGGCGGTCAGCCTCTCCGTACGCGAACGCCTGCTGGTGCAGCAGTTGAGCATGCGCGTCGATCCGGGGCAGGTCTGGTGTGTGCTGGGCCCCAACGGCGCCGGCAAGTCGACCCTGCTACGCACGCTGGCCGGCTTGCGCGAGCCCGACCAGGGCCGCGTGACCCTGGGTGAGCGCGACATACGATCGTATCGGCCCATCGAACTCGCCCGCTTGCGGGGCTTCCTGCCGCAATCCATCGTCGACGCCTTCAGCCTCACGGTCATGGAAGCGGTGATCGCCGCGCGTCATCCGCGCCTTCCGTTCTGGGCATGGGGCGATGAAGACCTCGAACCCGCGCGGAACGCCTTGCGGACCTTCGAACTCGAGGCACTCGCCGAACGCGACGTCACCACGCTGTCCGGCGGCGAACGGCAGCGGGTGAACATCGCCGCGTTGTTCACCCAGGACGTCGACGTGATGCTCCTCGACGAACCCCTGTCATCGCTGGACCTGCATCACCAGATGAAGACCTTGCACGAGTTGCTGCTGACGGCGGAGCGCGAGAACAAATCCGTCGTCTACACCGTGCATGACATCAACCTCGCGTTCCAGCATGCGACGCATGCCGTACTGCTGGACGGCAGCGGCGGCGCACTCGCCGGCCTCAAGGACGAGGTGATCACCAGCGAGCATCTGTCTGCCGCTTTCCACCACCCCATCCACGGCGTGACTCTCGACGGCGAACGATTTTTCCGCGCCGGACGCCTTAACGGAATTTCCCCATGATTCGCCGCCTCGCCCTGCTCGCTTTCTTCATCACCGGCGCCGCCAGCGCCGACGTCACGGTGACCGACGACGCGGGTCGGGCTGTCGCGCTGAAAGCCCCGGCGCGACGCATCGTCAGCCTGGCACCGAACATCACCGATGCGCTCTTCGCCGCTGGTGCTGGTGCTTACGTGGTGGGCACGTCGCGTTTCAGCGACTACCCGGCCGAAGCGAAGAAGGTGGCCATCGTCGGCGACGCCACGATGATCGACCTGGAACGCATTGTCGGGCTCAAACCGGACGTCATCGTCGTCTGGCGCAGCGGGACACCGGCAGCGCAAGTGGAAAAGTTGAGCCGGCTCGGCATCCCGATTTTCTACTCGGAGACGACGCGGCTCGCCGATGTCGCGCCCGCCACACGCCGCTTCGGGACGCTGGCCGGCACGCAGGACGAAGCGAACAGGAACGCCGCCGCGTTCGACGCGTCGCTGGCGAAGCTTCGTGGCGAGTACGCGGGCAAGGCGCGCCTGAAGGTGTTCTACCAGATTTGGGACCGCCCCCTGATGACCATCGGGCACGCGCAGATCATCGATGACGCCCTCGACCTCTGCGGTGGCGACAATATCTTCGCCGACCTCTCGCAAGCCGCTCCCACCGTGACGCGGGAGGCCGTACTGGCGCGCAACCCCGATGTCATCGTCAGCGGCGATGGCGGCCACGATGCCCTGGCGAGCTGGCGGCAAAGCGGCTTCCTGAGCGCCGTGAAGCACGACAACGTCTTCACCATCGACGCACCGACGCTTGCCCTGCCCTCGCCCTCGATCCTCGGCAGCGTCGACCTGCTCTGTCATCGGCTGGACGACGCCCGGCGCCGAAGCCAGCGCTGACCCCGGTCGCGGAAGCCGCGCGGCCTTGCGGTCATCGTCACGTCCGCGTTTCTAGAATCCTGCCGACGCGCCTTTGCGGACCGGTTCCGATGACCCAGATCACCCCATCCTTGCCCCATGACGACAGCGATCTTTCCTGGCTGGACGGGGGAGGCGAAGCTGGCGCGCTGATTCGTGCGTTCGATTGGACGCACACGCCGTTGGGACCCCTCGGCGCCTGGCCGCAGAGCCTTCGCACCATCACCAGCATGCTGCTGCTATCGCCGATTCCCATCGTGCTGCTTTGGGGTCCCCAGGGCCGCATGATTTACAACGATGCCTACTCCGTTTTCGCCGGCGGCCGACATCCGCATCTCCTCGGGTCCGAGGTGCGTAAAGGCTGGGCCGAGATCGCGGACTTCAACGATAACGTGATGCGCGTCTGCCTGGCCGGCGGAACCCTGGCCTACAAGGATCAGCAGCTCACGCTCGAGCGACACGGCAAGTCCGAGCCGGTATTCATGAACCTGGACTACTCGCCCGTCCTCGATGAAAGCGGCACGCCCGGCGGCGTTATCGCCTTCGTCGTGGAGACCACCGATCGCGTCCGCGCAGAAGAGAACGTCCGCGAAGGCGAGCGTCGCTTTCGCGAACATCTCGAGGCGATGGTGGCCGAGCGCACGGTCGCGCTCGAGCGTAGTGAGGCCAACCTGCGCACGATTTTCGAGACGTCCCATCTGTATCAGTACCTGCTCTCGCCCGACGGCGGCGTCCTCTACGCGAACGCCACCGCACTGGCCGGCATCGAAGCCACACTGGATGACGTGATCGGCCTGCCGTTCTGGCTCACGCCGTGGTTCGACGGCACACCAGGCATGCCCCAGGCCGTCGAAGCGGCAACGCGACGCGCCAGCACCGGCCGGAGCGAGGACATGAGCATGGCCTTGAACCTGCCGACGGGCGTGCGCTCGTTCGACTTCTCGATGCGTCCCGTGATGAACGAGGCAGGCGATATCGTCGCCATGGTTCCCGAAGCCGTCGAGAAGACAGCCCGCATCCAGGCCGAACAGGCGCTGCTTCAGGTGCAAAAAATGGAAGCGCTCGGCAATCTCACGGGTGGGATCGCGCACGACTTCAACAACCTGCTGATGGCCGTGCAAGGCAGTCTCGAGCTGCTGCGTGAGAGCATGCCGGAGCAACCACGGCTGACGCGCCTGGTGGCCAATGCCATCGCCGGCGCCGAGCGCGGCAGCGCACTGACACGCCGCATGCTCGCCTTCGCGCGGCGTCAGGACCTGACGACCGAGCGCATCGATCTGCGTCGTCTCGTCGAGGACATGACCGAACTGCTGCGCCGTTCACTCGGACCGACGATCGCCCTGGAGACGTACTTCGGCGCGCGCGTTCCGCCCATCCAGGCGGACGCCAACCAACTGGAGACCGCGCTGCTCAATCTCGCGGTCAACGCGCGCGATGCGATGGACGGTGCGGGTCGGCTCGTGATCGCCACGGACGAAGCCTGGGTGCAGAACGGCCATGCGTCGCTTGCGCCAGGTCGCTATGTTCGCCTCTCCGTCTCCGATTCGGGTGCGGGCATGGACGACGCCATGCTCAAGCGGGCGATCGAACCCTTCTTCACGACCAAGGGCGTCGGCAAAGGGACGGGCCTCGGCTTGTCCATGGTGCATGGACTGTCCGAGCAACTCGGTGGCGCGCTGATTCTGCGCAGTCGCGTGGACGAAGGCACGACGGCCGAGATCTGGTTGCCTGCGGCTCCGGAACATGCGGGCACCGCCCCAGGCGAACCGCGACACGAACCGGTAATGGCGCGCTGTGCACCCGAATCGACCCTCAGCATCCTCATGGTGGACGACGACGACCTCGTTCGCACCACCACGGTCGACATGCTGGAAGCGCTCGGTTACCAGGTCATCCCCGCACGATCGGGCTACGAAGCGCTGCAGGTGCTCGAAGCAACATGCGTGGATCTCGTCATCACCGATCACGCGATGCCGCAGATGACCGGTACCCAGCTCGCCGAGCGCATACGCGAGCGCTGGCCGGACCTGCCGATGATCATGGCGACCGGGTACGCCGACCTTCCCGCCGGCCCCCAGATCGAGATACCGCGCTTGGCCAAGCCGTACTCCCAGGCCACCTTGGCCGACGCCGTGCAACGCGTGGTGTCGCGATCACGCTGACCGTGCAGGGAAAGCCTCAGGGCTTCCTGGCGGTCGCACCCGGCGGTAAGCGATAGCGCTGATTGCTGTACGCCCAGCTCGGCCACAGCGCATGCGCCAGCGCCTCCTTCTCCAGCGTGGGGTCGACCGGCTGAAGGTCGAGCTTCTCGCCGTCGATCAGGTAGTGGTACTGCGTGGCCGGCTGGTTCGGTCGAAGCACGATGAGGCGATCATTCTTGAGATAACCGTAGTTGTCGCCGTACTGCATGATCGCGCGGTCCGGGTAGCGCTGGGTCAGGTCGGCGCCGAGCATCGGGTGCTCGCTGCTGATGCCGATGAGCGACAGCAGGGTCGGCGCGAGATCGATCTGGCTGACGATGTGATCGTCCTTCTTCACCGGCACGCCGGCGCCGAGGATCAGCGCAGGAATGTGGAAGTGCGTGACGGGCACGAGGTTGGCGCCGAACACGCGCGCATCGTGATCGGCGACGATCAGGAATACCGTGTGGTTCCAGTACGGCGACTGCTTGGCACGCTCGAAGAACCGGCCGATGGACCAATCCGCATAGCGCACCGCGTTCGCATTGCTGGCAGGCTCGCCCTCGGGCTTGATCCGGCCCGCCGGGTATTCCCACGGTGTGTGGTTCGATACCGAGAAGGCCACGGTGAGGGTCGGCTTGTCGCCGTCGTCGAGCAGGCGCTGGTGCAGTTCGTTGAACATGTCCTCGTCGGACGCGCCCCAGGAACCGATGAAGGCCGGCTTGGTCTTGAAGCTCGCGCTGTCGACCACTTCGTTGAAGCCGTTGCCGAAGAAGAACGAACGCATGTTGTCGAAGTGCGCCTCACCGCCGTAGAGAAAGCGCGTGTGGTAGCCGAAGGTATCGAGCAGGGCGCCGAGCGTGAAGAAATCGCGCTGGCTGCGCGGCAGCTTGAGCACGGCCTCAGCCGGCGTCGGCATAAACCCCGTGGTGACCGCTTCCAGGCCACGCGCCGAGCGCGTACCCGTGGCGTAGGTGCGGGTCAGCCACCAGCCTTCGTTGGAAAGCTTGTCCAGCTCGGGCGTGTAGCCATCCCCGCCGAGGCTGCCGACGAACTGCGCGCCCAGGCTTTCTTCGAGGATGATGACGAGGTTGAGCGGCTTGCCGCCCTGGCGCGTCGCCTGCTGGCGATGCAGGCTCGGATACGTCGCATCCAGCGGCGGCCCTTCCAGACCGGCCGCCTGGCGCACGATCGACTGCATCTCGTCATCGGGGAGCTTGCCGTACACCGCGGAAGCGGAACGCTCGTTACCCAACGCGAGTGCCGCGTTGAGCACGTTGTAGAGGGAGTTCAGCGGCAGCGTGTTGACCATGGCGTCGTTGGTGAAGGCCACCTGCGAGGCGTTGAGCGGGCGATGCTGCAAGGTGCCGCGACCGGCCAGGAAGAGCACGGCGAAGAGCACGACGCTGGCAACGGGACGCATCCATCCCCGCAGCGGTGCGCGATCCGGCCGGCGCGTCGGCAACAGCCGGAAACCCACCCAGCCGATCAACGCGAAGACCACGAGGCCGGCCGCGACGGAGAGCTTGTAGCCGTTCCACAGCATGGAGGCCACTTCGTGCGGACTGGTCAGGTACTCGAAATACAGGCGATTGGGACGCGTGTCGTATTCGACGATGAACTGCGGCGTGGAGACTTCCAGCAGGACGAAGGCCAGCCACCAGAAGCGCAGCCACCAGGCCGCGATGCGAGTAGGCCACGCGCGGTGACCCAGCCAGGGCGACAGCAGGGCGGGCAGCGCGGCGATCATCGCGATAAGCGAGAGGTCGATACGCCAGCCCCCGGTCAGCACCGGCCAGAGACCACCGCCATCGTGAACACGCGACCATTGCCACAGGGACAGGCCGACGCGGGAAAGCGTCAGGAAGACGAGGGCGGCAACGATGAAACGCCAGGTGAGCTTGCGCACGTTGGAGTATCCGGTATCAAGGGGCGGTAACGACCCGAAGACTTTACACTGTGCGCCCCTGGAACGACTTACGGCAGCCTTTCAGGCGCCGCACGAGGATCGACGATGTTCAGACTGGCCGACGCCAAGCCGATCGCCAACGGCCACATCCGCGAGGTGTACCAGCACCCGGATGACCCCGACCTGCTGATCAAGGTGATCACCAGCGCGTCGATCGAGGAACGCTGGAACCAGGCGCCATGGTACCGCCGCATCGCGCGAAGTGGGCCGTACAAGGACTTCGTGCGCGAGTTCAAGGAATACGTCACGAGCATCTACGTCGGCGCTTACGCCACCTCGCCACTTGCTCGCATCGTCGGTCTGGAGATGACCGATATCGGCATGGGCCAGATCGTCGAGAAAGTGCGCCGGCCCGATGGTCAGCTCGCGCCGACCCTGCATGCCTGGGTCCAGGCCGAGGGTTTCAGCGAGAAAACCCGCCTCGAACTCGAGGAATTCTACGCACGTCTTCTAAGCCACAACGTGATCGCCGCGGACCTGCATGCATGGAATGTGGTGTACGGCGAGGACTCGCGCGGCGGTCCCCGGCTGGTGATGATCGACGGCTTTGGCGAGAAGAACATCGTGCCGCACTGCTCGATGAATCGCGCGCATAACGCGTCGCGCACGAAGAAGAAATACGAGCGGATGCTCAAGCGGACGATGGCCGAGGCGCCGAAGCGGTAGAGCGATCGCCGATGAATCGGCTCCTGCGGTAGAGCGGGCCGTCGCTCTTGGTAGGAGCCGATTCATCGGCGATGCCCTTACTCGGCAACAGGGGCAGCAGATAACGCCTCCGGCACACACCCCACCCGACTCCCGTCCCCCGGCAACAGCGCCGAGCGCACGCGATTGGCGATCCCCACGTCGACGACCTTCTCGCGAATCACGCAGCTGTCCAGTGCGTCCTCGTTGAGCAGGATCCAGCGGTGGGCAGGGTCGGCACGCTGCCAGGCGCGGGCATCGGCCATCTGCAATGCGGCGTCGCGGACGAAGCCGAATTCGACCACCGGGCGGCGCGCCTGGTAGAGCACTTCCTCGCGCCATGAGACCAGCGCGAGCTGGCCCTCGGGGCCGATGCGCGCGTCGGCCTCGCTCATCAGCTGGGCGGCGGACTGGTTGGCATTGAGCAATGGGTAGGTCGCGACCGGCCAGACGATCCATGCGAGGCCAACGCCGAGCATGAGCGCAAGGGCGCCGCGTCGCGGACGGCACACTGCGGCCGCCACCATGAAGGCGATCCCGGCCGCGATGACGCACAACCACAGCGCCCGGCCGTTATCGGGCAATTCGTAGCCAGCAGCGATGCGGCGTGCCGCGGCCGGCGCGCCCATCCAGGCCCATGCGCCTACGCCGACGAAGACCGCGCCGGTGACCAGCGTGATCGCGAAGGCCAGCCTCGGCATCCAGCGCGTTTTCAGCAGGTCGCCGATATAGGGCGCCATGGCCAGCGCCAGCATGGGCAAACCCGGCACGATATAGATCGCGCGCTTGCCGCTGGGGAGGGAAAAGAACACCAGGATCAGCACGAACCACACCAGCGGCATCCATACACGGGGTTCGCGCAGGCGAAGCGCCTCGCGCCAGCGCGGGACGAGAAACGGAATCAGCAGCCAGGTGGGCAGCCACAGGCGCAGGATCACCAGCAGGAAAAACCACGGGTCTTCCTCGTGCATCCATGAATTGGCATAGCGGTCGGCGGTCTGGTGAAACAGGATGTCCTGCACGTAGGCCAGGTACTCGGGCGTACGCAACCCGTAGGCGGTGATCAGCATCGGCGCCAGCCAGAGGGCGATCGCCAGCAGGAAGGCCAGGGCGCCACCGGCCCAGCGCCAGCCGTCGCCCTGGGTCCGGGTGAGGCCGGGCCACTGGCGAACGCGCATCACGGCATAAGGGATCAGCATGAGCAAGGCGATGACGCCGACCCCCTTGGTGATCACGCCCAGGCCGGCAGCGAAGCAGCCGAGCCAGTACATCTTCCAGTCGGGACCGCGCAGGCAATGCAGCAGCAGGCCGGTATTGGCCAGGGTGATCCAGAACAACGAAAGGGGATCGATCTGGCCGTGCTTGACCATGTCGACGAAGGCCATCGTCGTCAGCACGATCGCCGCGGCGTAGAGACCGACCCGCGGGTGCCACAGCCGCCGGCCGAGATGGGCGACCAGGGCCAGCGTGCCCAGCCCGGAGAACAGGGACGTCAGCAGGAAGGCGCCGCGCCAGCCACCCGTGAGCCACATCCAGACCGCCTCGGTCCACATGAGCAGGGGCGGCTTGTCGGCGTAGAGTTCCATGCCGCGGTGGGGAAACAGCCACTGGCCGGATTCGAGCATCTGCCGGGCGACCAGTGCGAAACGCGGTTCATCCGGCGGCCAGGGGTCTCGCATGCCGATACCGGCCGCGAGCACCACGAGGGCGAAGAGCATGAACCAGCCGAACGCGCGGCGAAGGTTTCGTTCGTCGGGGGAGATCATCGAATCGCGGGGAAAGCCAGGTCGGAAGCCATCCTAGCCGCCGCGGCTGACAACTCCCTTACACGGGGCGGGGGGGCCTGCCGGTCATTCCCATTTCAATTTTCCGCTGCTGGGACGTCTAGGGTGTTCGCCGGTGCGGAAATCGGCGCTCGTTCTGCCCGTACGGGCGTCGATTTCCCACCGTGCGAACCTATAGTGAATCCTTTCCAGCCCCATGAACGCGGTCACACACACCATGGATCCCTCCGAGGCGGCGGGCGCGCCAGCGGGCGGTAAACGTGCCGCGCAGGTGGTTGCCCTCTTCCGTGAACACAATGCGGCACTTGTGGCGTTCCTTCGTGCACGCCTGAATTCGCTCGCCGATGCCCAGGAGGTAGCACAAGAGGTTTATCTCAAGCTGCTCTCGCTGGACGAGGCGACCCGGATCGACTCGCCCCGCGCCTTCCTGTTCCGTGCCGCCTCCAACCTCGCCGTGGACCGCCTGCGCATGCGTAACGTGCGCGCCCTGGCACCGGCGGATCCGGACAGCGACGACTGGCACGTCACCCCGATTCCCGAACAGCACGCGTCGGCGGTCGAGCAATGGCAGGGCCTCCGCCAGTCCCTCGACGAACTGCCACCCAAGACCAGCCGGGCCTTCGTCATGCATGTGGTCGACGGACGCGACTTCGCCACGATCGCCCGGGACATGAAACTGAGTGAGCGCATGGTCCGATACCACGTGGCCAACGCCCTTGCACACTGCCGCGAACGCCGCGATCGCGCGGAGAATCCCCAATGAGCACCGCATCCATCGGTCATCGCCATATCGACAACACCGCTGCGGACTGGTGGTCGCGCCTGCGTGACCCCGCCCTGCCCGAACAGGCCATGCTGCAGTGGAGCGAATGGCTCGAAGCCGATCCGCGCCATGCGGTGGCTTTCGATCGGGCCTGCGCCCTGGCGGAGAGCGCGGCAGCCATGGATGGCGCCACGCGTGAGGCCTTCGTGGCGCGCTACGCGCCGCTGGCCGTGCGCCGGTCACCACCGCGGCTCGCGCTCGGCCTGGCCGCTGGCGTGGCCCTGGTCATGCTCGGCGCGGGCCTGTTCCTGGCCATGCGCCACTCAGGCCCGGAATCCCCGCGACAGTACGCCAGCGAGCGGGCGGGGCACCGCGACGTCGCCCTGCCCGATGGTTCGAGCATCGAACTGGGCGGCGCGACCCTGATCACCGCGAGGTACGGTCGCGACGAACGGGCCGTCGATCTCGAAGCCGGGGAAGCCTTTTTCCGCGTCGCGCACGCTGAACGGCCCTTCGTCGTGACGGCCGGCCCCCTGCGCATCCGCGACCTGGGTACCGCGTTCAACGTCCGCCGGACGGGCAACCGTGTCACCGTGGCGGTCACGGAAGGCCGGGTGCGCGTGTCGCCGTCCGCCACCGACGGCGATGCCGCCACCGTGGAACTCGGTGCCGGCCGTGAAGTTTCGTTCGATCCCGAGACCCAGGCCATGCGCATCCTCGACGTGACGCCGGCCTCGGCGACGGCGTGGCGCAGCCATCGACTGGAGTTCGTCAACGAGCCGCTGGCCTCGGTCGTCGAGAACGTGAATCGCTACAGCGCGCGGCCGATCCGGCTAGCCGACGCCGACCTGGGCCGGCTGACGTTTACCGGCACCGTCGAGGTCGATACCATCGACAGTTGGGTGTCCGCGTTGCCGCGGGTGTTCCCGGTCCGGGTAGACAGCTACGCCGACCGGTTGGAGCTGGCTCGCCAGACATCGATGACGCGGAGTCAGAAGCCGCGCTGAAACTCATCCTTTGGGACGGCAGATCTTGCAGTACTCGCTTCGCGGGCGCCGGCGCGCACTCACCGGCGCTCTCGCGCTTGCGTGGGCGGTCCATGTCGCCTGCGCCGCGGACGCTCCGGCCGAGGGTTCCGCGAACGTCGTCATCCCGTTCGACATTGCTCCGCAGCCCCTGGCGACCGCGCTGCTGGCCTGGGGCAAGCAGAGCAACGTCCAGGTACTGACGGCCTCGGGAACGATCGCCAACTGGCGGTCGTCCGGCGCCAGTGGCGTGCTCACGCCGAACGCGGCACTGGATGAACTGCTCGCCGGTACCGACCTCGAGAGCGAGGCGTACGACGCGCGCACCGTGGTCGTGCGCCAACGGCAGAAGACCGGTAACGCGACGCCGCTGCCGCTCGATCCCTCCGTCGCCTTCGATCCGGGCAGCGTCGTGCCGCTCGCCACCGTGGACGTCCAGGGCCTGGTCCAGGACAACGGCTTCAAGGCCGATACCACGCGCACGGTGACGCGCACGGAAGCGCGCCTGGCTGACGTTCCGCAATCAGTCACCGTCGTCACCCGCGATGTGATCGAAGCACAGCAGGCCCTGGATATCGGCGACGTGGCGCGTTACGTCGCCGGCGTGCAGTACGTGGACGGCTACGGCGGCTCGCCGATCTTCCTGATTCGTGGCTTCGATGCCGGGCACGGCATGACCGACGGCATGCCCAACGGTATCGCTCGCACGGAAGACCTCCCCCCTTTGATCGGCATCGAGCGGGTGGAAGTCCTCCGTGGCCCCGAGGCGATCCTCGGTGACGCGTCGCAGAACAATAATTTCGGCGGTTCGATCAACGTCGTGATGAAGCGGCCACAGGCCGAGACCGTACGCACGATCGACTACTCGGTCGGCAAGTACGACGGTGCACGGCTCGGTGTCGACCTGGCTGGCAGCGCCTCGAAAGACGGATCGCTCACCTACCGCGTCGTCGCCTCGGGCCAGCGTGGTGAAAAAACGCCGCAAGGTGACGGCGGCGGGCGCGGCGCCTATGTCGCCCCCTCGCTGGCCTGGCAGGGCGACCGCACGCGTGTGATGGGTGGCGTGGAATTCGTCGACAACCGCGTGCCCGGCCCGGAACACACGGTGCTGCTCGGTCCATCGCTGTCTGCGGCGTCGCCGACGCGCTCGGTGCCCGGCAGCCCGGGCGATATCTCCACCTACCGGACGGTGCGCGGCGTGTTCGAAGTCGATCACGATTTCGCCGACGACTGGGCATGGCACAGCCGCGGGCAGTATGTACGCCAGCACAGCAACGGCAGCAGCTGGTCGTATCTTTCCTCGACGCCGTTCACCGCCTTCGGGAGCGGGGCGTCGGCCGTGGCGAGGACTTTTCGCTACTCCGGCACGTACTGGACCTGGCAGAACGACCTCACACGAACCTTCCGCACGGGTGACGTCACCCACACCGTGCTGATCGGCGTGGACCTCGCCCGTACCCACGCCGGCGACAGCGGTGGTGGCAGCATCACCGAGGGAACGTCGGTCGACGAGGCCGACCGCAGTGCCGTGATCGTCACCCGGCCGCTGGCTTACGACCTGCGCACCGGAAGCACCGTGTCGGCGAAATACAACGCCCTGGTCACGCCGGTGAATACCACCGTGCAAACCCTGGGTGGTTCCTGGCAGACGAATTCAGGCGTCTACTTCCAGGACCAGATCTCCCTGGGCGATCGCTGGAACATTCTCGCTGCCCTGCGCCGCACCCGCTACGAACTCGATACCCGGTGGTCCGACGGCTCACCGCGAAAGGTCCGCAAGGAGCGGTGGGTGCCCAAGCTCGGCGTGGTCTACAAGCTGACGCACGACGTATCGCTCTATGCGGACACGTCCACCGGCTTCCAGCCGGATCCGGCGCTCGGCAAGGATGGCCAGCCCTTGCCAGTCGCGACATCACGCCAGCTGGAAGTGGGCACGAAGGTCGATCTCTTCGATCAGCGGGCACGCCTGACCGTCGCGGCCTATCGCATCCGCGTCGATCACAGCGTGGACCTGGTGTCGCCGGAGCCGCCCTTCTTCGCCACGCCGGGCCCCGGACAGACCAATCGCGGCCTCGAGCTCGAGTTTACCGGGCGCATCGCGCCCGGTTTAGATCTGCTCGCCAGCCTGACCGAGTCACGCATTCGCAATCACGACGACACCCGCCCCACCGGCGCACCGAAACACCAGGCGGCGACGTGGGCCAGCTATCGCTTCGGCGATGGTTCGATGAAACCCTGGGGCGTCGCCGCCGGCATCGTCGCGCGCAGCCGCAGCGAGGGCCGCACGACGAACGATGGGCAGTATTTCGGCATCCCCGGGCAGGCGAGTGTCGAGACCAACGTATCGCGTTACGGCGAGAACTGGCGCGTCACCCTGGGCGTGAAGAATCTCTTCTCGCGCACGCTGTACGCCGTGAACTTCGACGAGACCTTCGTCCCCATACGGCAAGGTCGCGTGGTCCTGCTCACCGGCACCTACGACTTCTAGGCGGCCGCGCGCGCGAACGACTTCAACGTCACTTCGCAGGCCTCGCGGCGGAAGGCATCGCGCTCCGCACGTCCACTGGATAAGCCCAGGCAGGGAATCTCGTAGCAGCCGCCCTCTCCTGGCGTGCCACCGTGGCGCCGCCAGAACCGGTCGTACGACGCCGTGGTGACGCCGGCCCGACGGTCGAGCGGATGCGCGCTGCGCGATACACCGCGCACCCGGTCGATCCCGTAATAGGTCGCCAGCGCCCGCACCACGGCCAGCAGCAGGTCACGCGGGCGCAGCCCGGCCGTGGCACGCGTGAAGCGCGCGATGGCACCACGACCCAGGTACGCCCACGACCCGCGCATCGCACCGACGATGACGCCCTCCACGCCGCCGAACGTGATGGCGCAGGACGAGATCACTTCCTTGTCGGCATTGAGCAGGTACAGTCCCATCTCGCCGGTGGCTTCGCTCTCCGGCGCACGTGCATGGAGATACGCTATCTCGCCACCACCGAGGGGAAGCGTGGCGAGACGGACGTCGTGACCCCGGAGCAGGCGATTGCGCAGGCGTTCGGGAAACTCGCGGGCGATGAAGCGATAGTGCGACTCGACGACCCGCGCGCGCATGGGCAGGTCGAACTTGCGGGAGAGGTAATGGGTCTGCCAGCGCTCGTAGACCCGGGGATTCATCTCAGCCGCATCGCGCATGGCTCGCGACGCGCCCACCAGGCCAAGCCAAGTGGCCTGGCGACGGAAGGCGACCAGGCTGCGTAGCAGGTAAGGCAGCCTTCGTTCCCGCACCGCCCCCTGCCGTCGCAACGTCGCACGCCGGCGGGCATGATCGAGAAGAAGCGCCAGCGAACCTCGTGCCGGCCGGACGGGTGCCCAGCCAAGCTTGGCGTCGGGGACCGTGATGGGATCGGGGTAGTGCGGATGCATACCCTAAAGACGTTCGACGCCCGGGAAATTGAAATCGGCCGCTCCACATGTGGGAGGCGGCTCCAAGGTAGGAGCCGATTTATCGGCGATGGGTGCTCGCGACGCGGTTAGGCATCGCCGATAAATCGGCTCCTACCGTGGCGCGCCCGCCACCCGGGACGTCTTCCAGACCACCCAGGCACCGACCAGGGTCAGCAAGGCCAGCGCATACCAGGTGAGGGCGTAGCTCAGGTGGTTGTCCGGAAACGCGATGACCGTCAGCCCACCCACCGGACCGTCGTTACCCTCACCACGTCCGGGCGACGAGGCCGCATCGGCGTCGACGAAGTAGGGAGCCACGTCGCCCAGACCCTTCGCCGCCGCGATCGCGGCCACATCGCGGGAGAACCAGCGGTCCCCGGCCGGGTCGTTCTTCTGCAGGAAGGCGCCCTTCGGCTCGCTGATCCGCAACAGCCCCGACACCGCCGCCGGCCCCGACGGGCCCGGCGTGCAGTCGGCCTTGCCGGCACACCACGTCGGCGACACGAAGCCGCGATTCACGATCACGACATCGCCCGAGGCCAGACGCAACGGCGTCAGCAACCAGGAGCCCATGCCGAGCTCGGTGCTCGCGCGAACGCGGACGCTCTTGTCCTGCAGGAAGCTACCGCTCAGTTTCACGCGGCGGTATTCGTCGTTCGCTGCACTCACCTGCGGCCACTGGCCACGACCGGGTGCGTCCACGGGCGCGGCATGCACGCGAGCGTCCACGCGAGCGATCAGGTCGTGCTTCCACGCGCGCCGGTGGACCTGCCATGTACCGAGCGCAACGAAACCCGCAAAGACCACCGCGCCCAACACGGCGAGCAGGCCCAGAACGAAGACGCCGCGCGGTGAGCGCGGCGTCCTTGTCTCGTTTGGCACCTTCACGCTCAAGGCAGGTTCTTGACCTGCTGCTCGGTCATGTCGTGGGACATGCCCGGCATCATGTTCGAATTGAGATGGAACATGACCCAGATCGAACCGGTGAGCGTGATCACCACCAGGATCAGCGTGAACATCAGCGCCAGCATGTTCCAGCCGCCCTGCGACTTCGTATCCATGTGCAGGAAGTAGATCATGTGCACGACGATCTGGATCGCCGCGAAGGTGAGGATCACGATCGCCAGCGTCTGTGGGTTCGGGATGACCTTGCCCATGACGAGCCAGAACGGGATCGCCGTCAGCACCACGGCGAGGAAGAACCCCATCATGTAGCCCTTCAGGGTGCTGTGGCTGACTTCTTCTTCACCATGACCGTGGTCGTCGTGGTGGTCGTGCGATTCGATGTGCGCGCTCACGGCAGCACCCCCATCAGGTAAACAAAGGTGAACACGCCGATCCAGACCACGTCGAGGAAGTGCCAGAACATGGACAGGCACATGATGCGACGCTTGTTGGCCGGGGTAAGGCCGAAGCGCCCCACCTGCACCAGCAAGGTGATCAGCCAGATGATGCCGAAGGTCACGTGCAGGCCGTGGGTGCCGACCAGGGTGAAGAACGACGACAGGAAGGCGCTGCGCTGCGGGCCCGCGCCCTCATGGATGAGGTTCGCGAACTCGTACAGCTCGATGCCGAGGAAGGTGGCGCCGAACAGGCCGGTGATGATCAGCCAGGCCATCATCGTGCCGCGGCGGTTCTTCTGCATCTCCAGCACGGCGAAGCCGTAGGTGATGGAAGACAGCAGCAGCATCGTGGTGTTGATGGCCACCAGCGGCAGCTCGAACAGGTCGGCGCCCGAAGGGCCGCCCGCGTAGCTGCGGCCGAGGACGCCATAGGTGGCGAACAGGCAGGCGAAGATGAGGCAATCGCTCATCAGGTAGATCCAGAACCCGAGCAACGTGCCGTTTTCCGGGTGGTGGTCTTCCTTCATCCAGAACTGAAGGTCCTGCTGGTCCGCGACAGCGGCGGTAGAGGTGGCTTGGATATCAGACATGGGCGGCAAGCTCTTCCGTGCGGGCGGATTCGGTCCGGGCCACGACGTCGGCGGGGATGTAGTAGTCGCGCTTGTAGTTGAAGGTGTGGCCGATCGCGGTCACCAGCAGGCCGAGGAAGGCGAGACCGGCAATGATGAACATGTGCCAGATCATCGCGAAGCCGATGACGAAGGCGAACCCGGCGATGTACACGCCAGCCGCGGTGTTCTTCGGCATATGGATCGGCAGGTAGCCTTCCGTGCGGCGCGCGGCGTTGCGCTCCTTCATCTGCCACCAGGCATCCGCTTCATGGATAACCGGGGTGAAGGCGAAGTTGTACGACGGCGGCGGCGACGAAGTCGACCACTCGAGCGTGCGGCCGTGCCACGGATCGCCCGTCACGTCGCGCAGCGCTTCGCGGCGCTTGATGCTGACGAAGATCTGGATGAGGAACGCAGCGATACCACCGGCGATGAGCACCGCACCGAACGCGGCGATGATGAACCAGATCTGCAACGACGGGTCTTCGAAGTGGTTCATGCGGCGGGTGACGCCCATGAAGCCCAGCACGTAGAGCGGCATGAAGGCGAAGTAGAAGCCGGTCAGCCAGAGCCAGAACGACCACTTGCCCCAGTACGAATCCAGCTTGAAGCCGAAGGCCTTCGGGAACCAGTAGTTGATGCCGGCGAAGACGCCGAAGATCACGCCACCGATGATGACGTTATGGAAATGCGCGATCAGGAACAGGCTGTTGTGCAGCAGGAAGTCGGCCGGGGGCACGGCCAGCATGACGCCGGTCATGCCGCCGATCACGAAGGTGACCATGAAGCCCATCGTCCATAGCATCGGCACTTCGAACTGGATGCGGCCACGGTACATCGTGAACAGCCAGTTGAAGATCTTCGCGCCCGTGGGGATCGAGATGATCATCGTGGTGATGCCGAAGAACGAGTTGACGCTCGCGCCGGAACCCATGGTGAAGAAGTGATGCAGCCAGACCAGGTACGAGAGCACCGTGATCACGACGGTCGCGTAGACCATGGACGCGTAACCGAACAGGCGCTTGCGGCTGAAGGTGGCGACGACTTCGGAGAACACGCCGAACAGCGGCAGCACGAGGATGTAGACCTCGGGATGGCCCCAGATCCAGATCAGGTTCACGTACATCATGGCGTTGCCGCCGAAGTCGTTCGTGAAGAAGTTGGTACCGATGTAGCGATCGAGCGAGAGCAGTACCAGCACGGCCGTCAGCACCGGGAAGGCGGCGACGATCAGCACGTTGGTGCACAGCGAGGTCCAGGTGAAGACGGGCATCTTCATCATGGTCATGCCGGGCGCACGCATCTTGATGATGGTGGCGAGCAGGTTGATGCCGGAGAGGGTCGTTCCCACGCCGGCCACCTGTAGTGACCATATGTAGTAGTCGACCCCGACATCGGGACTGGCCGCCAACCCGGAAAGCGGCGGATACGCCAGCCAGCCCGTACGGGCGAACTCACCGACGAACAGCGAGGCCATCACCAGCATGCCGCCAGCGACGGTCATCCAGAAGCTGAAGTTGTTGAGGAACGGGAACGCCACGTCGCGCGCGCCGATCTGCAATGGCACGACGAAGTTCATCAGGCCGGTGACGAAAGGCATCGCCACGAAGAAGATCATGATCACGCCGTGGGCGGTGAAGACCTGGTCGTAGTGATGCGGTGGCAGGAAGCCGGGGTTGCCGTTGAAGGCCATGGCCTGCTGGGCACGCATCATGATGGCGTCGGAGAAACCACGCAGCAGCATCACGATACCGAGCACCATGTACATGATGCCGATCTTCTTGTGATCGATGCTGGTGAACCACTCGCTCCAGAGGTAACCCCAGAGTTTGTACTTGGTCAGCACGGCCAGCAGCGCGATGCCGCCGAGGGCGACAGCCGCGAACGTGCCGATCAGGATCGGCTCGTGGTAGGGAATCGCCTCGATAGTGAGGCGTCCAAAGATCAGTTTGACTAGATCGGGTGTGTTCATTACCGGACTCGGCGAGGCTTGAATCGGAAAAGGCGGCCGCTCAGAGCGGACGTCCGGCAGGTGTCATCGCTGCGCCGGTGGCGCCGCGGGCAGCGCAAAGCGCACCCACGTAGCGCTTGCCGTCGTCGGCGACACCCAGGCGCGAGCGGGTGGCGGCATCGAGCGAAGTGACGTTGTAGGTGCCCACCACGCCCTGACCGCCCTGCTGGTCGATCGCCATCATGTCGCTCTGGCACATGCGGTTCGATTCGACGCACCGGTTGAGAATGGCGTTGTACAGGCCAGGCGCCACGGTCTTGTAGTAGTGCACCGGTTCGCGCTCGCTGGGCTGCTCGAGCTTGAGGTAGTCCTCACGGCTCAGGGTGTTGCCATCGGCGCGGGCCTTGGCCACCCAGGCGTCGAAGTCACCATCGGACAGGCTATGGAGGCGGAAACGCATGTCCGAGAATCCGGCGCCGCTGTAGTTGGCGGAAATTCCTTCGAAGTCACCGGTCTTGTTCATCACCGCGTGGAGCTTGGTCTCCATGCCCGGCATGGCATAGATCATGCCCGCCATGGCGGGAACGAAGAACGCGTTCATGACGTTGGAGGCGGTGATGTGGAACTCGATCGGGCGGTCGACCGGCGCGGCCATTTCATTGACCGTGGCGATGCCCTGCTCCGGATAGAGGAACAGCCACTTCCAGTCCAGCGCCACGACTTCGACCACGAGGGGCTTGACGCCCTCGGCGACCGGGCGGGAGGCGCCGATCTGGTCCAGCGGGCGATACGGATCCAGCTTGTGGGTGCTGGTCCAGGTGATGGCGCCCAACGCGATGATGATCAGCAGCGGGGCCGACCAGATCAGCAGCTCCAGGACGGTGGAGTGGTTCCAGTCCGGGGCGTAGTCGTCGTGGTTCTTGTTCTTTTCCCGGTACTTCCAGGCGAACAGGAAGGTCATCGCGATCACCGGGATGATGATGATCAACATCAGCACCACGGAAATAATGATGAGATCACGCTGCTGGCGGGCAATGTCGCCGGAGGGCGAGAACAGCACGGCATCGCAGCCCGACAAGAGCAGGATCAGGGCGGGGATAAGCAATCCGCGCAACATCTTCATGGACATTCGCATGATGGAGGCAACCGTGGGGACACGAAAAAGTACGCCTATCCGGCTTTTAAGGCCATAGGACACATTGTCCCATGGCCTTACAAGCCGAGTGCTGCGATTTTTGGCTATCCTGTCATCCATCTCCAAGACCGGCCGAATACGATGTCGAGCATTTCACACGCCCATCACAATGCCGCGGAAGGCGCCGAACAGGATGTCCGCCGCCAGCACGAAACCAGCCACGCCCCCGTCGCCCCCGGCGAAATCGCGGTGGGCGTCGTCATTGGCCGTGCCTCGGAATACTTCGACTTCTTCACGTACGGCATCGCGTCCGTCCTCGTCTTTCCGTCGGTGTTCTTTCCGTTTTTGAGCCAGCTGGACGGCATCCTCGCCGCCTTCGCCATCTTCTCGCTCGCGTTCATCGCCCGCCCGCTCGGCACCACGCTGTTCATGGCCATCCAGCGCAACTGGAGCCGGAGCACCAAGCTGACCGCGGCCCTGTTCCTGCTGGGCACGTCCACGGTCTGTATTGCGTTCCTGCCGGCGAACACGTCGCACGGCTACGCGGTCATTGTGATTCTCTCGGTGCTGCGCTTCTTGCAGGGCATTGCGCTCGGCGGCTCCTGGGACGGCCTGCCGTCCCTGCTTTCGCTGAACGCCCCGAAGGACCGCCGGGGCTGGTACGCCATGCTCGGCCAGCTGGGCGCGCCGATCGGCTTCCTGATCGCCGCCTCCCTGTTCCTGTTCCTGCATACCCAGCTGTCGACGGAAGATTTCTTCAGCTGGGGCTGGCGCTATCCCTTCTTCGTCGCCTTCGCCATCAACGTGGTGGCCCTTTTCGCCCGCCTGCGCCTGGTCGTGACCGAGGAATACACCCAGCTGCTGGAAGAGCGCGAGCTCGAGCCCATCGGCATCATCGAAATGGTGACGGCCCAGGGTTACAACCTGTTTATCGGCGCCTTTGCGGCCCTGGCCAGCTATGCCCTGTTCCACCTGGTCACGATCTTCCCGCTGTCATGGATCGCCCTGAACCGCTCGCAGGACATCAACGATGTCCTGGTAGTGCAGCTGATCGGCGCCTTCCTGGCGATTCTGGGCACCATGGCGTCGGGCGTCATCGCCGACAAGTTCGGTCGCCGCAACACCCTGGGCAGCATGGCCGTGCTGATTGCCCTGTTCGCCATCGCCTCGCCCTGGCTGCTCGGTGGCGCCAAGGTGGCACAGGACGCCTTCCTGCTGATCGGCTTCGCCCTGCTCGGCCTGTCTTACGGCCAGGCGGCGGGTACGGTCACGGCGAATTTCGCCAAGCGCTACCGCTACACCGGTGCCGCCCTGACCTCCGACTTCGCCTGGCTGTTCGGCGCGGCCTTCGCCCCGCTGGTGGCCCTGGGCCTGTCGACCCGCTTCGGTCTGGGCGCGGTGAGCGTTTACCTGCTCTCGGGCGCGGCCTGCACCCTGCTGGCCCTGCGTATCAACAAGGCGCTGGAGACGGACCGGTCCAAGCCGGCCGTCTGATCGGCGCGAGAGCATCGCCGCTGAAGCGGCTCCCACACAGGGCACCGCAGCCCTGTGGGAGCCACTTCAGCGGCGATGCCTTTTGTGGGAGCCGATTTATCGGCGATGGAGCCCCTCAACCCACCACCGGATAAGGCCCCTCATCAAACACCGCATCGTGATACCCCTTCACCCCGATCGCCCGGGCCATCTCGCTGCGGAAATCCTCCCCGCGACGCAGGCAGTCGAGCACGAAGGCGAAGTCGCGACGGGGTGTCCAGCCCAGCGCCCGTGACGCCCGACCGCTGTCGTACACACGGTCCAGGCTCGGCAGCAGCTTCCAGCCCCGTGCGCCGTAGAGCGCATCGACATCCGGGAACAGCCTGCGCACCACGGCGGCAGCATCGGTCCGCAAGGCGGCGACGTCGTTCCGCGTGAACGGAGGCGTGGCCGAGACGATGTACCGGCCAAAACGGATGTCCGGCGCCCGGGTCACCGCGAGCAGATGCGCTTCGACGATGTCGTCGATGTCCGCGCGGCGGTAGAGCAGCTCGTTCGCCTGCATGTTCGACGTGTCGAACTCGGCACGAACGCCGGCATTGTCGTCATCTTCAGGGAAGAAGCGCGACGTTCGCAGCACGATGACGGGAAGGCCATCCTTCCGCGCGACCAGTTCGCCCATGCCCTCGGCGGCGATCTTGGTCGCCCCGTAGATGTTCTTCGGGATCGGCATCACGTCTTCGTCGATCCAGGCCGCCGGCTCATCCGGCCGCGGCGACAGCGCCGCGCCGAAGGCGCTCGTCGTGCTGGTGAAGACGAAGGCCTTCACACCGTGCGCCACGGCGGCTTCGAGCAAGGCGACCGTGCCGGCCACGTTGGTATCCACGAACTCGCGCTTGGAGTGGGTGGCAACGTGTGGCTTGTGCAAGGTGGCGCTATGGATGACCGACGTGGCACCCGACATGGCGTCGCGCACGAAGGCCTCGTCGGTGATCGAACCCACCTGATCGGTGAATGCCGAGGCCTTGATGTCGATCCCGCGGACCTCGCGCCCCTCGGCGCGAAGACGGCGGACGATCGCCTCGCCCAGGTGTCCGGCGCTGCCGGTGACCAGAACGCTCATCGGCAACCGCTCCTTACCAGATCAGGTCGTCCGGAACGACGAACTGCTTGTAGTAGTCGTCATCGTCATCGGCTGGAAGGGGCGCACTGTCCTTGCGGCCGTGGTCGGAGACGACCACGTCGGACACGCGCATGTGAATCTTGTCCGCCGCAGCGCGCGGCACGAGCTCGTAACGGTCGTCGAGCTTCGCGATGGCCAGTACGCCGGCGGCGAGTTGGGCACGAAGCGGTTCGCTCACCAGCAGGCTGGTGATCTTCTCGCCGTCGGTGAAGCGATAGGCGATCTCACCGTCGCGCTTCACCCGGGTGGTTTCGACGATCTGCCGGACCTGCGCCCGGATTTCCTTCTTACGTGCGTCGGCATTGCGTTCGGCGGCGATGGCGCGATCGCGCTCTGCACGCTCGGCCTGCAACTTGCGCGCATCGACCTGGGCCTCGTCGGCAACGACGGGCGCCTTGCCCTGGCGCTGCTTGGCCTGTTCGCGCACGACCTTGGCGATCTTGTCCTTCTTGACCAGACCGGCCTTGAGCAACTGTTCCTGCAATGGATTACGCATATCGGGGCATTCGTAGGGTCGCGAGGCTACCGATTCTAGCGCCGAAGACTTGGTTACATGGCGTTACGTGCCTAGGCTTGGTGACCTCCCCGGAGGTAGATCCCGCATGTCCCCTTACCGCAGCCTGCGCGTCACGCGCCTGACCCTCGCCCTCCTCGGGCTGGTGGCCACCCCCACGTTCGCCGCCGATACGCTGCCACCCCGCAGTGAATGGCGGGCCAGCAGCTCCTCGCAGCAGGTACCGGCACTGGCGCCGGCCCACGCGATCGACACCGATGAGACGACGCGTTGGGGCGGTTCGTTCAGCCCGGGGCAGTGGTTCCAGGTGGATCTGGGCAAGGTCGCCCGGATCGGCGGCGTACGCATTCATTGGGACAGCGGCTTTGCCGCCTCGTACTCGATCCAGGCGTCCACCGATGGCCGGACCTTCCACACGGTGTACAGCGTGACCGACTCTCCGGGCGGCACCGAGTACCTCGTGTTTCCCGCCGCCGAGGCCCGCTACGTGCGACTGGCCGCGCCGGCGCGGACGGCCGACTGGGGCGTGTCGGTCTTTGAATTCGAACCCTTCGCTGCCAGTGACTCGGCGCGCATCGCCGGGCTGGACGGTGCGGGCGACGGCGCCGCGCTGTGGGCGGATGGCAATGCCCGCCGTATTGTCGGCAAGGGCCCGAGCGGTACGCGGCAACTGGATATCGCCCTGCCCCGGCCGGTGAACATCGCTGGCCTCGAGATCGAGTGGGCCGGCCCGCGCGATGGCGCCCGGCTTGAGGGACGCGACACGCACGCACGCTGGACAACCTTCGACAGCGATCCCGGCAGCCTGGGCGACAGTTCGTACCTCGCAGCACGCGAACCGCACGACGTCGACGCACTTCGCCTGGTAGTCGGCCCGAAAGACGGGGCGCCGCCTACCGTGAGGCGGCTGCGACTGCTTGGCCCGCTGCGGGTGATGACGCCGATGAAGCGTTATCAGGTGCTCGCCTCCCGCGCCAACGCCGCGCTGTTCCCCTCCTCCCTGCACATGCAGCAGGTGTACTGGACGGCCGTCGGCGTCCCGGCTGGCCTGCAGAAATCCATCTTCGACGAGTACGGCAACATCGAACCATACAAGGGCGGCCCGCAGGTGCAGGCCATCTGGCGCGATGCGTCCGGGCGCACGAGCGTTTCCGACACCTCGGAGCGCACGCATGCGCTGCGCGATGGATGGAAACCGATGCCCTCCGTTGGCTGGACGGCCCAGTCCGGACTCGCGGTGACCAGCGAGGCGTTCGCCACGCAAGACGGATCGCAGCCCGTCGTGATGCTTCGTCACCGGCTTCGCAACACCGGTGCCACCACCGTCGATGGCGTCCTGTCGCTCGTCGTGCGACCCATCCAGGTCAATCCGCCATGGCAGAACGGTGGCGCCTCGCCTATCCACGACATCGCCATCGTCGGCGATGCATCGAACACGAACGTACGCGTGGAGAACCGCACGCTGCTCGCCTCGTTGACACCGGTGGATGCCGCTGGCGCGGCACCGTTCGGCGAACATGGCGAGACGGAGATCACCGCCATGGTCGCCAACGGAACATCGCCTTCCACGCGTGGGGCGCATGACGGCGACGGTCTCGCGGCGGCCGTGCTCGATTACAAGGTGCATCTTGCCGCGGGCGAACAGCGAGACGTCGTGCTCGCGTTTCCGCTAGGCAACGCCGCGACGGAAGCGAGCGGTCGCCTACCGGAGCCGCCGTCGATCGATCGCGGCACGCTCCGCGCCGATAGCTTCGACACCCTTTCCGCGCACGTTTCCGACGAATGGCAGCAGCGTTTGGGCGGCGTCGGCATCTCGCTGCCTGACGAGAGCCTGGTGAACATCCTGCGTTCCCAGGCGGCCTACATGCTGGTGAACCAGACCGGTCACGCCATGCAGGCGGGACCACGCAACTACAACCGCTCCTTCATACGCGACGGCGCGGCGACGGCCTCGATCCTGCTGCGCATGGGCGAGACGAAGACGGCACGCGACTACCTGGACTGGTACGCGACGCACGCCGTGCACGAGAACGGACTGGTGTCGCCCATCCTGAATGCCGACGGCAGCATCAATCGTGGCTTCGGTTCCGACATCGAGTACGACAGCCAGGGCGAATTCATCAACCTGGTAGCCGATGTGGCGCGCTTCGGCGGCGGAACGGAAAGCGTGCGCTCCTACGAGCCGAAAGTGCGCGCGGCGATGCATTTCATGCAGTTACTGCGCGAACGTACGATGGTTCCGGGGTATCTCGGCGACCTCCCGTCCCCCGAGCGCTTCCACGGCATCATCGCGCCCTCGATCAGCCACGAAGGGTATTCCAGTCCCACGCACAGCTACTGGGACGACTATTGGGCACTGAAGGGCTGGCACGACGGCGCGTGGCTGGCCGAGCAATGGGGTGACAAGGACCTCGCCACGTATGCGCACGAGCAGTACGCTGCCCTGCGCGAGTCGCTGCGCAAATCCATCGAGACCACGATGGCCTGGAAAGGCGTCGACACGATTCCCGCTGCAGCGGACCTGGGTGACGGCGACCCGACGAGTGTTTCGATCGCGCTCGATCCGGCAGGGCAGATGGACGTCCTTCCGGCTGACGCGCTGCGCCGCACGTTCGATCGCTACATCGCCGACGTGCGCCAGCGCGAGACTCCGGGTGAACTGTTCGCCTATACGCCGTACGAACTTCGCAACGTACTTACCTATGTCTACCTCGACCGCCCGAAGGACGCCGAAGAGCTGCTGATGGACGTCGTGCGCGACCGGCGACCGCCCGAGTGGAACATGTGGGCCGAAGTCGTCCATTCGCGGCTTCGCCATCCGGGATACCTCGGTGACATGCCGCATACGTGGATCGGATCGGAGTACGCGCGAACGCTCTTCGGCATGTTGATGCGCGAGGCCGACGACGGGCTCTATCTGTTGCCGGGGACGCCGCCCTCCTGGGTCGCCGGCAAGGGCTTGTCCGTGACGCGCCTGCCGGTGGCCTATGGGTCGTTGAGCATGACGGCGAGGCGCGATGGAAAGCGCCTGACCGTCACTCTCGGTGAGGGGATCCGGCCGGGCACCGCGTTGCGTGTGTTCTGGCCGGATCGGACGAAGCCAGCCAAGGTGACGGTCGATGGCAAGACGATATCCGTCTACGACACCGACGGGCTACGGTTGGCGAAGCCGTTCCACACCCTCGTCGCGGACTATTGATCGCGGCTCAAAGGAAATCCACGCGAATGGTCACCGGGCGGACGAACGCGCCGCCCCCGACATTAGGCACCGACTCGCGAAGACGCACGTAGAACTCGAAGTTCTCGCCAGTGGCCAGCGCATTGGCCTGGTACGGCCGTCCTGGCCTGATCGTGCGCTTTGCTTCGTTGGCGATTTCCAGGCCGACGTGGGTCGGCCCGCCACTGAACATGCGAAACAGGTCATTCGCCAGCGGGTCCGCATCGGACGTGGCCCCGAAGGTAAATTGTGCGACCAGGCCGATGGGATCCTTGCACTCGCTCACCTTGAGCTTGAAGTTAAGACGAAGCGCGTGCCATTCATCACGACCGTCGCCACGGCTGGGCTAGCGCAGGCGACGACGCCGAGCAGGCCCACGGTGAGGCGAAGCCACCGCATGCGGAAGCTGGAAGACTGTTCTGTCATGACGTTCCTGAGGGCGGGTCGGTCGCCAATGGAGGCCGGCGACCGACGTTTCATTTACGGCTCGAAACGAATCGTGTACTTCACCGAACCGCCCGCCTTACCGGGAGCGACCGAGCTATCGGTCTGCTCGAAAGCGACGACGTGTGCCAGGATCGCCTGGTTGTCCGTCACCGTTTTCTTGATGGCCTTCTGGTCGCCCCAGATATCGATCGGATCCTGGTTTTCGTTCATGAGACGGAACTGGATACCCCTCGCGGTACCGGAGGTGACTTTCACCATGCCCGTCGCGCTATCGACCAGGGCACTGTCCGGATCGAACGACGCCCACACCTTCGTCGTGTTGGTGCAGGTGGTCTCACCGACCTTGCCGACATAGATACGGAAGCCCGTTTCGCCGACACGCGTACCGATGCCCCCGAACTTCGAGGCATCGACACCGGCGAGGTTGACGGTGAAGTCCGGACCGACGCCGCCTTCTCCGCTGATGCTGCAGGTGACGTTAGTGATTTCACCGGCGAAGGTGATCGTTCCGTCGGACGCGAATGCCGCCGGTGCGGCCAGCCCTGCCATGAGCAGGGCGGAAAGTGTTGCCTTGAGGTTCATCCAATTAACCTTTCAGTGTTTGTGTTGATCAACGACCGGAGCGGCCGTCGGCCTTGGGGAGACACGGGTTCATCCCCGCGCATCACGCAGCCGAGCTCGACCAACGCGAGCGCGAAAGAGAGTGTGTAAGATTTTCCCTTCCATCCATATGGAAAAATACTCAAAAGAAGGGTTTTCTTACACACTCTCCAGGTCGATGCCGCCCCAGTTAGGCGATCCTTCTCAAGACATAAGGACCAACACAGTGATAAGCGTTGTCTCGTTCAGTCCAGCGACGATGCCGGTCCGAAGAACTCGAACTTCGCCCGCGCATCGGGCACACCGAGATCGCGCAAGGCACGGCGAACCGCTTTCATGAAGGGCTTCGGCCCGAGGTAGTAAGCATCCATCGCATCGGAAGCCGGCAACCATGCGGCGAGCAGGTCCTTGTCGAGGAAACCGGTCGCGTCGGGTTCGGCATCACCGGTTCGCGGTGTTTCATAGCAGTAATAGCGACGCAGTCGCGGGTGTTTCGCCGCCAATCCGTCGATGACGTCGCGGAAGGCGTGCACGCCACCGTGGCGAGCCGAGTGAATGAAGTGGATGGGACGTTCGGTGGCCAGCGCCGCCTGCAACATGGCGAGGGTCGGTGTGATGCCGACGCCGCCACTGATCAGCACCAGGGCACGATCGTTGTGCTCGAGCACGAAGTGGCCGGATGGCGGAAAGAGCTCGACGGAGTCACCGACGCTGACCCGGTCATGCAGGTAGTTAGACACGAGGCCACCGGGCACGCGCTTGACGCTGATTCGGTAACCCCTTTCGTCGGAGGCCGCCGATAGCGAATAGTTTCGACGTGCATCCTGATCGCCGACCTGGAGCCGCAGGCCGATGTACTGGCCTGGCTCGTGGACGATCACCGTGCCACCGTCGGCCGGAACGAAGTGGAAGGACGTGATTTCCTCGCTCTCCTGCACCTTGTGGGCGACAACGAAGGCGCGACCGTCGCGCCAGCCACCGGGGCTCGATGCCACGCGGTCATAGATGACCTCTTCGGCATCGCCGAGGATATCGGCGAGCTGTTGGTAAGCGACGCCCCAGGCCTCGAGCACGGCGTCCGTAGCGATATCGGCGCCAAGCACCTCGCGGATGGCGCGAAGGAGCGACGCACCCACGAGCGGATAGTGTTCGCGACGAATGCGCAGCGACACATGCTTGCTGATGATGGCGCCGACGAGATCGCCCAACGCCTCGAGCCGGTCGATGTGCCGCGCGTACATCAGCACGCCATTGGCCAGGGCGCGCGGTTGCTCACCGGTCGCCTGGTTGGCCTGGTTGAAGTAGGGGCGCACTTCAGGATGCTCGTCGAGAAGGATGCGGTAGAAGTGTGTCGTCAGCGCCTCGCCGCCCTGTTCGAGAAGGGGGACGGTCGAACGGACGATGGCGCGGTGTTCGGCGGAAAGCATGCGGTCGGTCTCTCGTGTTTAGGAATGCCTTCTTTATCCACATCCCATGCCAAGACCGACACGCGTGCAACTTCATGGAGTTAGAATACGGAAGGGTCGAAATGACTCATGGAGTAGATGGGTCATAATGACCCTGATGAGGTCGATATGACTGCACTGATACCCGAGCTGACGGCGCTTCTGCCCCTGGTCGACGACCTGTCGCGCGAGCTGCCCGAGGCCGAACGCTACCGGCGACTGCTCGGTGCCCTCCGCTCCCTCGTACCCTGCGATGCCAGCGCCCTGCTCCGTCTCGAGGGCCGGGAGCTCGTGCCCCTCGCGGTCGACGGACTGACCGAGGACACGCTCGGTCGCCGCTTCCTTGTCGCCGACCATCCGCGCTTCGCCGCCTTGCTGGCGCATGAGGGGCCGACGCTGTTTCCACCCGACAGCGACCTCCCCGACCCTTACGACGGCCTGGTCGAGGCGCATCTGCCGCTCGATGTGCACGACTGCATGGGCTGCCCGTTGGTGATCGACGGCAAGCCCTGGGGCCTGGTGACCCTCGACGCACTGGAGGCCGGTCGCTTCGAACCGTCCGACCTTGCCACGGTGCGCGCCTTCGCCAGCCTGGCCGCGGCCACGGTTTCCGTCGCCGAGCGCATGCGTGGCCTGGAGCGATCCGCCGAGCACGAGCGCGCACGCGCCGAGGGATTTCGCCTTGCCGCCGGTCAGGCACCGGACCGCGTGCTGGCAGGCCGCAGCCCAGCCTTCCGCCACCTGACCGACGACATCCGCACGGTCGCCGGCAGCGACCTCACCGTACTGATCCGCGGCGAGACCGGTGTCGGCAAGGAGCTGGTGGCCCAGGCGATCCATGCGGCGTCACCGCGCGCGGACCGGCCGCTGATCGCCGTCAACTGCGCAGCACTTCCGGAACATCTCGTGGAGAGCGAGCTTTTCGGCCATGTGCGCGGCGCCTTTTCCGGCGCGATGACCGACCGGCGCGGCAAGTTCGAGCTCGCCGATCACGGCACGCTGTTCCTGGACGAAGTGGCCGACCTCTCCCTTGCGGCACAGGCAACGCTTCTCCGCGTGATGCAGAGCGGCCAGCTACAACGCGTCGGCTCCGACCGCGAGCATCGCGTCGACGTGCGGATCATCGCCGCGAGCAATCGCGATCTGGCCGACGAGGTGCGGGCCGGACGTTGCCGCGCGGATTTCTACCACCGCATCAGCGTGTACCCGCTACGGGTGCCGGCCCTTCGTGAGCGCGGCAACGACGTGCTCCTTCTGGCCGGTACGTTTCTCGAAGAGAACCGCAGTCGGCTCGGCCTGGCGGGCCTGCGCCTGGCCAGTGACGCGCAGGCCGCCCTGCTCGCGTGGACATGGCCAGGCAATGTGCGGGAGCTCGAACACACCATCGGCCGCAGCGCACTGAAGGCGCTATCGCGGCTGGGCGGCAAGGCACGCTCGTTGACCCTGTCGGCCGCCGATCTGGATCTGCCTGTGACCCCGACAGCGCCGGCTTCGTCACCCGAGCCCTCGAGCGAGACGACCGGCCTGTCCATGCGCGCCGATCTCGATCGCTACGAGCGCTCCCTTATCGAGCGCAGCCTGCAAAAAAACGCGCAGAACTGGGCGGCGGCAGCGCGCGAGCTCGGGATGGACCGCGCCAACCTGCGGCGCTCCGCGGCACGGCTCGGCATCTCAAAATAATCCCTACATACAAGATCGTGCGCGGATTCGGCAAAGTCACCAAGCGAGCCGACGGCGACAGGCGAGTGCGGTCATGATCGGGCGAACGTCATCGCATCCGTGACAGAAAATCGCGTCATTAACGCGTCGCCGCGTGTGTTTTCCGACGTTGACCACCGAAAGACGCAAGCCTCGCCAAGCGAGACAAGCGTTGGCCTGTGTTAGCGTCAAGCCGTTCACCCTTACGTACGTTGCCGCCTTGGTCATTCAGCCCATCCCACCTATAAACGACGATCCCACGCTCACGACGCGAGACGCCGCGCGCCTCCTCGGCATTTCCGTCAGCACGGCGCAGAAATGGATCGAGAGCGGTGCGCTCGAATCCTGGAAAACGCCCGGTGGGCACCGCCGCATGCGGCAAAGCGCCGTTATCGCGCTGCTCGAGGAACGCACGGCGATGTCGTCCGACACCGCGCTGTCCATGCCGCAGGAGCTCCGCGCCGAACGTTCTCCCAGCTATCCGGTGCCTCCCGACGAGGCGGCGCGCCTGCGAATGGTCGGACGCACGGGTCTGCTCGACACGCCCGCGGATCCCGCCTTCGACCGCATCACCACACTGGCGCGACTGATCGCCGGCACGCCGATGTCCGTCATTTCACTGCTGACAGCCCGACGCCAATGGTTCAAGTCGGCCCTCGGCACCAGCATGAAGGAAACGCCGCGCGACCAGGCCTTCTGCAATCACGTCATCCTCAGCGATGAGATCCTGACGATCGAGGATGCACGGGAGGACACGCGCTTCAGGCACAATCCACTGGTCACGGGCGAGCCCCACATTCGCTTCTACGCCGGTTGCCCGCTGCGCGGTCCGGACGGTCATACGCTCGGCTCGCTGTGCGTCGTCGATCGCGCGCCGCGCCGACTGGACGCCATGCAGAAGGAAGGCCTCCGTGCGCTGGCGGACATCGCCGAAGACGAGATCCGCCTGTACATGCTGGAACGCGGTCGCCGCTGGAGCTAAGCCGGCGGTGGGGCCCACGGGTCGTAACTGCCGAAGTACCAGAGGTGACCCTCGGGATCCCGCGCGGAATAGCCGGCGCCGCCGTATGCCTTCTCTTCGTACTCGTCGACGATACGCGCGCCGTGCGACCTGGCCACGTCGTAGTGCGCCTTGACGTCACCGACGATGACGCACGGGCACTGGGTCTCCCGGCCGCCCGCCTCGTCGGGCTGGATCATGTGCTGACTGAAAGGTGTGTCGTCGCGCACGGAGCCGAGCATGACCATGCCTCCGCCCAGCGTCAGCTGGGCATGATCGACCAGGTGAGGCTGCTCCGCATTGACGTAAACCGCGTTCCGCTCGAAGCCGAAGGCGGTACAGAGGAAATCGATCGCATCGAGCGCGTTCCGGTAACGCAGACAGGGAATGATCGTGCTGTTCATGCCGCAGGCTCCTCGTCAGGGAGCCCATACGTTACGCCAATTCCGCGACCGCGCGGCGCACATTGTCGATGCCGCCGGCCTGCGAGTTCGTCGCTCGGGCCACATCGGACACGCGATCCAGAAGGGCGCTGACCGACGCGAGGATATCGCGCATCGCCGCGCCGGCCTCGCCACTGCGTTCGCTGCCTTCGCGAACGCGATCGAGGGTGCTCTCGATCAGCGTGCGGATATCCTTCGCGGAGTCGGCACTGCGTTGCGAGAGCATGCGCACTTCCTGCGCGACGACAGCGAAGCCCTTGCCATGACTTCCGGAGCGTGCCGCCTCGATGGCCGCATTGAGCGCGAGGATATTCGTCTGGAACGCGATGGAGTCGATCAGGCCGACGATCTCGGCGATGTCCTGCGCGCCACCCTGGATCGCCGCCATCGTTGCAATGACGGCCTCGACCATCGCGCCGCCGTCCGCAGCGGAACGGCTGGCGTCGTTGGCCAGTGCATTCGTCACGCGTGCCTGCTCCGCGATGGCCGGCACGGTGTCCGCCAGCTCGGTAAGCGAGGCATGCAGTGTTCGCGTGGCGCGCGTCTGCGCCGACACGTCCGTGGCGTACTTGACGACCTTGAACGGACGGCCAGCCATGTCGAAGATCGGGTTGTAGCTACCTTGAATCCATACCTCCCGACCACGCCGGTCGACGCGTCGATACAGTGACGAGTCATACTCGCCACGTCCCAGCTTCGCCCAGAAGGCCAGGTACTCCGCGCTTTCACGATCCGCGCGATCGACGAACATGCGGTGGTGCTGACCGATGACTTCGTCGCGTACGTAACCCATGGTCGCGAGAAAGTTATCGTTTGCATCAAGGATGATGCCGTCGAGGCTGAAGCTGATCACGGCCTGGGCCTTGTCGATCGCGGCGAGGCGACCCTCCATATCCGCGGCCCGTAGGCGCTGCTCGGTCACGTCGGTGGCGAACTTGACCACCTTGACAGGGCGTCCGCGACGATCGAGTACCGGGTTATAGCTGGCCTGGATCCAGACTTCACGTCCCTCGGCACCGAACCGGCGGTACAGGCCGACATCGGGCTCACCCCTGCCCAGGCGCGTCCAGAAGTCCGCGTAGGCCGCACTACCCGCCTCCGCCGCATCGACGAAGATACGGTGATGCCGACCGACGATGTCGCCACGCGCATAACCCAGCGCGGCGAGGAAGTTGGCGTTCGCATCGAGGATCGTGCCATCGAGCGCGAACTCGATGACCGCCTGCGTCCGGTCGATCGCCGCGATCTTGCCGCGCATGTCCGTGCGCGAACTCCCGAAGAAGTGACGAAGACGCGTGAGGATGTCGATGCGCATGATGTGTGCCTGCCCGGTGGCGATGGTTCGCACATCGTTATCGACGCCCGGAAGGGAAGGCTTGATGCAGACTGCCGAATTCGCGCAGCGGTTGCGTGTGATCGCCGCTGAAGGGGCGCCCGCATTTGGCAGGTTCAACGGATCTGGTTTATTCGACGACGCCGATACTCAGATTGCGCGAATCCGTGCGTCCGTGATCGTCGACGACACGAATGAGAAAGCGCCCTGTACGCTCGGGTACCCACATCAGCGACTGCCCACTGGCCACACTGCCGAGATAGGCATCATCGACAAACCAGTACAACGTGTGTGATCCGGCATCGGTCGTCGCCGCGAAGCCGATACGTTCGTTGCCCAGGTGAGACACGCGAATCTGGTAGGTGCTTCCCTTCAGAGGCGACGTGATCCTGGGCGGATCGCCCGCCAACTGACCGCCGCCCTGGCAATCGGGCAAGGGCGGCGGTGTGCGGCGCGCCATGCCGGCCTGTGCGAACACGCGGGCGAGATCGGAAGGCCAGTATTCGTAGACTTCCGTGCGCGTGTGTTCGGGGTCGTAGGGCGGGCATGCCGGCTTTCCGCTGTCCTTGTCCACGACGACGGGTCGATGGATCGTGCTGACACGGATCGGCGACTTGCCCGGGATGAACCAGGTGCTGCCGACCTGGGGGCACCATGCGTTCGGCAGGTCGCCGCTGGCCAGGCAGATTGGCACGCGACGGAGGTTGGGTGGATTTCGCCGGATGGGTTCGGCCAGCCCCGGACGTTCGGCACGCAGGGCATCGGCGATGCGGAAAAACAGCGGCGCGGCCGCATCCACGCCGACGAAGGCGGGATTGCCGCTGCCGTCGAAGTTGCCGATCCACACCACGAGAACGTAAGGGCCGAAGCTACCCGCCGTCCACGCATCCCGAAAACTCCACGAGGTACCGGTTTTCCAGTAGAGCGGCAACCGCGACGGCTGCGCCGCCACCACATCGTCCGGCCGTGGATTCTGCCGAAGCATGTCCATGACCATGAAGCTCGCCTCCTCGCTGAGCATGCGCGTACCTTTCGTGCGCGGCTGACCGGCCAACGTACGCAGAGGGCGCAGCTCACCGCGATTGGCAAGCATGGCGTACAGGCCACCCAGCTCCTGCATGGTTACCTCACCGCCACCGAGAACGAGTGCGAGCCCGTAGTGCTTTTCGCTGGCCATGCGTGAGATGCCGGCATCGTGCAGGAACTGGTAGAGATTCGGATCGGCGAGCTTTGCCGCGATCTGCACGGCGGGGATGTTCCGACTGCGCACCAATGCCTGCGTCGCCGTTACCGGACCGAGGAAGTGGCCGTCGAAATTCTCCGGCGTGTACGGTCCGAAGGACGAGGGTACGTCGCGCAGCACCGTCTCCGGATGAAGAAGACCCTGGTCGAAGCCGAGGGCGTAGATGAACGGCTTGAGCGTGGAGCCCGGGGACCGCTTGGCCTGCGTGCCGTTCACTTGTCCGTAGATCGACGAGTCGAAATAGTCGGCGGAGCCGACCATCGCCTTGATGCCCATGTCCCGGGTGTCGATGAGGATCGCGGCGGCGTTGCGGATGCCGCGATCGCCACTGCGTTGCACGTACTGGTGTACCTGACGTTCCAGACTGTGCTGTAGCCCGAGATCGAGCGTGGTCGTGACACGCATGTCGTCGCCGCCATCGAGCCGCCGTTCCGCGAGCACCTGCTCGACGAAGTGCGGCGCTTCGAACGGCAGGCGCGATAGCGGGCGGAGTCGCAGCGGAAGCTCGAACAACGGTGCGGCGCTCGCGTCCGTCGGATGCTTCATCACCCAGCGGCTGAAGAGACGGTCACGTGATGCCTTCAGGGCGGTATCGATCACGGCACTGCCGTTGACGTTGCCAGGCAGTCCGCGCGACGGCTCCTGCGGGATCACCGCCAGGGTCAGCGCCTCCGGAAGACTCAACCGCGACGGGGCCTTGCCGAAGTAGGCGAGGCTTGCCGCGCCGACGCCCTCCACATTGCGACCGTAAGGAGCGGCGTTGAGATAGGCCTCGAGGATGTCGTGCTTGGAGTAGAACGCTTCCAGCTGGAGGGCACGCAGCGCCTGCACGAACTTGCCACCGGGATGGCGTGTGTCGAGGTGCCAGATCAATCGTGCCAGCTGCATCGTGATGGTCGAACCACCTTGCGGATTGCCATGCCTCACGTACGTCACCCAGGCGCCGCGCACGAGGCCCCAGGCGCTTACGCCGGGATGCCAGCGAAACCAGCGGTCCTCGTGCAGCAACACGCCATCGACCAGGGCGGGCGAGATGTCCTCGAGCGGCACCCAGAGGCGATAACGCTCGTCACTGGCAAGGGTGAGTCGAAGGAGGCGTCCATCCGCGTCGTAGACGGCCGTCGACGACGGGAACCACGCGCGGAGTGGCGCGTGTGGCCAGAGCCGTATACCCACCGGCACGGCGACAAGCAGCAGCAACGCGACGAGCGCGTTGTGCCACTTGATCCGGCGGAGGCGGGAAATAAGTCTCATCGTTACTGCACGTCGTCATGTAGGAGCCGATTCATCGGCGAAAGGGTGCTCGCCAAATCCTCGCCCGCTGCCGCGGGATCGCCGATGAGTCGGCTCCTACGCAAAGCGTGATGGCCTAGGGCTTGCGCTCCACGGTCATGATGCCGCCACCGGGCGCGCGTGCCTGAACACCTCGGTTGTAGAGCGATTCGATCAGGGCCGGCGGGATCACGAACTTGCCGGCATTGGTCGCCTTGATGCGATAGATGAACTCCTGTACGTCGGTCCGTGCCACACCGTAAACCACGACACGATCCTCGCGAACGTCCGCATACTCGGGTTTCCAGGTGGACTCCGGATTGCCGATGGGCGAGTGCCACGCAGGCGTATTGTCCTCTTCACTCTCGGCGGCGCCGTCGCTGTCGGCACCAGCGTCACTACCTTCCTGCGTCCCCGAGTCGTCCGACGTCGCCTCATCCGACGACGGCGTCGCTTCCGTCGCATCCGCCGGCGCAGCCGTCGACAGCACGGGTTCGAAGCCACCCGGCAGGAGATCGACGATGGCGATGTTGTAAGCGTCGTGATCGCTCGTGGAACGGACCCTCACGTGCACGTCGATCTCGTCACCGGTCTCGACCTTGTCGACGGATTTCCCCTTGGTGTCCGTATACGTACGGGTAATCTCCAGACCGTCCTTGCGCGTATCGGTCGAAGGCTTGCGGTCGAAGCCGGTCTGCGCAACGCCGTACCATGCGGTTGCATCGGCGTCGTTCACCAGGCGCAGGCGTTGCGCGCCGGCTGTCCAGTGGGCGTCGACCAACGAGCCCTTCGCGGCGCCGATCGGCGTGACCGCGCCGCTCGCGGCGACCGAGCCGATCGACAGCTTGCTCACGTCACCACCGGCCTGCGTCGCCCACGCATCCAGCGCCATGATGATCATGCCGGAGGACAGCGTGTTGTAGTTGCCCCTGGCGAGCGGGCGAACAAGGTTCTCGATCGTTTCCGGCGGCAAGGCCTTTGCCTGCTCCGGAAAGTGCTTGGCCAACAGGTAGAGTACCGACGCGTCACGGATCGGCGCGTCGTAGTAGTCCTCGTAGCGATAGGCCTCGTCCGCGGGTTTGCGCGTAAGCAGCTTGCGCGGACGAGCCATGAGGTCACTGGCCAGCTTGTCCTGATGGAGCAACTGGTACGACGCGGCGAGCCACGCCGCGGCAAGGTCGTCACGCCACTGCTTGGGATAGACCTCGTCGAGACGACGCTGCACCGAAGCGAGGTCATTCGTGGTGACATTGCCCTGGCGCGTCAGCAGGTAGATCGCATACGCGCGCTGGCGCATCTCCACCAGGGAATCGCCGCTGTCGTCGGCGGCGATCTGGCGCAGGGCGTTGTCCGCCGAGGCCAGGAGGTCGGCCGGCACGGCCACGCCATGATCGCCTGCCTCGACGAGGTAATGGACCGCGTAGTCCGTGGCGAACACATGCGTGTCCGGCGTGGCGGTCCACAGTCCGAAGCCGCCCTGGCCGTTCTGTCGAGCGCGAAGCACGTCGAACAGCGCCGCGACCGGATCGGCTGGCGGCGTCTCGTCGTCCATCATGCGCGCCGGCTTGATGTCGCCGAACTCCGGGCGCTTGCCGAGGATCAGGGCCGGCATCGCGGCGCTGATCACCTGCTCGGTACAGTAGTGCGGGAAGTCGATCAGGTACGTGGCAAGCCCACGCGCCAGCACGACGGGCACGGTGGAGAACGAGGCGTCGCGCCTGGCGTACTCGTCATGCATGTCGCGCAGTGACGTCACGTCGGCACGACCGTGGGCGTCGACACGACCAAAGGCGAGGTCGGTCCGTAGCGGCGAGGCAGGCCGGACGGAAAGGTCGACGCTCTGCTTCGCCGACTTCCCGTTGAAGCCCGCGGTGAATGTCATGTTGCCCGAACCCAGCTTATCCGTGGCGCGTACGCGGAAGATCGCCACGCCCTCGCGCATCTCGCCGAGGTTGAGCGTGCTCGTTGCGTCGCCGACGATCTGCAACTGCGGGCCAGGCTTGAGGCTTACCGCCACCGGCACCTCCTTGCCACCCAGACCGGTGAGGTTGTTCGCCACCCCCACACTGATCTCGGCCTCGTCACCCGGGGCGAGCGTCGTCGGCACATTGGGCGAGAGCACGAAGTCGCCGCGGACCGTGGTCTGGCCTTCGAACGTGCCGATCTTCTCCGGCGAGACACTCACCGCCATGACGCGCAGCTTGCCGTTGAAGTAGTCGGGCACTTTGTACGTGAGGTCGCGCGAGCCATCGATGTCGACGATGCCGGACCAGTAGGCCACCGGCTTGTCACGCTTCCGACGGAAGGGGTTGAGCTGGCGGCCGATGGCACCGTCCGCATCGCCGCCGGGCGCGGCCATCGTCATCAGCTTCTGGAAGTCCGGAATGATCAGGTCGAGGATCTGCGACGTGGAGACCTCGAGCATGCGCTTGCGGAAGAAGTACTGCAGCGGATCACCCAGCTTGTAATGCGCGACCTGGAGGATGCCTTCGTCCACGGCGAAGACCACCGCGCGCGTCGGCGTCGTCGAGGTCACGTGGAAAGTGACGGTATCGCCAGGCTTGACCAGCTGCGGTGACTCCACGGCCAGGACGTTACGCCGCGCATCCATGTTCACCGAGAACGGCACGACGCCGAACGACAGCGGGCTCATGAAGATCTCGTCGGACGACGGGTCGCGCACGTACTGCACGTTGATGTAACCGTTGCCTTCGAAGTCGGCCGGCACCGTGATGTGCTGGACCGTGCTCGTCGACTCGGCGTGAAACCAGGCGTGGGCGTACACCTTGTCACGCTCGATGGTGATCAGGCCACTGCCCGCATACGGCGCCCGGATGGCAATATCCACTGCTTCACCGGGCGCATAGTCCTTCTTCGACAAGGTCAGCTGCAGCTCGGCATTGCGCTCGAGCGAGCGCGAGACATTGCCTTCGCCGGCGACCGACCAGGCGACGCGATTGACTTCCTTGCCCTCGGCGTTCTTGAGCACGAGTGCGAAATTGCCCGGCTTGTCCGTCGGTAGCGCCACCTCGAGGCCAGCCGACGGAATCGTCAGCGGCGTTTCGGACACGGTGGTCTCGCGCGCCTTCGACTCGTACTTGAAGACGCCCGAATCCTGCTTGGTCAACACGGAAACGAATCGCGTTTCGACGATCGCCTGTTTCAGCCCCTTGAGATCGATGCGTTTGGCAGACGGATCGATCGCCACGAGGTTGACACTGCGTTTCGCATCGCGGCTGACATAGTCGAGATTGTCGACGGCCTTGTAGCCGACGAGCCAGTCGTTCGACGACACCATGCCCTGCGTGGCGGCGGCGACGCTTCGGCCACCTTCCGCTTCGTAGGCCTTGGCGAGGAAATACAGCTGGTAGGTTGCGTCGGCGTACTTGGAAAGGTCCAGCGCAAACTCCGCATGGCCCTTGGCGTCGGTTTTCGCGTCGGCGAGCTTTTCTTCGAAGCCTTCTTTCGCGCGGCGCACGTCGTAGAAGTGGTAGTCCTTGTAACTGGGGAACGAGGGGAAGGCAGGACGCAGGACCAGCGAGCCTTCCACGCGTCGATCGGCCGCTGGCGTGCCGAACAGGTTCTGCACGTCGACCAGGGCCTTCAGCTGCGCCGGCTTCACCCAGCCTTCGGTGACCGCCGTGGACAGCTTGGCCGTGACCTTCATGCGATCGGGCTGGAACTCCTTGACCTGCACCGTGGTGCTGCCGATTTGCGAGTACGGCTTACCGTCCTTGGCGATGTACAGGTTCACGGTCCAGTTGCCGGTCGGCGAGGTTTCGGCCGTGGTGTGGTCGAGCTCGGCGAAGCCGGCTGCGTCCATCGAGACGATCTGCTGGCGCACCGTCGTACCCCGCGGGTCGACCACCTCGGCGATCAGCGGCATGCCCGCAACGCTACGTGTCCAGCTGTTCGCGCGGACGATCATGCCGATGTGGAAGAGATCGCCCGGACGGTAGATGCCGCGGTCGGAGAACAGGTAGCCGGACAGCTGGCCCTGGCTATGTGCGTTGGGCTCGCCGCCGATATCGAAGCGCGAGAAATCCAGTATGCGATCGTACGACGTCACCGGCAGGAAGGAGAGGTCCTCGCCCTGGCGCACCACGTACATCGCCGGCGCCTTCTCCTGCGTGAAGCCCTTGAGATTGGCGAAGTGCGCGCGACCATCCGCGCCAGTGTTCTGGGTGAACAGGGTGCTGCCGTTCTTCGCGATCACCGCAACCGAGGCACCGGATACCGGCGAGCCGGTGCGAATGGACTGGACGAAGATGTCCTGGCTGCCATCCATGGATTTCTTGGCGATCACACCGAGGTCGGTAATGACGACGAGGCGCTCATCCTTCGGCCAGTCGTACGGCGCGCTGGCGCTGTCGTCATCGTCCTTCGCGGCCTCCGCCGCGGCAGCATCGGCATCGGCGCCGGCATCGCGGGCCGCGGCTTCACGGGCTGCCTTGACCCGGCGATCCCGCGCTTCCTGCACGGCCTTTTCGTCATACCCCGAGAGCTTGAGCAGGAACACGCCGCGCTTGCCGGCAGCGAGGTACTGGCCGAGGTCGAAACCTTCGTAATGCGCCTTGCCCGGGCCCTCATCAGGAAAGGAGACCGTCTTCACGAAGCGGTCGACGATATGGTCCGAGGTAAAGCCATACATCTCGGGCTTGGCGTAGCTGCCGGAGTTGAGTGACACCAGGTGCTGCAACTGGTCCGGCAGAACACGGCCGACTTCGACACGCATGCCCGGGATGTTCCGCGAGACGACCGAGATGCGCTTGTCACCGCTGAGCGAAAGCAGGGAGCCATCCGCCATGAAGCGAAGCAGGCGCGGGTAGTCGGGCACGGTCAGCAGGTCGACGCGCGGCTTGGCCATCACGTAGCCACCGAACGAGGTCATCCCCTTGTCGACGCGCACGTAGATCCGCTGGCCCGGCTGGGCGTGGTAGCGGAAGCTCTGGGCCGCCGACCAGTCGTTCTCGGTCGGGACGATGTCCGGCTTGATCTGGGCGAAGGAACGCAGGTCGCTGTCGCCGATCGTGGAGACCGACCAGGCATGCGTGCCGTCCTCCGGCACGACCCAGACATGCAGGTGCTTCGCCAGTTCGGCATCGCTGACCGGGCCGCCGAAGTTCATCACCACGACCTGCTCCGGCTCGAAACGGGCGTTATCGACGAGCGTCGCCGAGACCTCGTCGAGGGCGAGGCTGTAGAGACCCGGTACGCGCACCGCGGTTTCGAGTGCCTTGTCGGTGCCGTCGCCGCCACGACTGCTGCGCACGCCATCGTCCATCTTGAGGCCGACCGAGCCGTCGTCGCGCGGTAGCTGCAGGGGCTGGGAGTGGACGAAGGCGTTGAGGTGGTGCTCGTCGTAGGTGACGCTGAACTTGAGCTCCGCACCACGCTTTTCGTTGCGATTGCGCAGGTCGAGCGCGAGGCGCTTTTCCAGTTGCGCGGCATCCACCGGATAGTTGAAGCCCAGCTGGACGATCGTTTTCTTCTTGGTGGGGTCCTGCGGATCCTGGTAGAACTCGCCGTTGACCACACGCGCCGTAAAGGGCGCCGTGGCGACCGTGAACTGGTCATCCGCCAGGAGCACGTGCGGCGCGAAGACCTTGGCCTTGTCGAAACGGACCTCGATCTTTCGGCCCACCGGCCAGTCGGCGGCGGGGACGAAGGTCAGCACGCGGTCGTTTTCCCAATGCCACTGGCCGGGCAGCTTCGGATCCATGGCGATGCCGTCGGTGACCGGCTTGCCCAGCGACTCGAGCTTCGCTGCGGACGCGGAGAACGTGACCGTGAGCGGATGGATGGTCACCGGGGCGTGCTCGTAATCGCTGACCTCCGGCGCCGGTGCTTCGAACGTGATCCGGTTTGGCTCGACCGGCTTCGGTCGGTTCTCCCACCAGTGCCAGCCCAACCATCCGGCGGCGACCAGGATGAGCACCCCGGCAATCGTCCCGGTGAACTTCAGTGGGTGCTGGCGGGCGGCCTGGCCGGTGGCCGGTACCCAGGCGGGGGCAGACCAGGACATGTTCCCGAAGACAGGGCGCAGGGCCGTCCCGAGCAGCCAGAGCAGGCCGCGCAGCAGGCGCACGGGCAACGACGCGATGAAACGAAGCAGATCCATGTTTCCCTTCCGATCCGGTTGACTCGTGTGACGGCGTGATGCCGTACCTGCGGATACATCGATGCCGTCCACGCGCCCGAGGCGGTGTTCCGGCAGTGTGATGGCGATCCCCAGGGTGATGCTGCGCGCGACCCCTGTCGCAGCGGCGTCCGGATTCTGACATGGCGGCGCCAGGGTTCGGGTGTTTTCGAGGCGCTTGCGTGCAGCAATCAATCCGCAATAGAAGAAATCGGAATAATTCAGCGAATCCGCCAGCCCGTGACGGGTCTCACGACGGTCGCAAAACGACGTTCAATCGAGCCTCGACTTGCGATATCGTCGGCCGGCAGGGGAAGCGAAGGGGAAAGGGATGTACGACGAGGCGAAAAGTCCTTACGAGCGGTCGCTCATCGCAGGTGACCGGGAATTCCGGGAATTGGCCGATTTCGCGCCCGTCATGATCTGGCGCTCGGGTACGGATCAGCTTTGCGACTGGTTCAACTTGCCGTGGCTCAGCTACACCGGCCGCTCGATGCAGGACGAGGTCGGCCATGGCTGGGCCACGGGGGTCCACCCGGAAGATATCGATCGCTGCCTGGCTACCTACGTGGGCGCCTTCAAGGCACGTGAGCCCTTTTCCATGGAGTACCGCCTGCGTCGTCACGATGGCGAGTACCGCTGGTTGCTCGATAACGGCAAGCCGTTCTATCGCGACGACCGCTTCGCCGGTTACTGGGGGAGCTGCATCGATGTCACGGCCCACCGGGATGCGGCCCGTGCACAGCGGATCCTGGTCAACGAACTGAGCCACCGGGTGAAGAACACCCTTGCCGTGGTCCAGGCCATGGCGACCCAGAGCTTCGGCGAGGATCGTCCGGTCGGCGCATCCCTGGAGACCTTCGAAAGCCGGTTGCGGGCATTGGCCGGCGCGCACGACCTGCTCGTCACCTACGCCTGGGAAGACGTCGCCTTGCGCAACGTGGTGGAGGCGACCGTCGCTCCCCATGACCCCGGGCATGACCGCGTCACCATCGATGGCCCTCCCTTGATGCTGGCCTCGGCCACGGCCGTCGCGATCGCCATGGCGGTACACGAGCTGCTGACCAACGCCGCCAAGTACGGGGCGTTGGCGGTCGGTTCCGGGCAGGTATCCCTGTGCTGGCGCTTCGACCCCGACCTGGAACGCGTCCAGATCACCTGGAAAGAGACCGGGGGACGACCTGTAGAGCCACCCGCCCATCTCGGTTTCGGCGTCCGCTTCATCGAGCGCGTCCTGGCGGGTCAGGCCGGCGGCGAGGCCGCCGTCACCTTCGAGGAAGACGGCGTTCGCTGCCGTTTCGAGGCACCGGCCCGCTCCTGGCGCCACGCGACTGAAAATATTCGTACGCCCGTGTCGATTGGCTGAGGGCACAATCGACGTAGTCATGAAGGCCGGGAACCCGTCCCGGCCATGACGACGGAGAAGGCGCATGCGTTTCATGGTGATCCTTAAGGCGACGAAGGCGTCGGAAGCCGGCGACATGCCCAGCGAGGCCTTGATGACGGCGATGATCAAGTTCAACGAGGACATGGTGAAGGCAGGCGTGCTTCTCGCCGCCGACGGGCTGCGTCCGAGCAGCGACGGCGCGCGTGTCCGCTTCGACGGCGACCGCCGGGAAGTCATCGATGGCCCGTTCGCCGAGACCCGTGAACTGGTCGCCGGCTACTGGCTGATCCAGGTTCGCTCGCTCGACGAGGCCATCGAGTGGATGAAGCGTGCGCCCAATCCGATGGAGGGCGAAGCCTCGGAAATTGAGATTCGTCGCATGTTCGAAATGGACGACTTCGGTGAAGAGTCCCTGACGGCCGAGGCTCGCGCCACGGTTGAACGCATGCACGCGGAAGTCGCGGCAAAATCCTGACCCCCATTCCGACGAGGAAAGCACCATGACCGTCACTCCTTACCTCTCGTACAACGGCAACTGCGAGGAAGCCTTCGAGTTCTACGCGAAAGTGCTTGGCGCGAAGATCATCATGATGGCCCGCTACAAGGACATGCCGGCGCAGCCGGGGCAGCCCTCGATGCCTCCGGGAACCGAAGAAAAAGTGATGCATGCCCGCCTGCAGATCGGCGAGCAGTGGCTCATGGCCTCCGACAGCCCGCCGCACATGCCTTACCAGGGGATGCACGGTGTGTCGGTCGCCCTGGGCTTCGACAAGGCTGCCGATGCCGATCGCGTCTTCGCCGGCCTGTCCGAGGGCGGCAGCGTGCACATGCAGATCGCCGAGACCTTCTGGGCCGAACGGTTCGGGATGTTCACCGACCGATTCGGCGTCAGCTGGATGATCAACGGCGCTGAAAAGCGCCCCAACCCCTGACCGGAGACGCCCATGCGCTTCCTGATCGTACGTAAGGCCGATGCCGACAGCGAAGCCGGCGCCGCGCCGAGCCGTGAGCTGGTCGACGCCATGGCCGAGCATCTCGACACGCTGGCCGCGGATGGCCGCTTTCTCGCGGGCGAGGGTCTCAAGCCGAGCCGCGACGGCGTCCGCCTTCATTTCGTCGACGGCCGCCAGCCCGTTGTCGTGGACGGTCCGTTTGCCGAGACCAAGGAACTGGTCGCCGGCTTCAGCATCATCGAGGCCGACTCGATGGAGCAGGCGGTGTCCTGGGTATCGGGATGGCCCGAGGAAGACGCGCACGGCGCGGCCGAGGTAGAAATCCGGCCGATCGGCTGCCCTGGCGGCCTCTCGGGCTTCGGCGACCCCGCCGAGGGGGACTCGGAGCAGCCGCGCTACATGGTGATGCTGAAGGCCAACGTCCGCAGCGAAACGGATTTCGATCCGGGTCCCGAGGTGCTCGGCAAGATGATGGAAGCGAACAAGGCCGGCCACGAGGCCGGGTTCCTCATCGCCGGCTTCGGGCTTTCCTCCAGCCGGCACGCGAAACGGGTGCATTTCGGCAAGGGCCACGCTGCCGTGATCGACGGACCGTTCGCCGAGATCAAGGAGATGATCGCGGGGTTCTGGGTGCTGCGCGTGGACTCGATCGACGAGGTCATCGCCTGGACGCAGACCTATCCCTTCCCCGATGGTGACGCAGCCCGTCTCGAGATACGCCCCCTCTACGCCATGCGTGAGTTGCTGGCCACCCTCGACTGATGCGGCAGCGCGGCTTGCCTGGCATGACGTCGGGTGCTTTGATCCGACGTCATGACCGCCCGTGATACCCACCGTACGATCGACGCGATCTGGAAGATCGAATCACCACGACTGATCGCGACCATCGCCCGGATGGTGCGCGACGTGGGGCTGGCCGAAGAGCTGGCCCAGGACGCCCTGGTCGTAGCTCTCGAGCAGTGGCCAACGTCGGGTGTACCCGACAATCCCGGCGCCTGGCTGACCCAGACGGCGAAGCATCGCGCGATCGACCGGATCCGACGTGAGCGGATGGCTGGCCGCAAACTCGAGGCGCTCGGCAAGGACATGGAGGGCATGCTCGAGTCGGCCGACGACACCCTGATCGACGCGCTCGACGACGATATCGGCGACGACATGCTGCGGCTGATCTTCACCGCCTGCCACCCGGTGCTCTCCATCGAAGCCCAGGTCGCGCTCACCCTGCGCCTGCTCGGCGGCCTGACCACCGACGAGATCGCTCGCGCCTTCCTCGTTCCCGAAGCGACGGTTGCGCAGCGTATCGTCCGCGCCAAGCGCAGCCTCGCCGATGCGTCGGTCACTTACGAAGTCCCTCGTGGCGATGAATTGAGGGATCGCCTCGCCGCCGTGCTCCGCGTGGTCTATCTCGTGTTCAACGAGGGCTATGCCGCGACGACTGGCGGCGACTGGATGCGCCCCGCCCTCTGCGCCGAAGCACAACGGCTGGGTCGTGTGCTTGCCGGACTGATGCCCGCCGAAGCCGAGGTGCACGGACTGGTCGCCCTGATGGAAATGCACGCTTCGCGTGCGGGCGCACGTATCGGTCCGGATGGCGAGCCGATCCTCCTGCTGGAACAGGATCGGGGTCGCTGGGACCGGCTGCTGATCGGCCTCGGCCTGAAGGCATTGCAGCGCGCGGAGCGCTTGGGCGGCGCGAAGGGACCTTACGCCTTGCAGGCCGCCATCGCCGCCTGCCATGCGCGTGCCGCGCGCGCCGAAGACACCGATTGGGCACGCATCGCTGCGCTCTACGCGGCCTTGGTCGACGTCGTGCGATCGCCGGTCGTCGAGCTCAATCGTGCGGTCGCCGTATCGATGTCGGAGGGCCCGGGTGTCGCCCTGGATATCGTGGACTCGTTGGTCGATGAGCCCTCGATGAGGGACTACCACCTGCTACCCAGCGTGCAGGGCGACCTGCTCTTCCGCCTCGGACGCTTTGCCGAAGCGCGCGAGGCGTTCCTCCGCGCTGCCGCGATGACACGCAACGAACGCGAGCAGGCGTTGCTGACATCGCGTGCGGCTGCATGTACCGAATGAGTGGCGTATCGTCGGGCGGATGAACATAGACCGCCTCGACCACATTGTCCTCACCGTCGCCGACATCGATACGACGATCGCCTTCTACACGCGCGTGCTCGGTTTCAACGTCGTCACGTTCGGCGAAGGTCGCAAAGCACTCACCTTCGGCCGGCAAAAGTTCAACCTTCACCAGCAGGGCAAGGAATTCGAGCCCAAGGCAAAGGCGCCCACGCCCGGCGCCATCGATCTCTGTCTCATCGCCAGCACACCGCTCGACCAGGTGATCGAGGAACTCAACGCGCTCGGTGTCCTTATCGAAGAAGGACCGGTCGACCGCACCGGCGCGACAGGCCCGATTTGCTCGGTATACCTGCGTGATCCCGACCAGAACCTGATCGAAATCTCGAACTATGTGTCCGGCTGAACTCCCGCAACCGCCTGGGTGACAGGGAAGATCGAAGCGCGCTATGCTGCATCGCAAATGCAATGCAGGAGTAAGCCCATGAAGTCCGCCACGATTCCTTCGATCCGCGTTGAGCCGGCCTTTCGCCAGCAGGCCGAGAGTGTCCTCCGCGAAGACGAAACGCTTTCTTCGTTCGTCGAAACCGCCATGTCCGAAGCGATAGATCGTCGCCGGATGCAGAGTGAATTCATCGCCCGGGGCATTGCCTCACGTGACGAAGCAGCACGCACAGGCGTTTATCACGCGGCGGCGGATGTACATAAGGATATCGTCGAGCGCCTTGCTCGGTCACGAAAAGCAAAGGGCAAGTAATGAGCTACGAGGTCCGCTACACGGATACAGCGCTAGAGGACCTTCACCGCCTCATGGACTTCATCGAGGGAGTCGACTCGACCTTGGCCGACCGCGCGCTCGATGCGATTGTCCGTGCCTCAGCGCTACTCGAATCATTTCCTTTCACTTGCCGCAAGGCGTCTCCCGACAATCCGTTTCTGCGCGAACTGGTCGTGTCGTTTGGTGCGACCGGTTACGTCGCCCTTTTCGACATCGCGGGCAGCTGGGTGACGATCGTCGCACTGCGTCATCAACGCGAAGACGATTTCCTCTATTGATCGAGGTCAGTGCTTGACCTCGATGTCCACGTCCGCGCCATCGGGCAGATCGTCGAGTTGACGAAGGATCGAACCGGTGAGTTCGAAGTGCTCCTTCGCGGGAACCGGATTCAAGTTCTCCACCGTGTACTCGCCTTCGACGAAGATCGGCAGCGTGACGTAGGTGTAGCACTCGCCTTCCGCGCGCGTCTTGCCTGCCTCGAGCAGCGCTTCGATGAGACCCGGCAAAAGCCAGTCATCGGCAATCTCTTCACGCAGCAGGGCGTTGAACGCATCCACATTGTCCGCGACACGCTCGACTTCGGCGGTGCCGGTATTGAGCCAGAAGACGCCACCGGCGTCGGCCTCGAAAAACATGTCGCCCAGGGCCGTGAACAGCAGGGGCGTGAAGGTGTCGCCGATGAGCCAGTTCCAGGACTCGGCAAGCGCATCGATCGCTTCCTTGTCCGGCGTGCTGATGAGGTCGTTCCAGGTAAGCGCCATGGGGCTGGCCTTCGTACGTATCGGGGGAGGGTCCGGGCATTTTAGGCCCAATCCCTCTGCCGGGTCGCCTCAGCGATCCAGGCCGGCGATGACGGCATCGACGAAGGCCGTGCGCGCCCGGGCCTGTTCGTCATTGGTGGCCACCGGCCACGCGGCCATTTGCGCGATCACGAGATGGCGGGCGGGATCGATGTAAAGCAGCTGCCCGAAGATACCGATGCCAGCGAAAGCGCCGCTGTCGTACGTCCACCACTGGTAGCCGTAGCCGCGTCCGGGCACGCCGATATCGGCGTGCTTGTGCGTCGCGTCGCCAAGCCAGCCGTCCGCCAGCACGGGCTTGCCACCCGCGATACCGCCTTCGAGAAGGAACTGTCCAAGGCGGGCATAATCCGCCAGCGTGGCCGAGACGCCCGACCCACCCGCTTCCGTGCCGTCGACGTCATCCTTCAGCCATAACGCATCCGACGCCATGCCGTACGGCTTCCAGATCTTTTCGGACAGATACGCGGCCAGGGTCTTGTGTGTCGCGCGGGTGACCAGGATGCCGATCAGGTCGGTCTCGCCGGTCTTGTAGACCCAGCGTTCGCCCGGCGCGAACTCACGCGGCAGCGGCGCCATGTAAGTGACCAGCAAGGGCACACCGGGCTGGCGCGCGCCTTCGTACATCATGGCGACGTCGGACTTCGGATCGACGTAGTCCTCGTTCCAACGGACGCCCGAGGTCATCGTCAGCAGCTGGCGCACGGTGACGTCGCGATACGCGCCCGCCGCGAGCTCGGGAAGATAGCGCGTGACCTTGTCATCGAGGCTGTGGATCGAACCATCGCGCAGTGCCGCACCGACCAGGGTCGAGGTGAACGACTTCGCGACGGAGAACGATGTCCAGCGCGTTTCCGGCGTTGCGCCCAGACCATAGCGCTCGAGACGCACGCGACCGTTCTGCACGACCATCACCCCGGCGACATGATGTGCCGTCATGTAGGTGTCGAGTGTGCCGCCATCGGCGAAGCGAGGCTGCAGCGCGTCGCCCGCCGGGAGCGGATGAGCGACGCCGTGGTGGACGACGTTACTGGCGTAGTGCGTTTCCATCGCGCGGAACGCGGCATCGCGCTCCGGCTGGTTCCAGAACAACACATCGGTACGCCGGGCGTGCGGCGTGGCGCACGCGGCCAGGACGAGGGTGGCGGCGAGAAGAAGCCCGCGTACCGCCGTCATGCCGTCTTCCTCGCACGGCGACGCACTTCATAAGCACCTAGCGCAAGCGAGGCCAACACGAAGGGACCCAAGCCATAAATCGCGCGATAGGCCAGCAAGGCGGCAAGCACCTGCGCACGCTGCTCCTGTGGGAACGCGGCGAGCGTGATCGCCTCGAACGCACCGATACCACCGGGCGTGTTGCTGACGATGCCAGCGAGGATCGCGCCGACGTAGATCGGTGCGAAGTCGAGGAAGCTTCCGGCGATGTCCGTCGGTAACAAGAGGTACATCGCGGTGATCGCACCGATCATCTCGACCACACCGATCACGATCTGCGCACCGGCCGACCGGGCCGATGGCACCGGCGTGGTGAACTTCCACAGTTTCAGTTCGTCGTGCTTGCCCGCCAGCCAGCGCAGCAGCAGGACGAAGAGAATGATCAGGCCCATGCCGAGCCATCGACCCCAGCCGTGGGCGATGGCCGGCTCGAGCATCAACGCGATCGCGGTGACACCCGCGAAACCCATGCCCACCGCAAAGCCGACCAGACCGACGACGCGGGCGACATCCGGCGCGCTGACGCCTTGCGTGGAAAGCATGCGGTAGCGCAAGGCGGTCCCGGTGATCGCATGAAAGCCGAGCGCGTTACAGACCGCGTGCGTGGTCACCCCGGAGAAGATCTTCATCCGCATCGACACCTTGCCGGGCACGACGGTTTCCACGGCGAAGACGTCATAGGCGGTGAGGCAGGCCCAGCTGACCAGGGTCGCCAGAATCGAGCCGACGACATGCCACCGGGGAATCCGCTCGATCGCGGCCAGCACGTCGTGCCACGCCATCCTCGCGATATACCGATGCAGCAGGAAGATCGCGCCGCCGACGATGGCCGCGGTAAGCAGGTACTTGATGGCATGGGTCGCGATGACCCTGCCGCCCTGGTTGTCATGCCCTGCCGTCACTGCGTTGCCTGGTTCGCCGGGTGGTGGTTCACGAAAGGCGGGCATCATCCCACGAGCCGGGGGCGGCCGGGGCGCCGACGACCCGGCCATCGCGGATTTCGAAGGTGTGGCCATCCAGCGCATCGACATCGGCGGGGTCGTGGGTGATCACCATGAGCTGGAGATCGTGGCGCGCCTGCAGCGCCAGCAGTTCGGCGCGCATACGTCCCCTCAACGCGGGATCGAGGGCGGCGAAGGGCTCGTCGAGGACGACGATCCGCGGCTCGGTCGCCAGGGCCCGTGCCAGGGCGACGCGTTGGCGCTGGCCACCGGAGATGCGCGACGGGTAGCTGTCGGCGATGTTTCCAAGCTCGAGGCTATCGATCCAGCGCTGTACGCGCGCATCCCTTCGACGCCGTCCCGGATTCAGCCAGCCACGGTCCAGGCCGAAGCCGATGTTCTGCGCCACGGTGAGATGCGGGAACAGGGCGTAGTCCTGGTAGACGTACGCGACGTCACGCAGACGGGTGGGGAGATCGACGCGGGACGCCGCGTCGTACAGGACACGGCCATCGATGAGCACGTGACCCGCATCCGGCGTGAGCAACCCGGCCACCGCACGAAGCGTGAGGCTCTTGCCCGAGCCCGACGGACCGAACAGGACGATGCGTCGTTGCTGCGAAACGATCGTCACGTCGAGTTCGAAATGACGCTCATCCGAGCGCAGCGTCTTGCGTATCGCGATATCCACGCTCACGGCCGCGACCTCCGCAGGTGATCCGGCGCCAGCCAGCCGGCGAGCAGCAAGGCGATCACGCAGGTCACCGAGGTCACGGCGACCATCACGCCCGCCGTCCCGTCGTCACCCGCCTGCACCGCGGCGTAGATCGCGACAGACAAGGTCTGCGTCCGGCCCGGCAGGTTGCCGGCGATCATCAGCGTAGCGCCGAACTCGCCCAACGCCCTCGCGAACGCCAGCAGCGCACCGGCCGTGATGCCGCGTGCCGCCAACGGCAGGGAGACACGAAAAAACACGGCCGCCTCGCGCAGGCCGAGGACGCGCGCGGCGCTCTCCAGTTGAGGGTCCACCGCTTCGAAGGCTGCGCGTGCGGCTTTCTGCACCAGCGGAAAAGCCACCAGGGTCGAGGCGATCACCGCGCCCTGCCAGGTGAACACCAGTTCGATACCGAGCCGGTCCAGCCAGGCACCGAAGACGCCACGTCGGCCCAGCAGGACAAGGAGGTAGTAGCCGAGCACCGTCGGCGGCAGCACGAGCGGCAGGGTGAGGATGGAATCGACCACCTCGCGCGCCGGCGAGCGCCATCGCGACAGACCGAACGCCACGGCGACACCCAGCAGCAGGTTGATGGCCGTCGCCCACAGCGCGACCTTGAGCGTGAGCGCGAGCGGTACCCAGATGGCGCCCACCGGAACTCAGGGGGCCTGGAAGCCGAACCCGGCGAGGATGCCGCGCCCTTCGGGCGACTGCACGAAGGCCTCGAACGAGGCCGCCTCCCTGGCCTGCTTCGAAGCGGCAACGACGGCGATCGGGTAGGTGATCGGCTTCGGCGTCGGGACGGTGGCGGCCACCTCGACCTTGTCCTTCACGATGCTCGCGTCGGTGGCGAAGACAAAACCCGCGTCCACTTCGCCACGGGCCACGTAATCGAGGCTCTGGCGGACATTCTGTGCCAGGACGCCCTTGGCCGACACGACGTCCCACAGGCCTTGCTGCTCGAGGGCCGCCTTGGTGTAGCGGCCCACGGGCACCGAGGCGGGGTCGCCATAGGCGACGCGCTTGATGGTGTCGGCCTTGAGGTCGACCGGCGAGGTCACCCGCGCCTTGCTGCCTTTGGGCACGATCAGGACCAGGCGATTGCTGGCGAAATCCTGGCGCGTGGCTGGCTCGATGGCCTTCGCCTCCACCGCCTTGTCCATGGCCGTCTGGTCCGCCGAGGCGAAGACATCGGCCGGCGCGCCGCTGGCGATCTGTCGCAGGAGGACGTCGGAGGCGGCGAAATTGAGCAGCACGTGTGTACCGGGATGCTTGCCCTCGTAGGCCTTGCCGACGGCCTGGAAGGCGTCGGTCAGGCTGGAAGCGGCCGAGACCACGAGGTCGGCGGCCGCGGCGCCGCCGGAACCGATGATCAGTATGAGCGCGACAAGGGGACGAAGGCGCATGGGGTCGGTCCCGGCGGAAGGTCTCGCAATATAGGTACGCCTGCGTCGCAGGGTCAACGCTGCGCTTACCCCGCGGCAAGCACCACGAAGCTGCGCGGCGGTGCGATCAGCTTGCCATCCTCGGCCGGTGTATCGACAGCCAGGTCCAGATCGGTCGAGAACGCGACGGTCCAGGCCCCCTCGGGCAAGGTGAACTCGACGCCTCCATCGAAAGCATTGATGAGGATCAGCACGGTCTGGTCGTTCCCGCGCTCACGCACACCCGATGCCTGGCTGCGGCCGTCGAGCAGGATGCCGATCGAACGGGCACGCGGATCCTCCCAGTGTTCCTGCTGCATCTCGCCACCGCCCGGGTTCAGCCAGACGATGTCGCGTACCTCGGCCACATCGTCGTAACGACCGTCGAGGAAACGTCCGCGCCGAAGAATCGGGAAACGATCGCGGATGGCGACCAGCTCGCGCACCGCCGTGGCCAGGCCGCCCTGGGTCGGATCGTCGCTCCAGTCGATCCAGCTGATCTCGTTGTCCTGGCAGTACGCGTTGTTGTTGCCGTTCTGTGTGTTTCCGCGTTCGTCACCGGCCAACAGCATCGGCGTGCCCTGGGCGAGGAACAGCGTGGCCAGAAGGTTGCGCGACTGTCGCTGGCGCATGGCGCGGATGCCCGCGTCCTTCGTATTGCCTTCGGCGCCGTGGTTGAACGAGTGGTTGTTGCTCGAACCGTCCTGGTTGTCCTCGCCGTTGGCCTCGTTGTGCTTGTCGTTGTAGCTGACCAGGTCGCGGAGCGTGAAACCATCGTGCGCGGTGATGAAGTTGAGCGATGCGTACGGGCGACGACCGCGCTTGTCGAACAGGTCGGCGGAGCCGGTGAAACGGCGCGCGAACTCGGCGAGCGTGCCGCCCTCACCCTTCCAGAACGCACGCACGGTATCGCGGAATTTGTCGTTCCACTCGACCCAGCCCGGCGGGAACTCACCGACCTGATAGCCACCCGGGCCACAGTCCCAGGGCTCGGCGATCAGCTTCACCTGGTTGAGTACGGGATCTTGGGTGCAGGAATCGAGGAAGCCGCCGTTTTCGTCGAAGCCGTAGGGCTCACGGCCAAGGATCGTGGCCAGGTCGAAGCGGAAGCCATCGACGTTCATCTCGGTGGCCCAGTAACGCAGCGAGTCGTTGACCATCTGCAGCACGCGCGCATTGCTGAGGTTCACCGTGTTACCGGTGCCGGTGTCGTTGATGTAGTAGCGCTTGTCATCGGCGAGCCGGTAATAGCTGGCGTTGTCGATACCCTTGAACGAGAGGGTCGGACCCATCTCGTTGCCTTCGGCGGTGTGGTTGTAAACCACGTCGAGGATGATCTCGAGGCCGGCGCGATGGTACGCCGCGACCATGTCCTTGAACTCGCGGGGATCGCCGCCGGACATGTATCGCGTCTTCAGCGCGAAGAAGCCGATGGTGTTGTAGCCCCAGTAATTGCGAAGCTCTTTTTCCTGCAGGTAGTGGTCGTCGAGATAGGCGTGCACCGGAAGCAGCTCGACCGAGGTCACGCCGAGGTCACGGACGTAGTCGATGACCGCCGGCGTAGCCATGCCGGCAAACGTGCCGCGCAGGTGCTCGGGCACGTCGGGATGCAACATCGTGAAGCCACGCACGTGCGCCTCGTAGATCGCCGTGCGTGTCCACGGCACCGATGGCTTGCCGTGTTCAACCCACTTGTACGAGGGATCGATCACCATCGCCTTGGGCATGAAGGGTGCGCTGTCACGTTCGTCGAAGCTGAGATCGCCATCGGGATGGCCGACGGTGTACCCATAGAGTTCGTCGGCCCAGATCAGGTCGCCGACGATCTGCTTCGCATAGGGATCGAGCAGGAGCTTGTTCGGGTTGAAGCGGTGGCCGTTCTCGGGCTCGTAGGGCCCATGGACGCGGTAGCCGTAGAGCTGGCCGGGACCCACGCCGGGGACGTAACCGTGCCAGACCTCGTCGGTGTACTCGGGCAGGTCGATCCGCCCGGTCTCGTTGCCGGATTCGTCATAAAAGCACACTTCCACCCGCGTACCGTGCGCGGTAAACAGCGCGAAGTTGGTGCCCTTGCCGTCCCAGGTGGCACCACGCGGAAAGGGGGAACCTTCGCGCACGGGCGAGGCGGCATCGTAACGGGCGTCAGGCATGGTGGCGTTCTCGGTGTTGGTCCTGAAGGATGGCCAGCCCGACGACAGGAAAACGTGAGGGCTGGCCCGGCACGGCGAGCCCCGCAGGATTCGCCAAGCAAGTTGACCGGGCCGGTGGCAGCGTGGCGCCGTATTCATGGAGGTTGGCGGGGATGAAACACGCGTTACGCATCATTGGAGGCCTGCTGGTGATCGGCACGCTCGTCATCGTGCTGTTTTTCTGGCTGGATCGTACCGAGACCACGACGGATGCCTATATCACCGGACGCCTCCACCCCATCGCCCCGCGCGTCACCGGTACCGTGGTCGCCCTGCACGTGGACGACAACCAGCATGTGAAGGCGGGCGACGTGCTGCTGGAACTGGACACCCGCGACTTCGATGTCCGCGTGGAGCAGGCAAGGGCGGACATCGATCGCGCCAAGGGACAAGTGGCCAGTGCCGAGGCGCAGATCGTCGAGGCCAACGCCTCGATCGTCGCCGCGCAGGCCAGCGTGGAAAAGACGGCCCTCGACCTGAAACGCAACAGCGAACTGGTCCATGAAACGCCACGGGGCGTGTCCCAGCAGGAATACGACGCCGCCAAGGCCGCCTCCGACTCGGCGCGCGCCAACAAGGCCAGCGCCGAGGCGCGCAAGGTGGCGGCCACCGCCGCCGCCGAGTCGGCCCGGGCACAGGTCGCGACGGCCGAGGCGTCGCTGCACGACGCCAACCTGGCCTACGGGTACACCAAGGTCCTGGCCCCGGTCGGTGGCTATGTCGGCCGGCGGTCCGTCGAGGTGGGCGCGCGGGTCAACGCCGGGCAGACCCTGCTCTCGATCGTCTCCGACCAGGTCTGGGTGGTGGCCAACTTCAAGGAGACCCAGCTGCATGGCATGAAACGAGGCACGGAGGCGAAGATGACCATCGATGCCTTGCCGGACGTCACCTTCGTCGGCCACGTGGACAGCCTGTCGCCGGCCTCGGGCTCGCAATTCGCCCTGTTGCCGCCTGACAACGCCACCGGCAACTTCACCAAGGTCGTCCAGCGCGTGCCGGTGAAGATCCTCTTCGGCGACGACGACCTGCGTCGCTACCGCGAACGGCTGGCACCAGGCCTGTCGACGATCGTGAAGATCCACGCGACGGACGGCGGCCCATGAGAGCGCGGGTCCTGGTGCTGGCACTATGCGTCACTGGCCTGGGCGGCTGCGTGCTCGGTCCGGACTACCAGCGCCCGGACACGCCCCTGCCCGCCGCCTGGAAAGAGCCCTCCGCCTCGACGGCAGCGATTCCGGACGCCTGGTGGAAACTGTTCGGCGACGACGAACTGGATCACCACGTCACCGCGACCCTGGCCGCCAACCAGGATCTCGCCGGTGCACTCGCGCGCTTCGACCAGAGCCGGGCCCTGCTCGGTGTGGCGCGGGCGGACCAATACCCGGATGTGAGCTTCGCGCCCGGTTACTCGCGGGCCCGGACCTCCGGAAGTATCGATAACCGGTTCCCCGTCCTCGAGACCACGGTGTGGCAGGCGCCGGTGGAACTCGCCTACGAGGTGGACCTGTGGGGCCGCGTGCGCCGGAGCGTCGAGGCCGCCGGTGCGGACCTCCAGGGCAGCGCCGACGCGATTGCCGCGGTACGCCTGAGCCTCGCCGCGGCCACCGTGTCGACCTATCTGTCCCTGCGTAGCAGCGATCGCGAGATCGATGTGCTGGCGCGTACGGTGGGTGTGCGCGAGGATGAGCTCAAGCTTGCCGATCGCCGTGCCCGCGCCGGCGTGGTGGGCGATCTCGATGTCCTGCGCGCCCGCGCCGACCTGAGCCAGACACGTGCCGACCTTGCCGATGCGCGGCGCCGCCGCGACAACCTCGAACACGCGCTGGCTGTCCTCGAAGCACGTAACGCCGCGGAATTCAGCGTGGCAACCGTGGCCTGGACACCCCACGTGCCCGACGTACCGGCCGGCCTGCCTTCGACCCTGCTCGAACACCGCCCCGATGTCGCCAGCGACGAGCGTGCGCTCGCGGCGGCAAGCGCGCGCATCGGCGTGGCGAAGACCGCTTTCTTTCCCTCGGTGAGCCTCACTGCCTCGGGCGGCTTCGTCAGTCCTCGCCTCAGCGATCTCACGAATAGCCAGAGCGAGGTCTGGTCCTTCGGCCCGGTAGTCAACCTGCCGATCTTCGAGGGCGGGCGCAATCGCGCAAGGCTTGAAGGCGCGGAAGCCGCTTACCGTGGCGCCGAGGCCAAATGGCGGCAGACCGGCATCACCGCCTTCCAGGAGGTGCAGGACGCGCTCACCGATACCACGTGGTTGCGCGAACGCGGCACCGCGCTCGATGCCACGGTCGATGCCTCCACGGCGGCGGCGAAGTTGTCTCGCTCACGCTATGACCGTGGATTGGCCGGCTACTTCGAGGTGGTCGATTCCGAGCGTCAGGCGCTGAATACCCAGCGCGCCGCCATCGAGAACGACCAGCAACGGCTGCTCGCCGCGGTCTCGCTGATCAAGGCGCTCGGCGGTGGGTGGAAGGAAGGCGATGCGGTCCCACGCCAGCCCGAGGCCACGGCGGCGGCATCGCCATGAATGCGACGGCACCCGCAGCAAGCGCCGCCCCCGCCCCTCCGACCAACCTGCCCTGGCTGGGCATCGTCGCCGTACTTATCGGCGCGCTGGCGACCACGCTGACGTCACGGCTGACGTCCATCGGCCTGGCCGACGTACGCGGTGCGGTCGGTGCCGGCTTCGACGAGGGCGCATGGATTCCTACCGCGTTCTCCGCGTCGCAGATGATGATCGGGCCGTTGTCCGTGTTCCTCGGTCGCGCCTTCACGCCACGTCGCGTGCTGCTGGTCGGTTGCGTCGTCTACGGCCTGGCGGAATTCCTGATTCCTTTCTCGCCCGACCTGCGCATCCTGCTCATGCTGCAGTGCCTCGCGGGGCTCGGCTCGGGCACGTTCATTCCGCTGACCGCGGCCTTCATCCTCACCGCGCTGCCCAAGAGTCTCTGGCCATGGGGCCTGGCGGCCTATGCGATGAATATCGTCCTCGGCCTCAACATCGCGTCCACGCTGGAAGGCTGGTACGCGAACCACGTCAACCTGGACTGGATCTTCTGGCAGAACACGGTCGTAGCCGTGCCTTTGTTCGTACTTTACTGGTTTGGCCTGCGACGCCTGCCCATCGATCGCGATTACCTGCGCAACGGCGATTTCCGCGGCATGTTCACCGGCGGCGCGGCCTTCACCTTCATCTTCATCGCGCTCGATCAGGGCGACCGTCTCGACTGGTTCTCGTCCACGCTGATCGTCACCTTGTTCGCCCTGGGCGTCATCTGCCTGGGCCTGTTCCTTCTCCACGAGTCGACGCTCGACGCGCCGAGCGTGGACTTCACCCTGCTCCTTCGCCGCAACGTGTTCCTGTTGATCCTGCTGGTGACGGCGACGCGCTTCCTGGTGACGGCGAGCAACACCCTGGTGGCCAACTACCTGATCCAGGTGCGCGGCTTGCGTCCCGAAGAGGTCGGAAACGCGGCGCTGTGGGTGGCGCTTCCCCAATTGGTCATCGCGCCGATCGTCGCGTGGCTGCTCAATCGCGCCGATGCGCGCTTCGCGATCGGCACGGGCTTCGCCATCGCGACCGCCGGCTTCCTGCTGGCCACCGGCATCACCTCCGAATGGGCGGAGCCGAACTTCAGCCTTGCCCTGCTGCTCCAGGCCGTGGGGGAGACGCTGGAGCTGACGGCGGTGATTTATTTCTTCGGCCATCACGTCGGCCCGGCCGATGGCATCACCTTCGGCGCGATCATCCAGACCGCCCGACTCTTCGGCGGCGAGCTGGGCACCTCGGTCCTGGTCATGTTCACGCGCAAGGCCGAACAGGTGCATTCCTATTGGATCGGCCAACACATCGTCGCCGGCGACCCGATGACCGACGAGCGCATCCTCGCCTACACACAGCTCATCGGCGCCTCGACCCAGGGTGCCGGCGGGCCGGCGGCCCGAGGGACCGGCCTGCTGTCCGCCGCCGTGCGAGAGCAGGCCTATACCCTGTCGATCCTGGACGGCTTCCTGCTCGCCGCCGTGGTCGGCACGCTGGCAGTCGCCCTGGTGCTGTGCCTGCGTGAACCGCCGGTACTCGTCAATCCGCCCGCCGTCCCGGCGCTGCCACCCGACGACCGTGACACCGCGCCGCATCCCGTTCACTCCACTTCGTGACATCATCCCTGGACCCACGTCCAGGGTTGCAAACATAGGGGACGCCGACGTGCGTCGTGGTCTGGCACGAAACCGCTGGTTGGGATGGATGGCGCTGGTCGCCGTCTGGCTCACCGTGCTGGCGCCGTCGGTCTCGCGGACCGTGTCGGCCGCCTTCGTGTTCCCGGACCTCGGTGCCTGGTGCGAGACCTCGCCGGGCGAGCACCACGGCGCCGCGACCGGCCATGACGCGGATGCCCCTGGCGACGGTGCGGCTTGCGGGTACTGCACGCTGTTCGCGCAGATGCCGGCCCTGGATAGCGCCTTCTACATCGGCCATGCCTTGCCGTCGCCGGCGCACGTGCCTGCCACGCTTCCGCCCACCCGTGCCCATGTGCCGGTGGCCATCCTGTACGCCCCGCCACGAGGTCCGCCGGTCGACACGCACGCCTGATCGATTCCGATCCCGCCGTACGCCACCGACCCACGGACTTATCGCCATGACCCTGTTCCCCACGAATGGACGCGCCCTCGCGCGTGCCGTCGCCTGCGCCCTCGGCGCCGCCTGCCTGCCACTGCACGCCGCCGATGGTCCCGACGACCCCCAACACGCGACCACCTTGCGCGAGGTGCGCGTTTCCGCAGCCGGTCGTGGTGCGCCGGTCGATCCGGACCTGCCGGCCGCGGTCGAAACGATCACCGCCGAGCAACTCGACCGGTTCAACGTGATCAATGCCGAGGATGCCTTGAAGTACCTGCCCTCCTTCGGCATCCGCAAACGCTTCACCGGCGATGAGAACGCCACGTTTTCCGTGCGTGGCACGAGCAACCAGCAAAGTGCACGCGGCCTGGTCTATCTCGACGGTCTGCTGCTGTCGAACCTCCTCGGTAACAACTGGGCCAACCCGCCACGCTGGTCGATGGCCTTTCCCGAGAACCTGTCGCGCGTCGACGTGATCTACGGTGCGTATTCCGCGCTCTATCCCGGCAACGCGATCGGCGCGACCGTGCTGATGACGACGCGCATGCCGGAGAAGCTGGAGGTGACCGGTGACGTGCAGGCCTTCACCCAGCATGTGCACACCTACGGTGTCGATCGCGACTACGGCGGCAGCCGGCAGACCGCGACTATTGGCGATCGTGACGGCCGCTTTGCCTTCCTGATCGGCGTATCGCACCTGCAGGCGAACGGCCAGCCCCTCGTCTACGGCACGCAGAACCGGTCGACGGTGGCGGGCGCACGCAATCCGGTCACCGGGGCCATCGGCGACACCGGGGCGACCGGCGTGCCACGCGAAGTGCTCGGCATCAACAGCGAGGGCCAGGAAGCGAGCAGCCAGGACGAAGCGCATGCCCGACTTACCTATGACGTGACGCCCGACCTTACGGCGGCGCTCACCGCCGGCTACTGGAAACAGGACCTGTCTCACCGTACGGAGACGTTCCTGCGCGATGCCAACGGCCAGCCCGTATGGTCCGGACCGGTGACGATCGATGGACGCCAGTACACCGTGCCGGCGAATTTCTTCGCACCGAGCACCCGGCAAAGCCGAAACTATCTCTACGGCATCTCGCTGGGCACGCACCGCGATAGCGGATGGAACATCGAGGGCGATGCCTCGTACTTCGACATGGATCGCAATCGCGACCGTGTCGCCAACGCGGTGACCGACAACGGCGCGGGCCTGCTCACCGCCGGCGACGGCAGTCGCTGGCGCACGTTCGACCTGCGCGCCAGCCACACGCCCGACAACCTCGGCCCCCATACGCATACGGTGAGCTTCGGTTATCACTTCGACGGCTACGCGCTGGACAACGCGACTTACAACCTGGCGAACTGGCGCAATGGGGAAGCCGGCTCGCTCACCACCGCGAACGGCGGCAGCACGCAGACCCAGGCCGTGTACCTGCAGGATGCGTGGCAGCTGATCGAGCGCTGGCGACTCACCGTGGGCGCGCGCTACGAGCAATGGCGTGCCTTCGGCGGCTCGCGTTCCACCTCGACAGCCACGGTTGGCTATCCCGAGCGAAAGGAATCGCATACCTCGCCCAAGGCATCGCTGGCTTACGACGCCAGCGACACGGTGACCCTGCGCCTGTCCGGCGCACGCGCCTATCGATTCCCCACGGTGAACGAGCTGTTCCAGGGAACGTTCAACGGCATCGCGCTGATCAACAACGATCCCAACCTGAAACCGGAGAAGGACCTCTCCCGCGAATTCTCCACGGAGTGGTATCGCCCGAACGGCGTGGCGCGCTTCACGATCTACCGCAGCGATACGCGCAATACGCTCTTCAGCCAGACCGATACGACGGTGTTCCCGAATGTGACCAGCGTGCAGAACGTCGGTCTGGTTCGCACGCGGGGCGCCGAGGCGAGCTATGACGGTACCGGCGTCTGGTGGCCGATGTTCGATCTCACCGCCAATGCGGCTTACACCCAGGCGACGACGGTGAGCAATGCGCGCAACCCCACTTCCGAAGGCAAGCAGTTCTATCGGATCCCGCGCTGGCGCGCGAACGTCATCGGCACGTATCACGCCAGCGAGCGTGTCGCATTAACGCTCGCCGGGCGCTATTCCGGCCGGCAGTACAATACGCTCGATCACAGCGATATCCACCCGGACACGTTCGGCGGTGCCAGCGCCTTCCTCACCTTCGATGCCAAGCTGACCTGGAAAGTGAGCGACCACGTGGAGCTGGGCGCCGGTGTCGACAACCTGACCAACCGCCGCTACTACGTGTATTACCCGTACCCGTCGCGCAGCTATCTGGTGGAGGCGAAGTTCCGGCTTTGACGAATCGGCGTCGGCAGGTGTTCGTCGAGCATGAACGCGGCCGGCGCGGCGCGTCCCAGTCGATCGAAGAATGAGCCGACACCCACGCCGCCGGTGGCCAGGTCGCAACTGATACGCAACAGTTCGGTGCCGGGCACGGCCAGCCCTTCCTTGCGCGGGATGAGGAAGGGCTCGATGCCGCGCGCCACGCGAAGTGCTCCTTCGCGGTACAGGTTGGCGCGCTCCGGCAGAAACTGTGCGAGATCGAGCAGCGTCTCGCCGATACCTGCAAGGCCGTCGAACAAACCCGGGCTGATTGCGTGGATGCGCAGCAGGTCGCCTTCGCTGTCGAGCAGCACGTCGCGGTAACGAACCTCTCCGGTGCAGGCGAGGAAGCGGGCCACCACGGCGACGATCCCCGCCGTACCCTGGCGCAGATAGGGCACGGAGGGAAACGGACCAACGGACATCGGCCACGTCGCGGCGCCGTCCGCGTTATCGCGACGTTGTGCCAGGTCGAAGGCCAGTGCCGCCGTGGCTCCACTCAGGAAGCGCGGCTCGCCGGTGGCGACGTGCAGATGAAGCAGGAAGAGCGCGATACCCGCCGCGCCGTATGCAAGACCGACAGGTTGCTGGCCGCCGTCCGGCCAGCGCAAGGTGTCGTCGTCCCCGGCAATCGCGGCAATCAGCAGCTCGTCTCCCGCCTGCCTGGCCGCTTTCAGAAAATCAGCGTCCGCCGTTTCGTGCCACGCCTTGATCCGGGCGAGGCCCCAGCCCGCGAGGCCCTCATGCAGCCCCGGCGCGTGCCGGATGCCATCGTCCAGCGGTCCCGACCGGATGAGGGTCGCCGCGCGCTCGGCTTCACCCGCGTCGAAAAGCACCCATGCGATGCCGGCATCGCCGGACATCAGGCTCACGCCACGCGGGGTGGATGCGTCGAGGCCGGCAAGCAGGTAGTCGCGCAGTCCGGCAGGTGGTTCACGCCCGCCGCGCAGGTATGCATGCAAGACACCCGCGGCACCGTGAGCCACGCCCCAGGGATGGCTTTCGAACACCTCGGGCGCGGCCGGCACGAAACGATCGGGACGCGCACGAGTTGCCTGCGCCGTGACGTAGCCGAACAGCGCGTCCGCGTGGTCGGGTAGTCGCGGAACGGCAGCGAGGCGGTGCGGTACCGGCTCGCTTCCGGTTTCCACCTCGGCCAGGGACAGGCGCAAGGCCGCCATGACTTCCGGTGGTGACGGGCGCCTTGAACCGCTGGTATCCAGCAATCGAGCGATGACGTCCGTCACGGCGGCGGGATAGCCCATGTCCTCGCTCATCCGGCAGGCGAAACGCATGGCCGCCGCCCGATCCAGCGGAAGCATCGCGTTGATCGGGATCATGGCGGCCAGGAGGTTCGCGCCAAAGGCGTAGCTGTCTTCCTTCCGCGCCCCCGCGTGATCGCGTGACGGCGGATTTCCCGATGCAAAGCCCGGCGTGCGAAGCCCTATGGGCGCATCCATGCCCTCCTCGACGGCCGCTTCCAGGTCGATCAGGCGCACGTCATCGTCGGCACCGACGATGATGTTGTGGAATGAAAGGTCCCCCAGCGACACGCCCACCGCATGCACGCGCTCGACGGCATCGGCGATACGGCTGTACACCGTCACGACGTCGATGAGAAAACGCGCGACGTCGTCCCGTGTCGCCCGCGTCTTCAGCCAGGGATAGCGGCGTCCCAGCCACAGCCGCAAGGTGTCGCCACGCAGGTACTCCTCAACGAGGAAGCTGTGTTCCCACTCCTCGAAATGCGCGATCGGCATGGGCGCGATACGCAGCGGCGCAAGGCAACGCAGCAACCGGAACTCCTTGCGCAGACTCTCTTTGGCAGTTTCGCCCGCGCCGACGAACGGGCGCGCTTCCTTGATGACGACACGTCGCCCCTCGTCGAGGTCGTCGGCAAGGTAGACACCGCCTGCGGAAGAAAAGGCCAGGGCTTCGTAGACGCGATAACGGCCGCCACCCAGAAGCACCGGCGATGCCGGCGCCGCCGGAGCGTCGGTCCCGAAAGGATCGCGCAGCCAGTCGGGTAGACGGAATCGCGGCGACCGATCATCCGCCTCGACACGATCGTCGGGCCGACGCAGCAGCCATTCGTGGCGTCCGCCTGGCGAAATACGGAAGTCTGAAACGATCCCGCCATAACGGTAATAGAGCACACGAGAATCGTCATAACGCCGATCCGTGAGTACGTACGGCCCGACGTAGCCCGATAAGGCAGCGTGCAGATCGGCGATCACCTGGCGGAAGTCGTCGACATCGCGCGGATATACGGTGATGAACTTGCCGGATCCGCCGCGCGGCCAGCGTTTGCCATTGATGGCGGAGAGCATGACCCGATCCGCCGCGAATTTGAACGCGGTACCTGACGCGGCCAGGGTTGCCGCGGCGATCGAAAGCACGATATGAGCGGTGGCGGCGATCGAGGACACATGGATCTTCCAGCCTTGCATCGGCAGCACGGCATTCGCCGGCCGGCAATGCATCCAGATACCCGATCGATGAACGGTCCAGTGAGTCGGCAGCACCCGCTTTGCCGGGGCGACGAAATCGTCTTCCCGAATAATGCGGCTGGCGTAGGGCTCGAAAAATTCGCGATCGACCGAGGTGTACTGCAACAGCTGTGCGCGTCGCTCCATGATGTCCCGTTGCTCCATGTGGGGGTGTAACCCCGGTGCACGAGACGACCCGGACGTCGCCTCGTGCACCATCGTCGTCCCGGCTATTCCACGAAACCGTCCATGTGGTAGATCGAGCAACTCCCCGTGCTGCAGGTCGTTCCCCATTCGCCACCGTCGTTGCGATCCCACGCCATATCGGTCGCCAGGTCTTGCAGGTCGAGTACGCTTGGCATAAGCCCTCCTTTGGTTAAGCGCTCGGACGTGCGCGTCGCCGAAATGCGAAGCGCGAGGCGAATCTAGGACGCCTGCGTATCGCCGGACAGTGGCGCAGGGGTACCGTTCCGGGGTTTACACCCGGATAGGGTGGCTTCTTGCGCTGGCTGACCGGTTTCGGTCACCCGATCTGTCCGGAATCGGACACCGCCGTCCGAGTCCGGATGCATGGGCAGCCGGACCGTCGCAACGGCTCCCTTACGGTCGCTGCGTGCGGCGAGGTCCACCGTGCCCGCATGCGCCTCGACGATGAGGCGCGTCAGGCTCAGTCCGATGCCCGAGCCCTCGGGCTTTGTGGTGAAGAAGGGAACGAAGATGCCGTCGCTTGGGGGCAATCCAACGCCCTCGTCCTCGATCGTCACGCGCACGAATCCGGCTTCGGCACGCCAGTCGATGCGCACGCCACCTTCCGTCTCCAGCGTCGCCTCGACCGCGTTGCGTATCAGGTTGATGAAGGCCTGCCCAAGCTGATCTTCATCGCCGTTTACCGTGACCGCTGCACGGCCCGTCACGTCGACCGCCTTGCGCCTCTCGAGCAGCGCCAGGCGACGCAGGGCGATATCCAGGCGAAACGGCCGTGATTGCAGGGGCGGCAGTCGCGCCAGCCGGCCGTAGCCGGAAAGGAAACGTGTCAGTGAGTGCGCGCGTCGACCGATCACTTCCAGGCCGAGACGCAGCTCGTCCTGAATCGCACCGATGTCATCGGCGTCCAGCAGGGTCGATAGACTTCCCGCCAACGAGCCGATGGGCCCCAGCGAGTTGTTCAACTCATGGCTGAGCACGCGGATCAGGCGCTGCCACGCGCGCCTCTCCTCTTCACTCAACGCCGCGCTCAGGTCGTGCAGCATCACCATCGTGTGCTCGCGCCCTTCGCTGTACCAGACCGCGCGGCGCACGGCCCAGCGGCCGCTCATCGAAGCGAAACGGTAGTTGAGGATGGCACCGTCTGCCGCGCGCAGGGGCTCGCCCAGGCCGAGCGACGTCATGTCACGGCCGATCACGGCAGCACGCTCCGCCCCGATCAGGCGCCGCGCGGCGGGATTGATGAATGCCAGGCACTCGCGATCATCGATAACAAAGACAGCACTGTGCAAGGCGACCAGGGTCTTGCCGAGGAAGCGGGACGTCTCGGTGCGTTTTCGCCTGCCACTGCGCAGATCGTCGGTCAGCAGGTTCACATCGCCAATCAGGCCCTGGAGAGGATCCCGACCGGGGCGCACACGTCCCCGCATGCTGTAGTCACCTTCACGGATGGCGAACAGAAGGTCGAGGACCGTTCCCAGCGTCGCCACCAGACGGCCTCCGCCGATCCAGCCGAGGAGTCCGCTGAGCGCAAGCCCGGCAGCGAAGATGGCGCCGCGGACCGCCAGCGAAAGGCCACTGACCACGACCAGGAGTGCGCCACTCGCGACGAGCGGCGTGACGAACATCAACGCCCAAAGGACGGCGTCGATCCGAAGCATCACGGAGCGGTCGTGGGTCGCTGTCGCATCATGCGATCGGTAACGAAGGCTCATGCCCCGGCCCTCACTCGATGGGTTCGAATCCGTAGCGGGCGCGGTGCTTGTCGAGCCTGCGATACAAGGACTGGCGTGAGATGCCAAGCGCGTCGGAGGCGCGCTGGAGATTATGGTCGTTACGCTCCAGGGCGCTCCGTATGATCATTTCTTCCGCTTCCGGCAGTGTCAGCCGGTCCAGCACGAGGGCCGACGCCGTCGACTTGCACAGGTTCAGCCCGTCCACATCGATCTCGTCGCCATCGGCCAGCAGCACCGCGCGTTCGACGGCGTGTTCCAGTTCCCGAATGTTTCCCGGCCACTCGTACGCACGCATGGCGCGTTCGGTGGACACCGAAAGGAACATGCTGCCGCGTCCGCGGCGACGGCATTCGCGCAGGATGAAATGCCGCGCGAGAGGAATGATGTCTTCCGACCGGTCACGCAGGGAAGGCATCCGTATCTGCATCGCGTTCAGACGGTAGAGCAGGTCCCGGCGGAACCGGTCGGCCCTTACCGACGCATCCAGATCCGCATTGGTCACGGAGATGACGCGAACGTCGACCCGGTGCGTGCGGGCCGAGCCCGACCTTTCCAGCTCGCCTTCTTCCAGAACACGCAACAGCTTCACCTGCTGGGCGATCGGTATGTGACCGATTTCCTCGAGGATCAGGCTACCGCCTTGTGCCAGCTCGAAGCGTCCCGGACGCGGGTGCCGATCGTCGTCGCCAAACATCTCATCGACGAAACGCGATTCGGGGAGGCTGCCCATGTCGACGCGGATGACCGGTCCATCGGCACGAGAGGACATGGTATGGATCTCACGCGCCAGCAGGGACTTGCCTGTGCCGTTCTCGCCCAGAATGAGTACGTTCGCATCGCTGGCGGCGATACGCGACGCCAGCTTCGTGACTTCGCGCATGGCCGACGACTCCCATGCGCGAAGAACGTCGGGAATTTCCCTGCCGAGGGCGTTCTCGGCGCGAAGTCGCCGGTTCTCCTCGCGAATTTCGCGAAGGGCGATCTGGCTACGCACGGTATGCAGCATTCGCTCGTTGTTCCACGGCTTCTCGATGAAATCGGCGGCACCCCGACGCATCGCCTGGACAGCCAGGTCGACGCTTCCCCAGGCCGTCATCGCCACTAACGGGAGTTCGGGAAAGTCCTCGCGGAGTTGACCGATGAGCTCGAGCCCTTCGTGTCCCGACGTCGTGTCGGCGCTGTAGTTGAGGTCGAGCAGGGCACAGGCGAAGTCGGCGCGGGACGCCGCATCGAGCGCCGCCTCCGGCGAGGTGACCTGCACGGAAGGGATGTCCAGGGAGCGAAAGAGCAGACGAAGCGATACGAGTACATCCGCCTGGTCGTCGACGATGAGCACGGGAAGGGCAAGAAGGGGGCGCGGGATCATCGGGGTATCCCTTCACGATGGCGCGACCCGCGCGGCGACATCAGTTCGCCGCGCAGGATCGTCGCCGGGCGCACCGCGGCGGCGTGCAAGGACGGCAATGCTACGGCAGCCAATGCCGCGGCAATCATCAATAGCGCGACGGCGGCAACCACGCCGACATCGATGACGCCTCGCTCGAGCGCCGGATGCACGACGACCCGGCCGAGGACGACGGCGACCACCAGGCCGACAGCGACACCGGGCATCGCCATGCCGAGGCCACGCGACAGGAGATGGCCGAGCAGGTCCAGTGGCGTGGCGCCCAGGGCGTCGCGAAGGGCGATCTCGCGACGACCTCGTGCCACCTCCAGCGATTGCACGGCGTAAAGGCCGATCACCGCGAGCGACAGCGCCATACCGGCGAACATCACGGCAAGCGATGCATTGCGGCGCGCCTGCGCCGTTGCCTGCGCGGCGAGCTGCCGAAACGACCGCCGGGTACCCGTCACGAGGCCCGGCACGACGCCACGAACCAGCTTCCGTAGGGTTGCATCATCGGCGGCCGTGCTGCCTGGGCCACGCGACACGAAGAAGGTCGGCACGAAGCGCCGGATGAAGGCGTAGATGTCCGGATCGACCTGAGCGAACGGCACGTACACCGTCGGTACCGCGGCGTGTTCGGCACCGGCGGAGCGCGCGTCGGCCACCACACCGACGATGCGTATCGGGCGGTTTGTGCCGCGGAGCGAGGCCGGTTTCACCCACCCGCCGAGGCCATGACTGTCGATCTGATCGAGATAGGCCTGGTTGACCACCGCTACAGCCGGCGTCGCGGCGCGATCACCGACTTCCATGCTGCGGCCGGCGACCCGGGTGATGCCCATCGCCTCCATGGCCCCCGGGGAGACCATGCCGTACTGCAAATAGGAGGTGTCCCCGGCGGGCTTCAGAAAGGGCATGAAGAGGCCGGCACCGATCGGGAGCAAGGTGGTCATTCCCGCCGCATCGATACCCGGCAAGCCCAGGGCGGCTGCGCGAATGACGGCGTCGGCATGGATGACATCATCGAGCACGGGGAATTGCGTGGCGTCCGGACTGATCTCGACGAAGCCCGCCGCATCGGCCTGAAAGCCAAGCGGAACCTGCACGGCCCGCCACCATTGGGCCACCATGGCCACGCCGAGAACCAGCAACACGGTCGCCAGCGCCGTCTGCACTAACACCATCAGCCGTCTTGCACGTTGCGCAAGACCGGCCGGCGACGCTCCACCCGAGGCAAGCTGCATACGTAGCAGGGTGTCCGGGCTGGTGTGCACTGACCCGAGCAGCGCAGCGGACACGGTCACGGCGACCGAGGCGAGCGCTGCCGCGGCGCAGGTGCGCCCGTCCAGTTCGATGGGCAGCGCGGAGGCGAGCCAGGATGCTGGAACGAGCGGCCGGACCGCCACGACCATGACGTGCGCAAGGGGAAGGCCGATCATCAACGCGCCCGCGCTGGTCATGATGACGTCGAGAACCCGCGGAAGTCTCGGCTGCCAGCCCCTTCCGCCGAAAGCGATGACGAGACACGTCTCCTGCGTGCGCCGCAAGGCCCTCGTCAGCATGAGGTTGGAGAGGTTGACGCCGGCCACGGCAAGGACCAGCAGCGAGCAACAGAAGAAGAGCAACACGACCGGTTTCGCCTTGCTGGTAAGGACGAGGTCGAGGGGCGTCGTCGCATAGACGGGAAGACACTGGCATCCCGGACGTAACGGCACGCGACTGGCAACCAGCCTTGCCTGGATCCACCGCGCGACGCGGTCAGCGGACGTGCCAGGAGCAAGTCGGGCGATAGCGACAAGATTGGCCGCGTCGTCGCCGGAGAGGCCCGTCAACGACAGAGGAGTCAGGACATCGATGTCGGAAAAGAACCGGTAGTCTGCCGGCAGGACTCCGCGTACCGTCATCGCGACCCCATTGATGGCGACGCGACGCCCGACCACACGCGGATCGCCTCCCATCCAGTGACGCCAGAACGTGTACGACAGCATGATGCCGCGGTCGAATGCGATCGATGGATCCTCGGGGAGGATCGACGTCACACCGAGCGTGGGCAGAAAGCCGGCATCGACACGCTGCGCGCGGGCCAACCTCTCCCGCTCGCCCGATCGAACGTTCACGGATTCGGCCACCTGTGCCGCGCCGCGGGAGACCACGCCTGGCGGAAGGCCGATCGCATCGTACAGAAGGGGAGAGGCCGCGCGGCTGGCAGGATCGCGATCCTCTTCGCCGTAGACCACGATGCTGGCGTGATGAGGAAAGGGCGGAGCCCTCAACAGGGACTCGACCATCGCCAGGGCGCTGGTCAAGGCGGCGAGGCCGATCGCCAGCGTCAACGACGACAGGGGCAGGAAGCCCAGACCACGCCAGCGACCGCGACGGGCACCTATCTGTCTATGGCCTGACGAGCTCACGGAAACGACTCCGTGCTCCGTCGTTCGTCCAGCCCGGCTTCGGCCTCGCGCTGTCGTTGTCGAAACGTCGTCTCATCGATCACGCAGCCGTCCAGTAACCGCACCGTACGGTCCGCGACGCTGCTGAATCGCTCATCGTGCGTCACCATGCAGATCGTCCGGCCTGACGCATGCAGACGGCTGAGCAGCGCCATCACGATCTCGCCGTTACGCACGTCGAGGTTGCCCGTGGGTTCGTCGGCAAGCAGGATCGAAGGTTCACCAGCCAGTGCGCGGGCGACCGCCACGCGCTGCTGCTGTCCGCCGGATAGCTGGTCAGGGTAGTGGTGCATGCGATGCGCCATGCCGACATCCGCCAGCGCACTTGCCGCACGCTCCGTGCGTTCGCGATGGCTCATCCCGTCGCGAAACGACAACGGCAACTCGACGTTCTCGGCGACCGTCATGTCACTGATCAGGTTGAAGGCCTGGAACACGAAACCGATGTGCTGGTTGCGCAGGCGTGCCCGCGCGCGGCGACCCAGTCCCGACATCGATTGACCGAGGAACCGGAAGCTGCCGCTGGTGGGGGCGTCGAGAACGCCCATGAGGGACAGCAACGTGGTCTTGCCGCAACCGGACGGCCCCGCGATCGAAACGAACTCGCCCCGGCGGACATCGAGGTGGATGTTGGTCAGGACGTGAACTTCCATGGTCCCGATGTCGAAGACCTTCCCGATGCCACGCATCTCGATCAGCGGAGAAGCAAGCGCAGATTGCACCGTCGTCACCTGAGAAGATTTAACCCCGTTCGGCGATTGTGGCGCGCGCGCAGGTGATCGTCGGACACGATTTCATCTTTTGCCGGAAACGCCCCGTGATTGTGAAGGCCAGGTCTTTCCCGGGCCGGCCACGTCCTTTCCCTGCCGCCCGGCGGTCCTCTCGCGACCCATCCGCAGTCCGCCCGCCCGCCGGCGGTGGCCGCAATCTCCAAACCATGCGCCCCAAGGCTGTAAACGTTTACACGTAACGTCATTTACATGACCACCTCGCGTGCCGATGCCGGTATCCTTGCCCGCTTACGGCGCCGGACTGCGCGCCGACCGTCTCCAGGCCAAGACCACCATGACCCGTAACCCCCGCATCGAAGACCTGATCGCCCGCATGACCGTCGAAGAAAAGGTCGGCCAGCTGGGCGTATTCGCCGATGCCGTGCGCCCGTTCGCACCCGATATCAATCCCGAGGCCAATGCCCGTGGGGCCGCTGAGGTGCTCGATCAGGTACGTGCGGGCCGGGTTGGCGCGCTGTTCAACGGCGTCGGTGCGGCGGAGGGTCGCGAGGCCCAGCGCGTCGCCGTGGAAGAGAGCCGGCTGGGCATTCCGTTGTTGCTTGGCGCCGACGTGATCCATGGCATGCGGACCGTCTTTCCGATCCCCCTGGCCGAAGCGTCCACGTTCGAGCCGGGTCTCGCCGAACGTACCGCACGCGCGACCGCGGTCGAAGCCACCGCCGCGGGCATCCACTGGACATACGCACCGGCGGTCGACATCGCGCGCGACCAGCGGTGGGGTCGCGTGGCCGAAGGTGCGGGCGAAGACGTCGTGCTGGGCTCAGCCTTCGCCGCTGCGCGCGTGCGCGGTTTCCAGGGTGCCGATCTCAGGGCCGACGACTCACTGCTTGCCACCCCGAAGCACTTCGCCGCCTACGGCGCCGTGGCCGGCGGGATGGAATACAACACCGTCGACATCTCGCCGCAAACGCTGCGCGACGTGCATCTTCCACCTTTCAAGGCGGCGCTCGATGCCGGCGCGCTCACGATCATGAGTGCGTTCAACGACATCAACGGCGTGCCGGCTTCGGCCAACCGTGAACTCATGACCGATATCCTGCGCGGCGAGTGGGGTTTCGAAGGTTTCGTCGTGTCGGACTACACCGCTGACATGGAACTCATCGCGCATGGTTTTGCCGCGGACGAACGCGATGCCTCGCGCCTCGCCTTCCTCGCCGGCGTGGACATGAGCATGCAGAGCGGCTTCTATGCGGCCCATCTGGCCGACCTCGTGGCGTCGGGCGATGTCCCCATGGACGTGCTGGACGAAGGCGTGCGTCGTGTCCTCTCCGTGAAGCACGCTATCGGCCTGCTGGACAACCCGTACCGCTCGCTCGACCCCGCCGTGGAAGCCGATACATCGAAGAACGCCGAGCACGCCGCCCTCGCGCGCGACGGTTCACGCCGCTCGATCGTGATGCTTAAGAACGACGGCGTCCTGCCGCTGCGCAAGAACGGCCAGAAGATCGCGCTCATCGGCCCGTTTGGTGCGGACGTCGAGAACCTCGAAGGCTGCTGGACGCTCTTCGGCGACAGCGCGCGCCACGTGAACATCGAGACGGGTCTGCGCGACGCACTCGACAATGGCGCGAGTCTCGATGTCGTCGCCGGCTGCGGGATCGAAGATGCCATCGCGGGAGGCATCGAGGAAGCCGTCGCCGCGGCGAAGCGCGCCGACGTCGTCCTGCTCGCCATCGGCGAGCCGCAGGTTTACTCCGGCGAAGCGCAGTCCCGCACGAACATCATCGTGCCCGCCGCACAGCAGGCCCTCGCCGACGCGGTGGCAGCCACGGGCACGCCTGTGGTCGTCCTGCTGAAGAACGGCCGCGCGCTCGCCCTGACCGGCGCGGTGCGCGAGGCGAATGCCATTCTCGTCACGTGGTTTCTCGGCAGCCAGACTGGCCCGGCCATCGCGGACGTCGTCTTCGGCGACTACAACCCGGCGGGGCGCCTGCCTGTCAGCTTTCCCCAGGACGCCGGACAGCAGCCTTACTTCTACAACCACCTGCGCACAGGCCGACCGGAGCTCGCCGACCAGCCGCCGGCGTTCAAGTCGCGGTATCGCGATATCACTTTCGAAGCGCTCTATCCGTTCGGGCACGGGCTCAGCTTCACGCGTTTTGCCTACACACCGCCCGAGGTCGCGACGCAGGTCGGTTGGAACGACACGATCGTGGTCGGCGCCACGGTGACGAACATCGGCGATGTCGCGGGTGAGGAGGTCGTCCAACTCTACATCCACGACCGTGTCGCCAGCCGCGTCAGGCCGGTTCGCGAGCTGAAGGCGTTCCGGAAAATTCTCCTTGCGCCGGGTGCATCGGAAGATGTGTCGTTTGAACTGACACGAGCGGATCTCGCCTTCACGCATCGCGATGGCGTAACGTTCGAGGCGGAGCCAGGCGACTTCCAGGTGTGGATCTCGGGGTCGTCCGCGACGGGCGAATCGGCGACATTCGCACTGCTCGCGCGCTGAGGTATCCGACACGGCGGAGGCCGCGACCCACACGCTGACGCAGCGCGCACCGATGCATCCGCGACCCCCATCGACCTACCGTGACTCTCCCCTCGCAACGGAGCGTCACGATGAATCCACGAGTCTCCCGCGCTGCCGGAGCGCTTCTACTCTGGCACGGTGCATGTGCCGCCCAGGAAGTGCCTGACTGGCGTCTTCCCGACTTGCGGCCCTCGACGATCCTATGGACTGCGTGCCCGTCAGGCCTCGTGCGCGAGAGCGCGATTGTCCGGCTCGGCGACCGCTTGCGTTGCGGGACCATGGGTGTCCCTGTCGACCACCATCATCCCGATGACGGCATCATCGAGGTGGGCCTGGTCCGCGTGACCGCCAGCGATCCCACCCGTCGACAGGCTGCCATCTTCTTCAATCCTGGTGGCCCTGGCGAGACGCCGATGGACATCCTGCCCTCGCTCGCGCAGTACTGGGACAACGCCTACGTCGACCACCCGGTGCACGGCAGCAAGAAACGACTCGCCGAGCAGTTCGACCTCATCGCCGTCGTTCCGCGCGGGCTGAATGGCGGTACGCCTTTCCTGTGCACATCCGACAACGAGGCCACGGATTTCCACGATATCGTCGCGGATCGCTCCCCTGAAAACATTCAGGCCATGGACGCTTACATGCGCGCGACCGCGGCCGCCTGCCGCGCGAACCCGCTATACCCATTCATCAACACCGAACAAACCGTCTACGACATGGAGGTCGCACGTCGGGCACTGGGTGAACCCAAGCTTCACTATCTCGGCTATTCGTACGGCGCATGGCTTGGCAGCTGGTATGCGGCCTCCTTCCCTGAGCACGTGGGGCGCATGGTCCTCGATTCCGGCATGGACTGGACGGCCGACTGGAACACCAATATCACGCGGAGCAAGATCGCGTCGCAGAACCGGTTCGACCGGCTCGTCGGCCGCCCTGCCGCGAACGATTACGAGCGCTACGGACTGGGGAGGGATCTGCCTTCAGTGCTCGCGCGGATCGGCGAGCTGGCCGTTCCTGTCAGGCGAGCGTGGGGCGGATTCTGGAAAAGCCCCGAGAACCTGATCGGCGCGCTCGCAGTCTCGGACTGGTTGCGTGCCGAGCCCAACATGAGCCTCGAGACCTTGACCGAACGCATGAAGGCTCACCGCTTCCATCGCGACGACGCGACCAACACCGCGATACGAGACGATGCCATCCGTTACGCGTGGCGCCTCTTTCCCGTGTCCTACCAGCCCGAGCCTTTCCGGTTCGACGATGTGAGTTCGCTCTTCTCGGCCGTGATGTGCAACGACATGCCATATGCCGGCGACGTGACCCATCACCAGGCGCGGGTCGCGACGCTTGCCGAGACCCTTCCCGCCACCAACGGGCGCGGCCTCGAATATCACTGCGTGTTCTGGGGAGGCTCGCACGCCATGCGTCCGCCTTTGAGCAGGGTTGGCGCCGCCGGTGACATCCTCATGGTGCATGCCTCGCTGGACCCCGTCACACCGTTGCAGAACGGAACCTCGGTGTTGGCCAGTACGACGATGACTCATCTCCTCGTCGCCGAGGGGATCGAAGAGCATGGTGTCTTCGGCTTCACGGACTCGGCTTGCGTGGAAGACACCGTTGGCCGTTACCTGTTGACCGGCATCCTGCCCGCGGGTCGTGAATACCATTGCACGGCCACGCCAGCGGCGCACGGTGAGACCGACGACGGATTCACACGCCCCGGCGACGCCGTAGTCCTGCGATCGGAACTGTCGGGATTGCGGTCACCGTTCGCTCCCCGCGCGGGGGACCGTCCATGAATGCATCCTTTGTGTGCGTAAGACGGCGCCACACGCTCCTTGGCATCTTCCTTGTCGCTGCTTGCACCAGCGTCGCCTCCGACGCGAGTACGGGCACCATGCTCACGACCATGACCTGGGGGCCATGTGCTCCCGAGCTGGTGGACCCGCATTGGTCGGCCGTACTCGGGGAGCGTCTCGAATGCGGCATCATGCCCGCCTGGCTCGACGCGGACGCACCGGAACGGGGTGCGCTCACGGTTGGCCTCGTTCGCTTCAAGGCAGGCGAAACCTCGCAGCGCCAGGGTTCCATCTTCTTCAACTTCGGCGGCCCTGGCGGCAATCCGCTGGATTTCATGCCGAGCATCGCCTACCTATGGTCGACTCGCTCTGCCAATCATCCACTGGACGGCGACAAGCGTCGCCTGGCCGACCGCTACGACCTTGTCGCCGTCATTCCCAGGGGGCTGCGCGGCGGCACGCGCTTCGCCTGCCACGTCGCGGAATCGCAGGATGGACACGACCCCACCGTCGATCTTGCCGACTGGAACTGGGTAGGTTACGTCAGGGAGAGCCGCGCCTACGCCACCGGCTGTGCCGTCGATCCTCTGTTCGCCCATGTGGGTACCCTGCAACATGTCCGTGACATGGAACAAGCGCGGATCGCACTGCACGAACCCGTGCTCAACTTTCTCGGATTCTCTTACGGTACGTGGGTGGGAGCGTTCTACAGCGCATCTTATCCCGCTCATGCGGGACGCATCGTGCTCGATTCCGCCATGAACTACGCCGGCAGCTTCGAGGATCAGGTCGCCGAAGAACCTTACGAGCGCCAGGCACTGTTCGCGCAAACAGCACTGCGCCCTGCCCTTGCCAAGCCCACCGTCTACGGGCTCGGTACCGACGCTGGTACCGTCCTCGAACGAATGCGAAACATGCCTCATCGGGCACGGGAGGCGTGGCCCTCGCTGATCGACACACCGGAAGATCTCGTGGCGGCGCTGACCATGGCCGATTGGGTCCGGGAAGACGGTGAAAGCACGGGTGAGCGTCTTATCGCGCGAATGAAGGGCTATCGCTTCAGCAAGGATCCCGTCGTCGACGGCCAGATCCACGACGCCGCGAGAGCGTTCGCACCCCTGATCGAACGCGGCCGCATCAATGATCCGGAGACAGCCGCCCTGGTAGACTTGTCCGTCTACCATGCGGTCGCCTGCGGGGACACGCCGTGGCTGAAGAGCGCAAAAGCCCTGCGCAACATGGCGAATGAGATCGGCGACCGCTACCCGGCTTCGCACGGCGTACCCGTCACACTCGGGCTGACCTGCCTGCACTGGCCTTCCCCCCCGCGTTGGCGTCCGTCGTTGACCGCCCTTGCCGAGGCGCCGCCCATGCTCATGGTCCAGGCGGAGTTCGATCCGGCGACGCCGACGTCTGGCGCTATGCGTGCCTTCAACGCCTCGCCCAACGCCTATATGGTCCTCGCTCACGGCATGACTGGGCACGGCCTGTTCGGTACGTCGGCCACGCCATGTATCGAACGCGCCGTCGGCCGCTTCCTGCTCGAAGGCGAACTGCCTTCCCAACGCATGTCCGGCTGCAATTTCGTACCCTCGCCTCCAACACGGCACGTGCGCGACACCGGGGAGCTGACGGACGAGCAATCCGTCCGCGATGAACTGCAACATCGGCTACGAAAGATGTAAGGTCTTCCCATCCCACGCGGAATACGATCATGCAGAGTCTCAGCGGGAAAATCGCCCTCGTGACAGGTGCCGCCAGTGGCATAGGACGCGCCATTGCTTCGTCCTATGCCAGGGCGGGGGCAACCGTCGTCGTGGCGGACATCGATGCCGACAAGGCCGGTGAGGTCGCGTCCATCCTCGGCGGCGGTGCCATCGGTGTCGCAATGGACGTCACCGATGAAGCCCAGGTCGAAGAAGGATTCTCCCGTACGCGACAGGATCTCGGCCCGGTCGATATTCTCGTCAGTAATGCCGGCGTCCAGATCATTTCTCCCTTGGTGGACTTTTCCTTCGCCGACTGGAAACGCATGCTCGCCATCCACATGGATGGCGCCTTCCTGACCTCACGGGCCGCGATGCGACAGATGATCGCTTCGGGTCGCGGCGGTTCCATCATCCTGATGGGCTCGGCACACTCCCACGTGGCATCGAAGTTCAAGGCACCGTACGTGGCGGCTAAACACGGATTGCTCGGTCTGGCGCGCGTCATCGCGAAGGAGGGCGCCAAAGACAACATCCGTTCCAACGTCATCTGTCCGGGGTTCGTCAGGACACCACTGGTCGAAAAGCAGATTCCCGAGCAGGCCCGCGAGCTTGGCATCAGCGAAGAAGAGGTCATCCGTAACGTGATGCTCCGCGACACGGTAGACGGCGAATTCACCACACTGACTGATATCGCCGACACCGCACTCTTCCTGGCGGGTTTCGAGTCCAACGCGCTTACCGGTCAGTCGCTCGTCGTGACGCATGGCTGGCACATCCAGTGACAGTCACGGACTTCCCGTAGAACGAGAAGATGCTTACAACCGGCCCGGCGACGTGAGGATATTTGCAGCGGTGACCGCCGATGGGACCGACGGTCATCACCGCGTAATTTCGTGGTCTCTTCGTACCGGGACCCACGCACATGCACTTCGCCCATCGATCGCTCGTGGCCCTCGCCACGCTTGCCGGCCTGCCAGCATCCACTAGCGCCAACCCTGCCTCGACGCCTTCCATCGCCTGGGGCACCTGCGCCGATAGCTGGGTGGGCCGTGCGTCCACGACCCTCGGCGATCGCCTGCAATGCGGCAGCATCACTACGCCATTCGACCATCTTGCGCCCGATGGCCGAACGATGACCATTGGCGTCATCCGTGTACGCGCATCCGATCCGACGCATCGTGAAGGCGCTATCTTCTTGAACATTGGGGGCCCTGGCACGCACCCAGGCGGGTTGCTTCGGTCGATGGGTGAGGCCTGGTCGGACATGGGCAGTGTGAACCCGGACGAAGTCGACAAGCGTCGACTCTCGCAGCGCTACGACCTGGTCGCCGTCATCCCTCGCGGCTTGCCCGGCAGCGGTGACCTGCATTGCGCGCCTGCACGTCCCGCCCCGCCTCACGCTTTCCTGCCAACTCATCTGGGCGACAACAACTGGCAAGTCATCCTCAACGGCACGCAGGCCACGGTAGACGCGTGCACGTCGATCCCGGAAGCTCGCTACGTCAACACCGAGCAACACGCCCACGACATGGACATGGTCCGTCGCGCGCTCGGCGACGAGAGACTTCATTTCTATGGTATTTCTTACGGTGGCCTGGTGGGTGCCTGGTATGCCTCGCTGTACCCGTCGCACACCGGTCGCCTGCTGCTCGACTCGAGCATGGACCTCATGCATGGATACCGCTCGGCGGCATACCTTTCGATGGTGGCGCAGCAGCACCGATTCGACGAGGACGTCGTCGCGCCCGTGTTGCGCCATCCCGCTCGTTACGGGCTTGGCGACAGTAGCAACGCCGTCGCCAGCGAGATCGACGATCTTTCGCCCCGTGCACGCGAAGCCTGGGCAGGGCGCCTGGATTCACCCGTTGGCCTGGCCGCCGCGCTTCACCTGGCGGAGTGGCTGATCGCAGACAGCCTGCTTACCAAGGAGGCCATGATGCGACGGATCGACCATACCGTGTTCAGCCATGACACGGCGCTCGACCAACGCATGCGCCTGGAAGCAAGCCAGCTTGCCCCCTTGCTCTACCCTCAGACGGAGACGTCGGCGCCGCATGTCACCGAACGCGAAGGCGAGTTCGTTCGTGTGGCCGTGGGTTGCAACGACTTTCCCTGGACACGAAGCGAAGCCGAGATTCGCGAATCGGCCCGACGCTACGCCGGACGCTACTTCAACTTCGTCGGCGACCAAACGCTCGAAGAGCTCGCCTGTACACGTTGGGGCGGGCCTCGCGCCCGACGTCCCGATCTTTCACGCCTGGGCCTCGCGACACCCTTTCTGCTGATTCAGTCGGAGAAAGATACCTCCACGCCGCTGGTAGGCGCGCAGCACATTCTCCACGCGTTCGCCAACGCTCGCATGCTTCTGGTACGGAACTCCAGTCTGCATGGCGTGTTCAATTTCACGAACTCGTCCTGCATCGAACGGACGGCGGCGCACTACCTTCTCACCGGTGAGCTGCCCGTCCTGCCATCGCGCGCATTCTCCTGTGACGACATCTTCGATCATCCCGTCGACGCATTGCCCGGCTCACATTCGTCCAGTGCGGGGCCGATAGCGATCGACGAGCCCGCGGAAACGTCCAGCCACGTGGAGCTATGATGAAGCACTCTTCGCTCGTGCTCCTTGCAGCCATCCTCCTGCCGACGCGGATGGTTTCCGCGGAATCCGTCGCTCCCCTGACCTGGACGCCCTGTGGGCCGGTCACGGCCTCCTCGAATGACGTTTCTTCACGAACCGAATGCGCACGGTTACGCGTGCCTCGCGATTATGCTCAGCCGGAGGCGGCGACGCTCGACCTCGATGTCGTTCGTGTCGTCGCCGCCAGTGAGCGTGGCAATCGCCACGACGGCGTCGTGTTACTGGAGCCAGACGAATTCGCCGAGCCGGCGATCGTTGCCGTTCCAGCCATGGCCTCGACGTGGCTGGACGGCGATGGCTACTGGCGCGAGGCCGCGCGCCGACTCGATCTGGTGGGCCTGGCACAGCGTCGCATGGACGACGCCGGCGGCCGGGACTGCCTTTCCGCGACCTCACATCTGCCACGCCACGACTCCCTTGGAACCGACGGCACCCTTGGCAACATGACGACGGCCGGGAACCTCGCCCTCGCGATCGCCACCGCCTGCCAGAACGACACCATGCACGCACATATCGGGGTAGGACCTCGCATCGAAGACATGGAACGTCTGCGTGAAGCCCTTGGCCAGCCTGCCATCCATCTTATCGGCATCGGACGCGGCGGCTGGGTGGCTTCCCGCTACGCGGAACGCTATCCAAGGCATGTCGGGCGCATGTTGCTCGATAGCAGCTGGGACGCCGATGGTTCCGTCGCCGAAGCGATGGAAGCGCGCGTCGAAGAGCGCGGGCGAACGATCCGCCGCGCTGTCGCCGCGCTCATCGCCGACCCCGCACGCTACCATGGAGGAGACGACGTTGCCGCCATCCACCGACGGCTCGGACGACTGCCCCCGCTGGCTTATGCGACATGGACGCGACACATCGTCGACGCGGACGACCTGGCCGCGGTGCTTGTCCTTGGAACGCTCTCGGCTCGCCATGCCACGATGTCGACACCGGTTCTTCGTAACGCGCTGGTCTCCGCCGAACGCGTCGTCGACATCGATGTCGACGTGCCCATTCGGCGTTCGGCAGGGTGGATGCTCGATCGGCTCGACGCCGATCGGTCGGGTGATCCTTACGGATTCGGCCCTCGCGCGTCGAACGCATCCCCGGCGCTGACAGCCAGCGTGTTCGCTACGCGTTGCAACGATGGTTCATGGGGCAGCGATCGCTCTTACTGGCGTACTCGTACGCGCGACCTACGCGCCACCTGGCCGTCCGCCGTTGGCAACGAATCCTTCCAGGGCATGGTCTGCAGCGAATGGCCCACGGCGTTCGCACCTTCGTCGGTCCCGGATCTGGTGGGCGCCCCGCCCTTCCTGATGGTCCATGCGGAATTCGACGACGAAGCCCCCCTGCGTCCGGCGGCGATGATGCTCCAGGGGCACGCTAACGCGAGCATGGTCGTCGCACGTAACCTGCGGGCGCATGGCGTGCTTGCGCGTCGCGACCGGGCCTGCGTATCCGAGCTGGCCGGTCGCTTTCTGGTCGACGGCACGCTTCCCGCGGCCAAGCTGAGCAATTGCCGCCTGCCCCTGCAACCCACGATGCCCTGAAGCCGGCGCGCAGATCAGAACATGATCTGCGCGCGTACCTCGACAACACGCGGATCGACGCGAACGTCGCGTCGGTCGCTGATCGCGCGAACGTAGTTTCCCTGCAGCTTGAGGTATCTGGTGAGATACCAGTTGGCCCCGAGCGTCCAGTCATGTTCCGTGCCGCCCAGTGTCGGGCCGTCGTCGAGATCCAGCGTGCTGTATCGAATCAGGAACTCGAGGGCTCCCCACGACCCCTTCGGCGACACGTCGGCGACGTTGCCGCCGCTGTAGCTCCGGGATTCACCGGTGGCGACCCAGCTTCCGAAGGTGTACCAGCCATGGGCGTCATAGGCAGGCTTGTTCTCGAGTTTCACCTTCGCGTCGAGATACTCGCTCTGCACCGACCAGGGCCCGTGAATCCAGAGGCCTTCGAGCCCACGGCGGTCGACATGGTCGGTCACGCTCAGCACGCCGGAATCGATCAGCCGCTGGGTGGCCAGTCCCGCTTCGGGCAACGCGCGCAGGCGCACGTTCGGCGGTGTGTAGCGACCGCGGCCGTCGGTCGTGCCATAGGGCGTCTCCCGTGACACCGAGCCGCCGAGATGCAGGACGTTGCCCGGCTCGTTAAGCGGCGTCCACGCCGCGCGTCCCGCGACCATGCGGCCGTCGAGATCACCCTGGAGATTGCCGCCGTGGTAGTAACCCAACTGCACCAGGTAAGCCTTGCGCGTCAACGCCCAGTCGACGCCGATACGCCTGTTCGCATAAACCGCTTGCATGGGCAGCGACGGCTCGAGGAACGATGTGGAACCGGTGCTGGTATTGCCTTCGAAACCGACCGGCGTCTTCATGAAACCGACGCGCACCGCGCCGTAGTCGTCACCGAGGACGGCCTTGCTCTGCAGGCGAAAGAACGTGTCCAGCCAGGTGTGGGTCTGGAAGTCGAAGACGACGGTCGCGTCGTAGACGCCTTTCTTGCGGACAAAGAAACCGAATTCCTTGCGCCGGTTCGTTTGGGCATCCTCGTAAAGCCCGTCATCGTGTGAAAAACGATCGACGTCGTATTGGTACTTCACGGACAGACCAAGATCCGTACCATCGGCGAACACGTAGTGGGTCGGCCAGTTGCTGCGCCAGTCGTATTGATTGCCCGGTGCGTCGGTGGCGAACGCGAACACGGGCGCAATCAGCGCCAGGGCACTGAGGGCGATCTTCTTCATGAGGTTGCCCCTCCCAGGGCTCAGCTGGCGGCACCAGCCGATACATCGGGAAGGACTATAGCGTGACCTTGCGAATTCGTTAACTCTTGCGGGCCGAGCGCAAAAAAAGGGGCGCCGAAGCGCCCCTCTCTCCTCACCCCGAGTTGTGAACGCGATCAGATCGCGTAGTACATCTGGAACTCGAGCGGGTGGGTGCTCGCGCGGTAGCGGGTCACTTCCTGCATCTTCAGGGCGATGTAGCCATCGATGAAGTCGTCAGTGAAGACGCCACCGGCCTTGAGGAACTCGCGATCCTTGTCGAGGGCGACAAGCGCTTCGTCCAGGCTGGCGCAGACCTGCGGGATGTTCTTCTCTTCTTCCGGCGGCAGGTCGTAGAGATCCTTGTCGGCCGGTGCACCCGGGTCGATCTTGTTCAGGATGCCGTCCAGACCGGCCATCATCAGCACGGTGAAGGTCAGGTAGCCCGACTGCATCGGGTCCGGGAAGCGGATCTCGATGCGACGACCCTTCGGGCTCGACACGTACGGGATACGGCAGGAGGCCGAACGGTTGCGTGCCGAGTAAGCGAGCATCACCGGTGCTTCGAAGCCCGGAACCAGGCGCTTGTAGCTGTTGGTCGTCGAGTTGGCGAAGGCATTGATCGCGCGGGCATGCTTGAAGATGCCGCCGATGTACCACAGCGCCGTCTGCGACAGGCCGCCGTAGAGGTCGCCGGCGAACAGGTTCTCGCCGTTCTTCGACAGCGACTGGTGCACGTGCATGCCCGAGCCATTGTCACCGACGATCGGCTTCGGCATGAAGGTCACCGTCTTGCCCGCCTGGTGGGCGACGTTCTTGATGACGTACTTCATCGTCATCAGTTCGTCGGCCTTCTTCACCAGGGTGTTGAAGCGCGTACCGATTTCGCACTGGCCCGCGTTGGCGACTTCGTGGTGGTGTACTTCGACCACCTGGCCGAGCGACTCGAGCACCTTGCACATGTCGGCGCGCAGGTCGCCGAGGCTGTCCACGGGCGCCACCGGGAAGTAACCGCCCTTCACGCCCGGACGATGACCCGTATTGGTGCCGTCGTACTTGTAGCGCGACGACCAGGCCGCTTCTTCGGAGCCGATCTCGTAGAACACGCGGCCCATGTCGTTCTGCCAGCGGACCGAATCGAAGATGAAGAACTCGGGTTCCGGACCGAAGAAGGCCGTATCGGCGATGCCGGTCGACTTCAGGTAGGCCTCGGCGCGCTTGGCGATCGAGCGAGGGTCGCGGCCATAGGCCTGCATGGTGCTCGGCTCGAGCACGTCGCAGTGCAGGATCAGCTGCTTGTGCGCGCTGAACGGATCGAGGTGGGCGGTTTCCGGATCCGGCATGAGGACCATGTCGGACTCGTTGATGCCCTTCCAGCCGGCGATCGACGAACCGTCGAACATCTTGCCGTCTTCAAAGGTGCTCTCGTCGATGGCGTGAGCAGGAAAGGTCGTGTGATGGTGCTTGCCGAGGATGTCGGCGAAGCGGAAATCAACGAACTCGATTTCCTCGTCCTGGATCAGGTTCAGCACTTTCGAAGCGGCGGACATAAAAACCTCGGGTAGGTGGGCGGAGTCCATTTAGCAATCGCCATGCCAGCAGTACCGCCATCGACGGGGCCGCCAGGACCAAGCTTTCGCATCATAGAACGGCTGTGAGGCCGATGTGCAAATGCACCAAAGTGGTGCATTTGCACATCGCTTGCACCAGTCACTGGCCTGGAGCAGGTACGGCCACCCGTCCCACCAGACGCCTTGGCGTTCCTAAAAGGGATCGAACAGTTTCGCCGTCCCATCCATCCCGGGAAGAAGCACCAGCTCAGTCATGCAATGCGACGCCCGGCCCCACGACGAAAACGAAGATGGCGGCAGTGAGCACGGCACCGACGATCCACCCCCATGAGGTTTGCCAAGGCTCGGCACGAGTCGCCTCGGCCCTGGCAGATTCCGTCAAAGCCGGCACGAAAAGCAGACCGAGCATGCACCCGAAACCGCCGGTCACTCCCACCAGAAAGAAGAGGTTCGTCAGGGGATTCATCGCTGCACCCGCAGCGAGCGGCAAGCCGCCGGCAAGGTAGGCGGGCCAGGTCAGGCGAGGGAGGGTGTGCCGTCCGATGGAAACGCTATCCAGTCGCCTGGCGAGGGATACCGAAGCGAGGCGAAGTGACATGTAGTAGCCCGCCGCGCCCAGGTCGGCCAGGCCGATACGCCAGGCGATGTGCGGCTCCCATCCGGCAATCACCACGGCCAGGTCGCCGAAGTCGAGCACCCCCGAGTACACGGCATAGCCGGTGCCATTGAGCAGGTTGATCGTGGCGAACAGCCAGAGAAAATACGACCCGGGGCCAAACGTCGTGAGGCGTCGAAACCACGCCATCGCAATCGCACCCAGGATGAGGTTCACCAGCGGACCAGCCAGGGCGACCACGCGACTGACCGCGCCCTGCGAGCTCAAGGCGACCGTCGTCAGTTGGACAGGCGTGGCGTCATCGAAGAACAGCATCGCTACGCCATGCCCCAGCACTTCATGACACATGTCCATCGCGGCATAGGCGACAACGGCAAGGGATGCCGTCGTGGCGAGACCTCCCGTCGATCGCGTCATGGTGTCCATCCCTGCCCCGTGGCCATTTCGGCGGATTGTGTCGTATCACCTGCGCCGTGGCTACGGCTATGATCGCCGGGCAACGCAGACCATGACAGGGGATGGATATGGCAAGGCAGGGAAACCGACGCGTGCTGCTTTTGGGAGGATTGCTCCTGGCCGTCGCTGCGCTGGCGGCGGTGAAGAGTTGGCCAGCACCGGAAGCGACGTCGACAGGCCATCAGGCGGGACACGCTTTCACCGCGACACCGACCCTCGATGCGTTCATGGCACAGGTGCAGACCGCAGCGAAAATCGCCGATCCGGTCGAGCGCTGCCTGCACATGCCCGACCCGCCGGGTTCGCATTGGCATACGGACGGTGTCGCGGCCTATTGCCGATACCGACTCACCGAGATGAAGGAGATCGCGGGATTCCGCGCGCTCATCGCCGCCGGCAAGGGCGCCGAAGTCGACCGACTGCTTGCCGGGTATCTGCAGATGCAGCTGCACGACCCCGGGTATCCAGCCATCTTCGACCAGGCGGTGAGCAGGGCCGGCTTTCATGACGCCAGCGCTGAAACGCGTGCCGCCATCGATGCATGGTTGCGCCAGCGACCGGACAGCGTCTTCGCTGTCGCCGCCAGTGGCATGCAATACCAGCAGGCCGCATTCGCCGCACGCGGCGCCGACTTCGCTTCGAAGACAAGTAGCGAACAGTGGCGCGAGGCGCGAAAGCTGGCCGATCTCGCGCGTCGGGACCTGGATCACGCGGCGACGATGTCACCGGCCATCCCGGCGATTTACGCGGACATGCTTCGCATGGGCGTGTTGACTGGCGATAGTCGTTACGCCATGGCCGCTATCGAACGTGGATTCGCGGTGCAACCGAACAACCTGCCCCTGCGCCTGGATCAGGCTGACTTCACGGGCAGGAAGTGGGGCGGCAGCACGGCATGGGTCGCCCGACAAGCCGACGAAGCCGCGGTCGCCGCCAAGGACACGCCTCTGCTCTGGGTCGCCGCCGGCAATGCGCACATCGAGGCTGCGACAGAGGGGCACCTCACGCGCCCCGCCGACGGCCGCTTTCTGGCGTTGGCCGATGAAGTGGCCACGGCCTACAGCCTGAGCCAGCTTGCCGCCGACGCCAACCGCGCAAGGAAGAGCGACGAGGCCTTCGTGCTCGCCGTGGAAGCGATACGGTTCGACAACTCGCAGGGCGACGCCCTCTATGTGCTGGGTTACCTCGCCACGCAAGGCTATTACCGTGAATGGGCCAAGGCCGAGCTGATCCGCGCGGCGAAGGAGCATCCGGACGACGTGGATGTCGCCGCTGACGCAGGGGTCGAGTTGCGCTACCTCGGTGAGCCTGCTTTGGCGGAGTCGTTGATGGTTTACGCCACCGGGCACGAGAGGGACGACTGGGTGCTCGCGATGCTTGGCGACTTTTACTCGCACGAGGGACACAACTACCCGAAGGCAGGCGCGATTGCCGACGAATTGATGCGGCGCGACCCCGGCAACGCCAACGGTTATGTCATCCGGGCATGCGTGGACAAGGACACGAACAGTCCGAATCGCTATCGCTCGGCCAGGGATTTCCTCGCACGCTTCGGCGACGATCCCAAGCAGCAGGGTCCTGCCGCGGAGATACGCGCGTGGCTCGCTACACATCCGGAACCGTCGGCGGGTTGAGCGAACCGCACCATCACTCGCATCGAGGGACGAAAACATGTCGGCTAGAGGGATTCGCATTGCCTTGATCGTCGCTGTCGGCCTCGCTGCCATCGGCGGCGCCCTGGCGCTTCGTCACGCACCCACCCACGAATCGACTGCCGTCATCTCGGTGACCCGTCCCGCGATTCCGTTCCGGAGCTTCATGACCCAGGTCATCGAGGCATCGAAGATCGTCGATCCGCTGGAACGCTGCCTGAAGATGCCTGATCCGCCTGGCTCGCACTGGCACCGTGACGGTGTCGAGGCGTATTGCCGTTATCGATACCAGCCAGCCATGACCTCGCTTGAATTTCGCCAACGGATCGCCGAGGGCAGGGGTGACGAGGTGGATCGGGTTCTGGCGGAGGATGCACGCGCGCAAGCGGACGATCCCGCGGCGGCGTCGAGGCTCGATGGCGCCTTCTACCGGATGGGCTTGATGGAGTCCACGCCAGACATGCGCCGCGCCGTGGACGCATGGAAGCGACAGCGTCCACAAAGCGCATTCGCCGCTGCCGCCAGTGGTTTCCAATACAGCAGCGCCGCCTGGCAAGCGCGTGGGCAGGACGCCTACGATGACACGCCTGAAGAGAATTTGACCGCCATGCGCAAGCAGGCGGCGCTGGCACGCGCCGAGCTGGATCGCGCGGCGACGATGCAGCCGCCCATTCCGCTAGTGTTCGCCGAGATGTTCAGCCTCGCCATGCGGGCAGGTGACGAGGACGATGCGCAGGCCGCCATGGCTCGCGGACTCGCCGTCGCGCCCGACGATATGGCGCTTCGCCTGATCCAGTCGGCCATGAGCGGTGGCGCATGGGGTGGAAGCCCTGCCCTGCTCTTGAAACAAGCAAGCGAGGCGGCGGCCAGGGCTCCGCGTCAGCCGCTCTTGTGGGTCGTCGTCGGCAGGGCAAGGATGAAAGCGCGCACGGATCCATTGCTGCACGCGCCAGCGGCAAAGCCGACCCTGGCGATGGCGGGCGAAGTCGCGACAGCCGCCGACCTGGCCTGGTTGGCCCGTCGGGCCTATCTCGGCAAAGCGTTCTCCGAGTCGTTGATCCTCGCTGTCGAAGCGTGGCGCTTCGATGACGGCGAATCGACCGCACTGTGGGTCATCGGCATGGCATCCCAGCAGGCCCGCTACAGCGAATGGGCTCGCGTCATACTCAAGAATGCAGCGCAAAAACATTCGGATTCGGTGAGCGTGGCTCGCGATGTGGGAGTCGCCCTTCTCGCGTTGAAGGAACCCGTCGAAGCGGAACGCCTGTTGTCTTACGCGGTCGAGCGCGACCCCGCCGACACCTGGACGCTCGCTCAGTTGGGCTGGCTCTACCTGAACGCATCGCATCGCTATGACAAGGCGAAAAACGTCGCCGACACGCTCATCCAGCGAGAGGGCGACGACGCCGACGGATATGCGCTACGTGCCTTCGCTCAAATCGAAACCGACGATCCGGAGCGCTATAAGTCCATCCATGTTTTCCTGGATCGTTTTGAACAACGCGACGGCGCTCTGAATACCGCCGACAGCCTGCGCACCTACCTTGCCGAACATCCCGAGCCGTTACCCCGCGGGAACGTTACCGGGAACCATTAGGAGGAGGCAGCACGCGGCAGGGTTTGGCGGGCCCGCCGACATCGCTTACCCTGCAGGCCCCACCATGGGCGTGCGTTACCTCATGGCCGGCGATTGCTTCCCCAGGCTTCGTCGACCGGCGCCCCGCTATCGCGACCGAGCTCATGACCAAGAAAACCGAGAACGACACGCCGGATAGCGGCCGACGCCGCCTGTTGGGTGGCCTCGCCACGACGGGCGCCGTGCTCGCACTGGGCGGCGTGGCTGAGGTCGCCGCAGGCGATTCGAAAGCTCTTGCGCCAGCACCCGGCGGCAAGGCACTCGACGCGCTGCTGGAAAAGCACATCCAGCACGTCGTCGTGATCTACGCGGAGAACCGCAGTTTCAATAACCTGTTCGCCGAGTTCCCCGGTTTGCAGCAGCCCTTGAGCGCCGTGCCCGCGGAACGCTATCTGCAGCGCGATCGCGACGGCAAGCCGCTGACCACGCTGCCGCCGATCTGGGGCGGGCTCGTGCCACACCAGCAGGTGGTCGATCACAAGCCGTACAAGGTCGGCGAGCAGGACATCACAGGGCTGCCCAATGCGCCCTGGGCCTTGCATACGGGTGACGGCACCCCGTTGCCGCACGGCCTGGTCACGCGCGATCTCGTGCATGCGTTCTACAACAACCAGCTGCAGATCAACGGTGGCAAGAACGACGGCTTCGTCGCCTGGGGCGACAACGGCGCGATGACCATGGGTCACTACGCGTCGGCGCCTGTGCATCTTCGCTTGTGGCGGCTCGCCGAGCAGTACACGCTGTGCGACAACTTCTTTATGGGCGCTTTCGGTGGTTCATTCCTCAACCACCAGTACCTCGTGGCCGCGCAACCGCCGTTCTATCCGGACGCCGACAAGAGCCCTGTCCAGTTCGGCATCGCCGTCACCGAGAGCGGCGATCCGCTGGACTACCATCTGAAGATGGCCGATGAGTCGCCGGCCAGCGCCATGCAGGGCAAGCCCAAATTCGCTCACCACAACCAACTCACGCCGGACTTCTTCGCCGTCAATACCATAGGCCCGCCCTACTCGCCCGGCTTCAACGTCGATCCGAAGAACCCGTTGCTCGCCGATGCAACGAGCCCGAATACGCTGCTGCCGCAGAAGCATAAGCACATCGGCGACGTCCTCTCGGACAAGGGCGTGGACTGGGCGTGGTATGGCGGTGGTTTTCAGGCTGCGCTCGACGGCAAGGGTGACGGCGAAGGTGACGAGAAACATTTCCCCCAGACGCCCAACTTCCAGCCGCATCACCAGCCGCTCAACTATTTCGTCACGCTCGCGCCTGGCACGGAAGCACGCAAGCGACACCTGCGTGACGGCGGTATCGGCGAGACAGCAAAGACCAATCGCTTCCTCGCCGACGTAGCCGCCGGGAAACTTCCGCCGGTCACGTTCTACAAGCCACAGGGCGACCTCAATATGCACGCCGGCTATTCCGACGTCGAAGCCGGCGACCGGCATATCGCCGGCGTCGTGCATGCGCTGCGCACCAGTCCGCACTGGAAGGACATGCTCGTCGTCGTCACCTTCGACGAGAACGGTGGGTGGTGGGATCACGTCGCGCCGCCGAAGGGCGATCGCTGGGGGCCGGGTACGCGCATTCCGGCACTGGTGATCTCGCCGTACGCGAAGAAGGGCCATGTGGAGCACACCATCTACGACACGGGATCGATCGCGCGCTTCCTGACGCGACGCTTCAAACTGGAAAAGTTGCCCGGACTGAAGACGCGCGAGGATGCGATGGTGGCGGCGGGCGGACCGGCGCCGGGGGATCTTACGGAAACGCTGGATTTCTCGGTGGCCGGGTAAGAGCATCGCCGATGAATCGGCTCCCACAGATGAATCGGCCCCTAGAGATAATCGGCTCCCACGGATGAATCGGCTCCCACAAGGGTAGCGATCGGCTCATGTGGGAGCCGCTTCAGCGGCGATTGCCGGGACCCTCAATGCCCCGGCGCTCCTCCCGACACAAACGGCGGCTTCGCGAACCACACTGCGACCATCGCCAGCAGGAAGATCAAGGCAAAACCCCAGAACACGTCGTTCACCGCCAGCGTCGCCGCCTGCATGTCGACAATACGATTCAGTGCGGCGTTCGCCGTCGGGCCCTGAATGCCGAACGCCTGAAAGCGATCCAGGTACTCCGTCGTGCTCCGGCTTCCCGCGCTGACGTTCTCCGCCAGCACGGCATGGTGATACGTCGTGCGGTGCGAATACATCGTCGTGCTCACCGCCGTCGCGATGCTGCCTGCCAGCGTTCGGAAGAAATTCGATAGGCCTGACGCACTCGCCACCTGTTCATCCGGCATCCCAGACAGGATGATCTGATTCACCGGCACGAAAAACAATGCGATACCCGCACCCATGCACAAACGCGGGATCGCCATCTCGCTGTAGGGCGCGTTGGTGCTCAACGTCGACATGTAGAACGATGCACCGGCAAAGACGGCGAAGCCCACCGTGTTGAGCACGCGCAGATCGAACTTGCTCTGGAACGCACCCACCAGTGGCGACAGCACGATCGCCAGGATGCCGATGGGCGCGACCACGAAGCCCGCCCAGGTGGCCGTGTAGCCCAGGACCTCCTGCACCCACATCGGCATGACGACGGTACCGCCGAAGAAGGCAAACATGCCCAACGACAGGCACAGGACGCCGACGAAGAAGTTGCGTCGCTTGAGAAGTCGGAGGTCAACGACGGGATGCTTGTGCATCAGCTCCCAGGCGATGAGGAAGGTCAGGCAGATCACTGAGACAATGGCCAGTACCGTGATCGTCTTCGAGGTGAACCAGTCGTCGTCGTTTCCATTGTCGAGCATGAACTGCAGGCAGCCGATGCCCACCGCCAGCAAGAACAGGCCGATCGCGTCGATCGGCGCCTTCACGACCTTGGATTCGCGATCGCGCAGCAGGGCGTAGGTGACCACGACGGCGAAGATGCCGACCGGGATGTTGATGAAGAAGATCCACGACCAGTGGTAGTTATCGGTGATCCAGCCACCGAGAATCGGCCCGAACACCGGCGCCACCACGACCGTCATGGCCCATAGCGCCAGCGCGATGGGTCGTCTGGCGACTGGGTAGTTGTTGAGCAGGAGGGTCTGCGACAACGGCACCATCGGACCGGATACCGCACCCTGCAACAGTCGGAAGACGATCAGCATGGGCATGCTTTGTGAGAAGCCGCATAACGCCGAGAACACGACGAACAGCATGACCGACGTCATGAAGGTGCGCACCTCACCGAATCGACGCGCGACCCAGCCGGTCAGCGGCTGCATGACAGCGCTGGCCATCGAGTACGCGCTGATGGCCATGGTCCCTTCGTTGCTGCTCACACCGACGTTGCCGGCGATGGTACGTACCGACACGTTGACGATGGAGATGTCGAGCACCTCCATGAACGTCGCCAGAGCGACGCCGGCCGTTAGCAGCACAAGTGCGCCACCGGTCAGCGGCGACTTCGACGCCCCGTTACCGTTCTGCCCCGGCATCGATCAGCTGCCGTGCCTGGCCGGAACAGGCTTCGGTGTCGCATCCACGGTATTGGCGCGGATGATCTCCTCGGCGTGTTGGTCGGCCTCGCCCATCTCCTGCTCGTAGACGGTGGTGCTGGCGAGCGGCTTGCTTCGCACCGTGTCGGAGAGGACACGACCGTCGCGGTCGTGCGTATCGACGTTCACGTCGGTCGACAGACCGATGCGCAGCGGGTGCTTGCGGAGGTCCTCTGCATCGATCGCTACCCTGACCGGCAGGCGCTGCACGACCTTGATCCAGTTTCCGGTAGCGTTCTCCGCAGGCAGCAGCGAGAACGCGCTGCCCGTGCCGGCGTTCAGACCGACGATCTTGCCGTGGTACTCCACGTCGGAATACATGTCGGTCGTGAGCTTTACCGGCTGGCCGATGCGGATGTGCTCCAGCTGGGTCTCCTTGAAATTCGCGTCCACCCAGAGGTCCGACAACGGTACGACCGTCAGCAGGTCCTGGCCCGGCTGGATACGCTGGCCGACCTGAACCTGGCGCCGTGCGGCATAGCCTTCGATCGGCGAGACGATCGCATTGCGACCATTGTTGACCCAGGCATTGCGGAACTGCGAGCGAGCCTGGATGACCGCCGGGTAGTTCTCCACCGTCGTGCCGTCGACCTGGGCGTGCGCGGCGGCGGCCTCGCGCTCGGCTGCATCCAGCGCGGCCTTGGCTTGCTGCATCTGGCGCTTGCCGGTGTCGACTTCTTCAGCCGACACGGCGCGACGCTCGAGCAGCGGATGGCGGCGGTTGTAGTCGTCGCGCGCCTGCTCGTACTGGGCACGGCGCTGGGGGATCGCGGCATCGGCTTGATTGGCCTGCTGCATCTTTGCCTGGGCCTCGCGCACGGCCTGGGCGAGCTGACCTTCCGCGTTCATCAGGCTCACGCGGGCGTCGACCGGGTCCAGCTTGATCAGCACCTGGCCCTGATGCACGCGTTCGGTTTCTTCCACGCCGACTTCGATGACTGTCCCGGCGATGCGCGACGAGATGGTGACCATGTCGCCTTTCACGTAGGCGTCGTCGGTGGTCTCGCGTTGCGAGAAAACGAAGATGTAGAGCAACAGCCAGGCCAGCCCGGCGAGGAGGAACACGGCGGCGATCACGGAAAGAACGATCACCTTCTTGCGCCTGGCCTTCGGGTCGTCCTTGTCCTTGTCCTTGTCCTTGTCCTTACCGTCCTTGTCCTTGTCCTTGTCCTTGTCCTTGTCCTTGTCCTTGTCTTTATCCTTCACGTCCTTGTCGTCGCTGTCGCCGTCCTTCTTATCATCGTCCTTGCCTTCGGTTTCGCCATCCTCGCCGCGCGGTGATTCGTCCCCGTATTTGTGCAGGTACTTGTAGCGATACTTGAAGGGCAATGGCGCGGTGCCGGCTTCGCCTTCGTCGCGTGGCTCGTCGTTTTCTGTGGTCATCGCGGAGAGTCCTTGCCGGCGTTGCCAGCCGGAAGAGCGGGAGCATCGTCGGCGTAGTAACCACCACCGAGTGCGTGGATAAGCGAGAGATTCGCCGAGAGCATCTGGCTGGCGAGTTGCAGGCGCGCATCGCGCTGCTGGTCGAGCTGCATGTCGGCGTTGAGCCAGGTACGGTCGTCGATAAGGCCCTTGGATCGGCGGTCCGCCGCCTTGGTCCGTTGTGCCGCGCTCGCCTCGTACTGCCTGTCGACCTGCACGCGCTGATCGTCCAGCATCTGCAAGGTGGTGACACCCTGGGCGATCTGCCCGGCGGCCTGAACGACAGCGCCGTCGTACTGCGCCACCGCGCTATCCAGCTGTGCCTGCGCGCTCTCGAACTGGGCGCGCAGGCGGCCGCCGCTGAAGAGAGGCAATTGGATCGACGGGCCGATGTTGCCGAGCGAAAGATCCGTGCGCGTGCCGGAACCAAGGTCGGGGTAGGTGCGAAGGAAGGCGCCCAGCGCCATCAGGCTGACATCGGGGTAATAGGCCTTACGTGCCTGGTCGATGTTTTTCGATGAAGCCTCGATCTGCCAGCGCGCCGCGGTGATGTCGGGGCGGCGCGCCAGGAGGCCGAGCCGCGCGTCGGCGGGCAGGCTCGCGTCGGGCGTCGGCAAGGCTGATGGCGTCAGCGTGCCGAAATCCCTGGGCGAGACGCCGGCCAGGGCCGCCAACTGGACGACGTCCAGGCTCGACGCACCCTCCAGCTGGGCGACGGCACGTCGCTGCTGCGCAAGCTGGCCGTCGGCCTGGTCGAGGTTGGTCGGATCGTCCAGCCCGCCGTGGACACGTAGCTCGACCAGTTCGCGGTAAGCGGCCGAGCTTTGCGCGGCGTGTCGCGCAACCGCAAGCCGGGCCTGCTGTGCCTGCCAGTCGTAGTAGGTGTTGACCACGTTGTACTGCAACGACGTCGCGGCCGACGCACGCTCGGCCTCGGCGGCGCGTGCCTGCCCGACGGCGGCGGACACGGCGTCTTTCTGCTTGCCCCACAGATCGATGTCCCAGGTGGCCAGAGCGCCAGCAGCACCGCTGTTGCTCCAGCTGCTGCCAGGGTTGAGCTGGAATCGCTGCGCGCTACCCGCCGCGCCGGGTAACTCACCCTTGACCGCCACATCGCTGTAGCCGTGGTTTCCGCTGACGAGGCCTCGCACCTGCGGATTCAGCTCGGCCCTGGCGGAATCGACGGCACGCATGGCGGCGCGATAGCGGGCTTCCGCCTGCTCCATGTCCGGCGAGCCGCGCATCGCGAGATCGACGAGGCGGTCCAGCTGCGGATCGCCGTAGCGCTTCCACCACTCCGATTGCGGCCAGCCGGCTTGCGTCGTTGGCAAACCGGCGATCGGGACGTCTTCGCGCGGAGCGAAGGAAGGTGGCCGCACGGCCGGCGCACAAGCGCCCATAAGCAGGGCGGCACCGAGAACCGCAAGACGGCGTCCGTCACGTCGACGACGGAACCGGGGGGATGAAGACGCCATGGCATTCCGAGTGAGGATTTCTTACGACAGGGAAAAATATCAGTGCAGCGCGTGCGCACCGCGTGATGGCGCCTGCCAGCGGCTAAGCTATGCCCCGTCCCCTTGCCTGGAATGCCGTAGCCCGTGAACGACCTGATCAGCGCCATCCTCCTCGGCATCGTCGAAGGGATCACCGAATTCCTGCCCATCTCCAGCACCGGCCACCTGCTCATTGCGGAACGCTGGCTGGGCGCGCGGTCGGATTTGTTCAACGTGGCGATCCAGGCCGGCGCGATCCTCGCGGTGACCTTCATTTACTGGCGAACGCTCTGGAGCATGGTCCAGAACTGGCGCCGTCCGGAAACCCGCGACTACGTCATGAAGTTGGCGGTAGCCTTCCTGATCACGGCCGCGCTTGGCCTGGTCGTAACGAAGCTCGGCTTCAAGCTGCCGGAGACGATCACCCCGATCGCGTGGGCACTGATCGCCGGCGGCATCTGGATGATCGTGGCCGAGAAGGTCGCGATGAACCGGCCCGATCAGGTCGCCATTTCGTGGCGCGTGGCCATCCTCGTCGGCCTGGCGCAAATTATTGCGGGCATCTTCCCGGGTACGTCGCGTTCCGCCTCGACCATCTTCGTGGCCATGCTCGCGGGTACCAGCAATCGCGCTGCCGCCACCGAGTTTGCCTTCCTGGTCGGCATTCCGACCATGTATGCGGCCACGGGCTACGAGCTGCTGAAGACCTTCAAGCAAGGCGGTGCGGCGGGCGAAGACTGGACCGGTCTCGCTGTCGCTTTCGTCGTCTCCACGATCGTCGCGTTCGTCGCGGTGAAGTGGTTGCTCGGCTATATCCGTTCGCACAAGTTCACTGTGTTCGCGGTGTATCGGATCGTTCTCGGCATCGCCCTGCTGCTCCTGCTTCCCGCAGGCGGCTGAGTCGCCGGCGATGACCACCCGCTATCGGCTGCTCGATCTCACGATCGACCTGTCTCGCCAGCGGGTCGAACGCGGTGACGTCGTGCTCGACGTCACCGGTCTCAGCTTCCAGCTACTGGCCTGTCTCGTCGAACGCGGCGACCGCGTCGTCGGCTTCGACGAGCTGATGGCGGTTGTATGGGCGCCCGCCGTGGTGAACGAGGAAACCGTGACCCAGCGTGTGCGACTGCTTCGCCAGGCGATCGGCGACGACGCGCGACAGCCGCGTTACATCCGCACGGTGCGCGGTCGTGGTTACCAACTGGGTGCGCTGCCTGAAAGCACGTCGACGGACACCGGGCGCCGACGACACTCGATCTGGCCGGCCCTGGCCGCCGTAGGTGTGCTGGCGGCAGTCGCGCTGGGTGCTGGCTTCCTCGGCCACGAGCAGAAGCCGGTGCCGACCGCGCAGCAGGAGTTGCTACAGCGCGCGCACTGGTACGCAGCCATGGGCCAGCGCGACAACAACGAACGCGCCCTGGCGCTCTACGACCGGGCCTTGCACGAAGCACCCGACGATGCCGATGCACTGACTGGCGCGAGCCGCACGCGGTCGGCGCGCACCTGTCTCTACAACACCGGTGCGGATGACGCCCGCGATGCCTTGCGCCTGGCGAGCCGCGCGACCGCGTTGCGACCCGACCTTGCCGACGCGTGGTCCGCGCTCGGCTACGCCCACGATTGCCTTGGTGACATTTCAGGAGCGATTGCCGGCTACGAACACGCCGTACAGCTCGACCCCGCCGACGACGCCAGCCGTTCGTCGGCCGCTTATCTGTATCAGGAACAGGGTCGCCTCGCCGATGCCCTGCGTTCCAATCTCGACATGCGCGGCGACCCGGGGCGCGTGCGCTTCCGTGACGTGCAGGTGGCACGCGAATACGAGCTGCTCGGCTTCGACGCTGCCGCGGAAGTCCGCTTTCGACACGTCTTCGACCTGACGCCCGACAATGTTTTCTCCAATATCGCGTGGCCCGCGTTTCTTTTCGCGCACGGCCGCTTCGACGAAGCGCGCGCCGCGGTGGCGCAGGCACGAACGCGTGGCACCCCGCGAGCCGAACTCGCCCAGCTCGACGGCGAACTCGCCCTGCGGCGTAACGATCGCATCGCTGCCGCCAACGCGTTTGCCGAAGCCCATGCGCTGCGCCCGGATGCCCGCCTGGCAACGACGCTTGCCGCGGTGTACGGCGCCACGCCGGCGAGTGCCGGGTGGCTCACGCAGCGGATCGCCGATACGCGCACCAGTCTTATCGACGATCCCTGGCCGGCGAGCCGCATGGAGCTTGCGGTGTTGCTACAGGCCATCGGCGACAAACGAGGGGCAGTTGCGGCCCTGTCCGATGCCGTCGACAAGGGCTGGCGCGACGCAGGCTACCTCCGCGCCTCGCCCCTGTTTGCCTCGATCGCGAGCGACCCTGGGTTCGATGCCGTACTGGCGGCGATCGATCGCCGCGTGGCGGCCGAGCGGGAGCGTGTGCTTTCCGCCCCGTGGTGTCCTCCCGAGCTGAAGGTACGGCAGCCGGGCGACGCCGAGCGTCAGCGCGACAGGGACTTGAGGATGTAGTCGCGGAAGATGGCTTGCGATTGCGGATGGGCGAAACTCTTGTTGTAGGCCTTGCTGGTGATCACGGCCACCAGGCCACGCTCGGGCAGCACGAAGACGTAGTTGCCGCCGTTACCGCTCATCGCCCATACCTTCGTTTCGATGCCGCCCACCGGAAAGCGGAACTGCCACCACAGGTAACCGTAATCGGCGTCATCTCGGGCCTGGGCGTGCGGGCTCAGCATCGCCGCTACCCAGGCCTTCGGCAGCACCTGCTGGCCGTGCCACCGACCGCCATCGGCAATCAGCGAGCCGATCTTCGCGAGGTCGCGCGATCGGTACCGCGTACCGCCACCGCCCATGCCGACTCCCTCGCTCGAGGTGTTCCATGTCACCTGGGTGATCCCCAGGGGTTGCTCCAGTACCTCGTGGGCGAATCGGGCCAACGGCATCTTCGTCGCCCGCTCGACCACCGCTCCGGCAAGAAAGGCACCCGCCGTGCAATACGAGAACGTGCGGCCATACGGTGAGTCCCTGGGCCGGGCCACCCACGGCGCGTAACCGCGAATCGGGATGTTCAGGGCGAAGTCGAGCCACCGCTCGGAGACGTACATGCGCTCCTCGTTGCCCGCGGAGTACTGATTGTCGTCGTCACACTCAAGGATCGAGCTCATCGTGATGAGGTCCTCCAGGGTGATCGCCGCCCGGCGCGGGTCCGGGTGATCGACGGGGATCTCCGGGAAGAACGCATAGACGGGTGCTTTCACATCGGGGATCGCGCCGCGCTGGATGGCGGCGCCAACGAGCATGGCCGTGAGGCTCTTGCTGGCCGACCGGACATCGTTGAGCAGGTCGGCCGAGCCGTCGTTGAAGTAGTGCTCGTAGACGAGGCGGCCGTGGTCGACCACGAGCACGCTGGTGATCTGCTTGAAGCTGCCGTCGGCCACCTTGTCATCGAGGCTGCCGAGCGTGGCGGTATCCCAGCCGAGCCTGGCCGCGTCGGCGACGGCCCAGCCATCGGTGGTGGCGCGGGGCGGCTGGTACGAGGTCGCCGCCACCGGCAGGGCGGCGGCGAGGATCAGGGCAACGAGGGTGAGGCGCATGTCCAGGGCTCCATGGAAAGAGCCCCGAGTGGACCGTCAGGCGCCGTGAAGTGCCTGAAGTCCGGGTGAAGTTTTATGAAGCCGGGTTACGCCACCGCCGCGATGGGCGCCGGGCCAAGCTTGCGGATCCGGTCGAGCTCGGCCATCTGCGCCTGCACGATCTGGCACTGTGGCGTGCTGGTGCGCTGGAACAACTCGCTGGTCCACTCGATGAAGGCCTGCACGCGGGCCGATAGATGACGCTTCTGCGGGTAGACGATCCAGAGGTTGGAGCCGGTCGAGATCGTGTCGGTCATGATGATCTCCAGCAGGCCCTTGTCCAGCGCGCTCGCGGCCAGGCAATGCGGCGCTTGGATCACGCCCAGGCCGGCGATGGCGGCCTGGATCACCGACTCGCCGTCATTGATCATCATGTGGGCGTCGACATCCACGGACACGCGGCCACTCGGGGAGTCGAACTGCCACTGCGACGGCTTGCCCGTGCTCGGGTGGACGAAATTCACCGTGCGATGGGTCTTCAGATCTTCGATGGTGGTCGGCACGCCATGGCGTGCCAGATAGGCCGGCGAGGCACAGAGCACGTTGCTGAAGTGACCGATCTTGCGCGCGATCAGACTCGAATCGGCCAGTTCACCCATGCGAATGGCGCAATCGAAACCCTCCTCGTTCAGGTCGAACGGGAAGTCGCACATGGTCAGTTCGAGGCGGATATCGGGAAACTTCGCCTCGAATTCGGCGAGGTTCGGAATGATGGCCGCACGCCCGACGGCGGAGGACGCCGCCACCCTGAGCTTGCCGGCCGGTTTCGTCTTGGCGTAGCCCAGAGCCTCGGTGGCCTCGGTAAGATCGGCAAGGATCTCCTTACAACGTGCATAGAACGCGGAGCCATCGTCGGTCAAACGCAACGATCGTGTCGAGCGGAAAAACAGCCGCGCCCCCAGGCTTTCCTCGAGGCGGGAAATCGCCCGGCTGACACCCGAGGGCGTCATCTCAAGATGCTGCGCTGCGGAAGAAAAGCTCTTGGCCTCAACCACGCGGACAAAAACGCTGATAGCGGAAAAGTCTTCCATCGCCGACTCCGGGGATCTTCATTCGTGACTGTGAATCACAGGCGCGATGATTGTAGACCCATTTAAGCCTTGACGAGCAAGACCTAGATTACGCCCCCTGAGACGGACCGGCTTGATCTCAACCAAGGTTGAGGTTGCATCCTGCACCGCCGCACGACTTTTCCGCCCCCCTTTCAAGCTCTCAGGACCTCGTCATGAAGAAGAAACTCCTGTTCGGTTCGTCCGCACTCGCCGTCGCGATCGTCTCCGCGCTCGTGCTCAGCGCCGGCGGCTCGCCGACCCACGCCGCCGAACCGGCAGCTGCCAAGCCGGCTCCCGAGGTCACGGTGGCCCAGGTCCTGCTGCGCCCCGTCTCGGACGCCAATGCGTTCACCGGGCGCATCCAGGCTGTCGACACGATCCAGATCAAGCCGCGCGTCAGTGGCTACGTCGATACCGTGCATTTCCGCGAGGGCGCCACGGTGAAGAAGGGCGACCTTCTCTTCACCATCGATCCCCGCCCCTATCGCGCCGAAAGCGATCGTCTTGCCGCGAACCTCGCCCAAGCCAGGGCTGAAGCGAAGAACGCCGACGCCAATGCCGCCCGCGGCAGCAAGCTCGTTCAGCAGCACGCCGTCTCGCAGGAAGAAGCCGATCGCCTCGATACCGCCGCCGCCAGCGCCAAGGCGCAGGTGGCCTCGGTACAGGCGGCGCTGGACAATGCCCGTCTCAATCTCTCGTTCACCGAAGTCCGCGCCCCGGTCGACGGCAAGGTCAGCAATGCGCAGATCACCGCGGGCAACCTGGTGACCCCGACCGATACGCTGACCAGCGTCGTCACCGTCGATCCGATGTACGTCTACTTCGATGTGGACGAGCAGACCTTCCTCAAGCTCGATCGCCTGCGCCGCGCTAACGGCCACGCGCCGGACGTCGAGATGGGCCTGGCCGACGAGCAGGGCTACCCGCATGTCGGCAAGATCGACTTCGTCGACAACCAGATCCGTGCCGGTGCCGGCACGATCCGCCTGCGCGCCGTGTTCCCCAACACCGACGGTGCCTACACGGCCGGCCTGTTCGCCCGTGTGGAACTGCGTAGCGGCAACACCCAGCCGCGCGCGCTGATCGACGACAAGGCCGTCGGCACCGATCTCGGCAACAAGTTCGTCTACGTCGTCGGCAAGGACAAGAAAGTCGAGTACCGCCGCGTCTCCACCGGTGCCCTGGTCGATGGCCTGCGCGTCGTCGATTCCGGCCTCAATGCCGAGGACGTCGTGGTCGTGAACGGCTTGCAGCGCGTGCGCCCGGGCGTGGAAGTGAATGCGAAGCGCGTGGCGATGGCCTCGCTGGTGCCGGAGAGCGCGCGTAACGTCGCCGCCGCCCGTCCTGCCGGCGTCGACAGCGTGGCGCAGAACCAGGACTGATCCTCATGAAAATCGCGCAATATTTCGTTGAACGCCCCATCCTGGCGGGCGTGCTGTCGGTGCTGTTCCTGATCGCGGGCGGTATCGCCGTGTTCAAGCTGCCGATCAGCGAATACCCGGAGGTCGTCCCGCCGACCGTCGTGGTGAAGGCCAGCTACCCCGGCGCTAACCCGAAGGTCATCGCTGAAACCGTCGCCACGCCGCTCGAAGAGCAGATCAACGGCGTGGAAGGCATGCTGTACACGTCGTCGCAGTCGACCAGCGACGGCCAGATGACCCTCACGGTCACCTTCGCCCTCGGCACCGACCTCGACAACGCCCAGGTGCAGACGCAGAACCGCGTGTCGCAGGCACTGCCGCGTTTGCCTGAAGAAGTGCAGCGTCTCGGTGTCACGACGACCAAGAGTTCGCCCGACCTGACCATGGTCGTGCATCTGACCTCGCCGGACAGCCGTTACGACATGCTCTACCTGTCGAACTACGCCCGCACACGCATCAAGGACCAGCTCGCCCGTCTCGACGGCGTGGGTGATGTCCAGCTGTTCGGCGCTGGTGAATACAGCATGCGCGTGTGGATGAACCCGGAGAAGCTGGCCATCCGCAACCTGACCACGGGTGACGTGATCAAGGCGGTACGCGAGCAGAACATCGAGGTCGCCGCCGGCGCACTCAACGCGCCCCCGGGCCCGAACTCGAATGCCTTCCAGGTCAACATCAACACGCAGGGCCGTCTCGTCACCGAGGATGACTTCCTCAACATCATCGTGCGCAGCGATCCGACCGGTTCGGTCACCCACCTGCGCGACGTCGCTCGCGTGGAACTGGGCTCGAACAACTACGCCCTGCGCAGCCTGCTGAACAACCGCGAAGCCGTCGCGATTCCGATCTTCCAACGCCCCGGTTCGAACGCCATCGCGATTTCCGACGAAGTGCGTGCCGAAATGGCCACGCTGAAGAAGGATTTCCCGCAGGGTGTCGATTACACCATCGTCTACGATCCGACCGTGTTCGTTCGCGGCTCGATCGAGGCGGTGGTGCATACGCTGTTCGAGGCGATCATCCTCGTCGTGCTCGTGGTGATCCTGTTCCTGCAGACCTGGCGCGCGTCGATCATCCCGCTCGTCGCCGTACCGGTGTCCCTGATCGGCACCTTCGCCGTGATGTACCTGGTCGGCTTCTCGCTCAATGCACTGTCGCTGTTCGGACTGGTGCTGGCCATCGGTATCGTCGTCGACGATGCGATCGTGGTCGTGGAGAACGTCGAGCGCCACATCGAGCACGGGCTCGATCCGAAGATGGCCACCCGCCAGGCCATGACCGAAGTGACCGGGCCGATCGTCGCCACGGCACTCGTGCTGTGTGCCGTGTTCGTCCCCGCCGCCTTCATCAGCGGCCTGACCGGCCAGTTCTATCGCCAGTTCGCCCTGACCATCGCCATCTCGACGGTGATCTCCGCGTTCAACTCGCTGACCCTCAGCCCCGCGCTTGCCGCCTTGCTGCTGAAGGGCCGCGACGAGCCGAAGGACAAGCTCACGGTCATGATGGACCGCGGCCTCGGCTGGATCTTCCGTCCATTCAACCGGACGTTCGAGCGCGCTTCGAACGGCTACGTCGGTGGCGTCAAGAAGATCCTCCGCTTCGCTGTGGTGATGCTGGTGCTGTACGCCGGCCTCGTAGGCCTGGGCGTGCTCGGCTTCGCCCGCACGCCGACCGGCTTCGTGCCGCCGCAGGACAAGCAGTACCTCGTCGCCTTCGCGCAGCTGCCCGATGCGGCATCGCTCGATCGCACGGAAACCGTGATCCGCGAAATGGGCGACATCGCCCTGAAGGATCCCGGTGCCGCGAGTGCCGTGCAGTTCCCCGGTCTGTCGATCAACGGCTTCACCAACAGCACCAACTCGGGCATCGTCTTCGTGACGCTGAAGCCGTTCGAAGAGCGTCGCGACAAGGACCTCTCGGCCGACGCCATCGTCGCGCGGCTCAACGCCAAGTTCGCGTCGATCCAGGGTGCCTACATCGCGATCTTCCCGCCGCCGCCGGTCAACGGCCTCGGCACGATCGGCGGTTTCCGTGTCCAGCTCGAAGATCGTGGCGACCTCGGTTTCGACGAACTCTACAAGCAGACCCAGGGCATCATCGGCGCCAGCCAGAAGACGCCTGAACTCGCGCACCTGTTCAGCAGCTTCCAGGTGAACGTGCCGCAGTTCGACGCCGACATCGATCGCGAAAAGGCGAAGTCCGAAGGCATCGACCTGGGCGACGTGTTCCAGACGATGCAGGCGTACCTCGGCTCGCTCTATGTGAACGACTTCAACCGCTTCGGTCGCACCTATCAGGTGAACGTGTCCGCCGAGCCGTCGTTCCGCCACGAACCGTCCGATGTCGTGGGCCTCAAGACCCGCAACGCCGCCGGTGACCTGGTGCCGCTGGGTTCGTTCCTGACGATGCGCCAGACCAACGGCCCGGATCGCGTGCAGCATTACAACGGCTATCCCACCGCCGAGATCAATGGCGGCGCGGCTCCGGGTTACAGCACCGGCCAGGCGCAGGACGCGATGGAGAAGCTGCTGGCCACGAGCCTGCCGAACGGCATGAGCTACGAGTGGACCGAGCTGACCTACCAGCAGATCCTTGCCGGTAACACCGCGGTGCTCGTCTTCCCGCTGTCGGTGCTGCTTGTGTTCCTGGTGCTCGCCTCGCTGTACGAAAGCCTGAGTCTGCCGCTGGCCGTCATCCTGATCGTGCCGATGGTGCTGCTCTCCGCCATTGCCGGTGTCATCGTTACCGGTGGCGACAACAACATCTTCACCCAGATCGGTCTGATCGTCCTGGTAGGCCTGGCCTGCAAGAACGCCATCCTGATCGTCGAGTTCGCTCGCGAAGCCGAAATCGAAGGGATGAACCGTGTGGATGCCGTGCTCGAAGCGGCCCGCCTGCGACTGCGTCCGATCCTGATGACCTCGTTCGCCTTCATCATGGGTGTGGTGCCGCTGGTGACCTCGCACGGTGCGGGCGCCGAGATGCGTCATGCGATGGGCGTGGCGGTGTTTGCCGGCATGCTCGGCGTCACCTTCTTCGGCCTTATCTTCACCCCGCTCTTCTATGTGCTGATCCGCGGCTGGAACGAACGCCAGGCAGCGAACCGTGCGGCGCGCCGTGAGCGTCGCCTGCTCGAACACGCGGCCCGGGAGTCGTGATCATGAAAATCGTATTCCGTACGACGGCACTCTTCGCGGCCCTCGTCCTCGCCGGTTGCGCGAGCGTGGGCCCCGACTACCACGCACCAAAGGAAGCACCGGTCACGCTGCAAGGCGTGGACCCGGCGCAGCAGACCAACGAAGCGTTCCAGGCGCAGTGGTGGAAGCAGTTCGGTGACCCGACGCTGGACAGCCTCATCGTCCGCGCGGCGAAGGGCAGCCCGGACCTGAGGATCGCGGTTGCCCGCCTGAAGCAGGCGCGCGCCGCCCTCGGCACCGCGAAGTCGCAGCAGATTCCGGATGTCGAGACCGGCGTGGATTATTCGCGTGCACGGGAACAGCAGCCGGGCTTCACCGACCAGCGCCAGACGATCACGTCGTATCAGGCTGGCTTCGACGCCTCGTGGGAACTCGACCTGTTCGGCGGTATCCGTCGTTCGGTCGAGGCCGCACGTGCCGATGCCGGCGCTGGCGAGGCCTCGCTGCAGGATGCGCAGGTCACCTTGTTCGCCGAAGTCGCTCGCAACTACTTCGACCTGCGCGGCACCCAGCTGCGTATCGACGTGGCCAAGCGCGACATCACCAACCAGCAGGACTCGCTGAAGGTGATCAATGCGCGCGTGGAAGTCGGCACCGGGGCGGAGCAGGATCTCGCCTCGGCGAAGGCTCGCCTTGCCTCGGTGGAGGCGCAGCTGCCGGTGCTCGAAACCCAGGCCCAGGCCGACCAGTTCCGCATCGCGGTTCTGCTTGGCGAGCGCCCGGGCGAGCTCGACATCGACCTCTCGCCGGCCACGCTCAAGCCGATCGACGTCAGCCTCGCCATCGGTGGTGCGGATGAAGTGCTGCAGCGTCGTCCGGACATCCGCATCGCCGAGCGCGAGCTCGCCGCCGCGAATGCACGTATCGGTGTGGCCAAGGCCGACTACTTCCCGCATATCACCCTGGGTGGTTTCGTCGGCTTCCTTGCCGGTCGCAGCAATGACTTTGGCGGCGCCGATTCACGGGCATGGCAGCTTGCGCCAAGCATCTCGTGGTCAGGCCTGAACGTACAGCGCGTGGCGTCCGGCGTGAGAGGCGCGCGGGCGCGCGCCGAGGAGGCCCAGGCGAATTACGACCGTACCGTGCTCAGCGCACTGGAGGATGTCGATAACTCACTCGTCGGCTTCAACCAGCAACGCATTCGCGTCGAGAAGCTCGTGGTTCAGGCGAAGGAAAGCCGTCGCGCCGCCGAGCTGGCCAAGCTTCGCTATGACGCAGGTCGCACCGACTACCTCGAACTGCTCGACGCGGAACGTACCCAGCTCTCGGCCGAGGACCAGCTTGCAGAAGCCGAGGCGGGTATCAATACACGTGCCGTGTCGCTGTACAAGGCGCTCGGTGGTGGCTGGCAGGCCTGCGGCAACAACGCGTGTAGCGAGGTTGCGAAAGCCCCATGAGCGCCGCGAAGGTTCATCGCCTGCCCGTGCAGACGAAGCGATCGAACCCGACCGCCGTTGAGCCGCCGCTCAGCCAGCGCATCGCGCTGGTGAGCGGCGCTAATCGCGGTATCGGACTTGAGGTATCGAAGCAGCTTGCATCGCTCGGCGTTACCGTCTTCATGGGTATGCGCCAGCCAGGGAAGGGTGAGAAGGCCTTGAAGGCGGTGCGTGACATGGGCGGCGATGCTTACGCCATCAAGCTCGACGTCACCCGCACTGCCGATATCGAGGCGGCCGTCGCCAACATCGACGGCCGTTTCGGCCGGCTCGACATCCTCGTGAACAACGCGGGCGGCTATTTCGACCACGACGCACGGGTGTCCAAACCCGACCTCGAAGCGATTCGGGGTGCTTTTGACACCAACTTGCTCGGCGCCTGGTGTCTTACGGCAGCCGCTCTTCCATTGATGCGTCGCCATGGCTATGGCCGTGTCGTCAACGTTTCAAGCGAGTGCGCAGTAAGCAATATGTGTGGCGAAACCGCACCGGCGTACCGGATATCGAAGGCAGCGCTCAATGCCTATACGCAGGTCGCCGCGCGCGAGCTTGAAGGCAGCGGGATACTCGTGAACGCCGTTTGTCCAGGCTGGACGGCCACGGCGCTCGGCGGCAGTGGTGGACGCCCCGTGGCCGAAGGTGCCGAAGGCATCGTCTGGGCCGCGCTTCTCTCCGAGCGTGAGGCTGCCAACGGCGGCTTCTTTCGCGACCGTTCGAAGCTTTCCTGGTAGATGACCTTCACTCGGCGATGATGGCTTCGGTGAAGAATCCGGGCCCACCGAAGTTTCCCGATTTAAGCACCAGGCGAAGGTTCGCGTAGCGACGTCCCAGGGCGTGCAACATCGGCACGCCGGGGGCAAGCTCGCGACCGATGAGAAACGCTTCGATGCCGAGCCGATCGACGACGGCCCCGGACGTTTCGCCGCCGGCCACGATCAGTCGCGACAAGCCCTCGCTCGCGAGCTGCGCTGCGATCTCGGCAAGCGTGTCCTCGAGCAGCGCCGAGACCTGTTGCGCGCCATGCGCCGCCTGCAAGGCAGCGACGCGGTCGGGCGAGGCACTCGTCGCAACGAAAGCGGGGCCATCGGCCAGATGACGGCGCGCCCAATCCACCACCGCCTTCACGCTGGTCGTACCTGCCATGAGTTCTTCGGCACCTAGCCGCAACACGGGCCATTCCCTTTCGGCAAGATCGAGTTGCTCGAGCGTCGCGATCGAGCAGCTGCCCGCGAGGACCAGCGAACCGCGCAGGTCGTCGGGCGCGCGCGCAGGCTCCGGGGTTCCGAGTCCACCCCGTCCGACAACCATGGCCCGTGCAAGGCCCAGACCCATGCCGGATGCACCGGTGGAGACGGCATCGTCCAACGCGACGCGGCCGAGTACCTCGAGATCCGCATCGGTGACGGCGTCGGCGATCACACTTCCGCAACCGGCCTGGCGAAGGCGCGACAGTTCCGTCCGGACGACATCGTCGCCGGCACGAATGACCGCGAGCGACAACGTGCCCACGGCTCGGCGGCTCTGCGCACGCATCAGCCGGGGCAGGCTCGAATCGCGCATGGGGGTGACCGGGTGATCCTTCATCGGACTCTCGTCGAGCCGGTCGCTGCCGACGAAGAGGTGTCCCTGGTAGACCGTGCGACGATTGCGAGGAAAGGCGGGACAGACGATCGGCATGGCGAGGTACGGTGCCGCAAGCGCGTCGGTGACCGGCCCGATATTCCCCTGCGCGGTGGAGTCGAACGTGGAACATATCTTGAACAAGACATGGGCCGCACCCTTCGACCGGAGCCACGCGTCCGCGGCAAGCGACTGGCGCACCGCGATGTCGGCGGGGATCGAGCGGCTCTTCAGCGCGATGACGACGGCGTCTACCTCGGGCAGGTCGATGCCGTCGGGGGGCACCCCGATCGTCTGCACCACGCGAAGTCCGTTGCCGGCGAGCGTGCTCGCCAGATCCGAGGCCCCGGTGTAGTCGTCGGCAATAGCACCGAGATAGAGGCTCATGCGGCCACCTTCGATCCGTTCGTCCAGGGTGCGAGCCAGCCGAGACCCTCCTCCGTGCGACCGCGCGGACGATACTCGCAGCCAACGTGGCCGCTGTAGCCAAGCCGGTCGAGCTCGCTGAAGAGGAACGTGTAATTGAGTTCCTCGCCGTCGGGTTCGTGCCTGGAGGGCACGCTGGCCACCTGGACATGCCCGAGCAACGGCATGGCGCGCCGCAGGCGCGTCGTCACGTCGCCGTGGATGATCTGTGCATGGTAGAGATCCAGCTGGAGTCGCAGATTCGGCAGATGCAGCTCCTCGATCAGGACGACTGCCGCCTCGACATCGCTCATGAAATAACCGGGCATGTCGCGACGGTTCACCGGCTCCAGCAAGACATCCACGCCCAGGGCTGCCGCGCGTTCCGCACACCAGCGAATGGACTCCCGATAGGCACGCCAGTGGAGGTCGTCGTTCGGCGCAATCCCGGCCATCAGATGCACGCGTGGTACACGCAACGCGCGGATGTACGGCGTGGCACGCTCGAACGCCTCGCGCATCTCCGCCGCACGCGCCGGAAGCGCCGCCATGCCTCGATCGCCAGCCGTCCAGTCGCCCGCCGGCAGGTTCATCAGCACGACGGCCAGACGGTTACGCTCGACGCGCTCGACCACCTGTTCCACGGGATGGTCGTAGGGAAACAGGAACTCCACCGCATCGAAGCCCGCCACGGCGGCCGCGTCGAAGCGATCGAGGAAGGCGTGCTCGTTGAACATCATCGTGAGATTGGCAGCAAAGCGCGGCATGGGAAGTCCTTCAGGATCGGTCGGTCTTGACGACGGGCTCGCCCGGCATGGCGAGCCCCGCGATGTGCGCATACAGTCGCGCTACGGAGGCGTCGTCATCGCGCCCCATGCCGGCCGCCGAGGTCATGACGAAAAGTTGCAGCGCCGCACTGGCCAGGGGCACGGGAAACGTGTTGGCCCGGCCCATATCGATCACGATGCCCAGGTCCTTGACGAAGATGTCGACCGCGCTGCGCGAGGTGTAGTCGCCGTCGATCATGTGCGGCACGCGGTTCTCGAACATCCACGAATTACCCGCTGACGCGGTGATCACCTCATATACCGCGCGCAGATCGAGGCCTTCGCTGGCGGCAAACGCCATGGCTTCCGCTGCTGCAGCGATGTGCACGCCTGCCAGCAACTGGTTGACCATCTTGAACGCCGCGCCCTGCCCGGCGGCGTCGCCAAGCCGATACACCTTGCCGGCGATCGCTTCGAGTACCGGGGATGCTCGATCGAAGGCGGCCACGCTACCTGAGGCCATGACGGTGAGACTGCCTTCCGCAGCGCGCTGGGCGCCGCCGCTGATCGGTGCGTCAAGGTAGTGTCGCCCACTGGCTTCCAGCTGTCGTGCCAGCGCACGTGCCTTTGCCGGTGCCAGGGTCGCGCATGATACGAAGACGGCGTTGGACGCCATGTGCGCTGCCACGCCATCGGCGCCGAAGAGCAACGCCTCCGTCTGCTCCGCGTTCACCACCACGCTCACGACGATATCCGCGCCCTCGGCGGCAGCCGAGGCAGAGGTGACCGTGGCACCGCCGAGTGCGGCGAAAGCGTCGCGTCGCTGCTCGCCGGGATCGAAGCCGGTCACGCGTGCGCCGTCGCGCAAGAGGCTCGCCGCGATACCGAGGCCCATCGAGCCCAGGCCAGCGACAGCGACGTTGAGATCCGCCCATCGGCCCGCCTCGGTGAGCCCGTCGGGACCCCCATCGAGGATCGTGTTCGTTCCGCCCATCGCCATACCGCTCTCCAGGTGCTTGCCTTGCTGATTGCGCTACCATCATGAAACCCACAGGAGCCGGTCCCATGAGCGAGTCACGCCTGCGCGAGCAGATCTGCCTCTTCGCCCGATCGATGTTCGAACGCGGACTTACCCATGGTTCGTCCGGCAACATCAGTGCCGTACTCGACGACGGCGGTTTGCTGATGACGCCCACCGATGCGTCCCTGGGTTTTCTCGACCCCGCCCGCCTCGCCCGTTTCGATGCGCAGGGACGTTTTGTCGACGGCGACAAACCGACCAAGGAGGCGCCGTTGCACAAGGCGCTCTACGAATCGCGGATCGGCTCGGGCGCCGTCGTCCACCTGCATTCCACGCACGCCGTGGCGATCTCCATGCTTCCCGGCCTCGATCCTGCATCCGTTCTGCCACCGCTGACGCCGTACTACGTCATGCGGGTCGGTGACACGGCGCTCATTCCTTATCACCGTCCCGGCGATCCCGCGGTCGCCGACGCCATCCGCGGACTGGCTGGACGCTACGCGTCCATCCTGCTCGCCAACCACGGTCCCGTCGTGGCCGGCACGTCGCTCACCGCCGCCGTGAATGCGATCGAGGAGTTGGAAGAAACCGCCAGGCTTCATTTGCTCCTGCGCCATCTCGATCCGCGGGTGCTGTCGGCCGATCAGGTCGCCGATCTGGGCCGTACGTTCGGCACGCCCAGTCCGTCGGACGCGCGTGACCCTCACCAGCACTGACTCACGCGGCACGTTCCAGCCGGCCGCGCAGTAGTTCCGCCACGCGTTCCATGCCCAGGCGGGGACTGGTGAGCACCGGCACGTCGAAGCGGCTGCCTGGCCTGTCGACGACCCGGCCCATCGATACCTGGGCAAGAACGATGAGATCGACATCGGCGGCGAGCTCGCGCAGATGGCGCTCCACGATCGCATCGTGCTCGTCCGTGCGTCCCGCAAGCAACGCATCGAAGGCACCCTCGCACAGTGCCCGCCTGACCTCGACGGACTTGCCCGCCTCGCGCGCCACGCGTTCGATCAGGCGTGCGGTCGGGTCGAGGGTGGTCTGCACCGTGGCGGCGACGCCGATGCGCGTCGCACTTGCGACCGCGCGCTCCGCCATCGCCTGATCCACCTTCAATACAGGTACCGAAAGCAGGGCGCGCACCGAATCCGCCGCCTCGCCGACCGATGAGCACGCGTTGAGGATAAGGGTCGCCCCCATCTCCTGGCCGATCATCATGTACTGGGCCAGCCGACGGGTAACCGCCGGCGTGACATGGCCGGCGGCCATGGTGTCCTTGAGCAGGCTGTCGTCGACCAGGTTGACGATGCGCACTCCCGGCAGCAATTCGGGCCCGAGCGAACTCAGGGGCTGCACGGTGACCGGGCCGGTGTGGACGATGACGAGGGTAGTCTGGGCGGGCATGGTGGCATCCTCCGATGGGTCAGGCCTTCACGTAACGGCGCCAGTTGTGCGCCTCCTGGAAACCGAGCACCTCACGTGTCTTTCGGTTGGAGAGCAGCGTTTCGTACTCGCCGAGCTCACCCTTGACCGGCACGTTCGGGAAATAGCGGCGTAGCAGCTCGGCGGTCGGCAGATCCGATGAGGCATCGTTATTGGCCGCATTGAAGATCTGGAAACCCAGGCCATCCTTGCGAATGCCGAGATCGACGATCTGGCCCAGATCGCGCGCATCGATGTAACTCCAGGCGATACGTCTACGGAAGTCGGGCTTGGCGAAGAATCCCGGGAATCCCGCGTACTCATGCGGCTCGATGACGTTACCGATACGGATCGCGTAGATGTCCATGCCCGTACGGCCGGCGAACGCCTGGGCGGTCTTCTCGTTACAGATCTTCGACAAGGCGTAACTGTCGCGTGGATCGACCGGGTATTCCTCATCGAGGGGGAAGTATTCCGGGTCGCGCGGCGTGTGATTGAACACCATGCCGTAGGTCGTCTCGCTCGAGGCGATGATCACCTTGCGGATGCCGAGCTTCGCGGCGGCTTCGATGACGTTGTAGGTACCCATCACGTTGACGCGATAAACCTCGTTGTCCGGCACGATCATGATGCGTGGGATCGCGGCGAAGTGGACGACGGCATCGATCGGCTCCGGTGCCAGGTTCGGATCGAACTCGTGAAGGCCCGTGTAGCTCGACAACGCGTTGAATACCTGCCCCGAGTCCGTGATGTCGGTAATGAGGGTTCGGACAGCAGGATTGTCGAGAGGCTTCGTGTCGAGATTGAGCACACGGTAGCCTTGGTCCACCAGGTACTGGACGACATGGCGACCGGCTTTGCCGCTACCGCCGGTAAAAATCACGCGCTTCATGGAAACTCCTCGGGGATGGGGAAATCAGAACTTGTATTGATCGATATTTTCGGCGGTGAAGATCAGCGGCTCGCTGAAGATGATCACCTTGTCCTTGACGGTGTAGTTGCCGAGGCCAGGAACCGAAAAGGTATCGTTCGGCTTGAGCGCGTCGTTGGCGGCAAGGCGAGCCACATGCATCACCAGCTGGCCTTCCTTCACTTCATCCCACAACGGACTCGCCTTGATGATGCCGGCCTTGATGTACTGGCGGATGGCATCGGGATTGCTGCAACCGGTCACGAACACCTTGCCGGTGCGCCCCAGCTTCTGCACCGCCGCCGCCGCGCCGACTTCGGAGGCGCCATCGGGCGCGATGATCGCGGCGACGTTCGGATGCGCCTGCAGGATGTTGAGCCCGGCGGTCAACGACTTCGAAGGATCGGACTGGCCGTACTCCGTCGTGACGATCTTCATTTTCGGGTAGGCGGTTTTCATATACGCCGTGAGCGCACTGATCCATTCGTTCTGGATCGTGGCATCCTTGGTCGAGGAAAGAATCGCCACTTCCGAATCCGCGGGGATGTACTTCGCGACGGAATCGACAAGTGCCTTGCCGAACGCCGGGTACTCGGTATTCTGGATGAAGAAATCGCGTGCGTCCGGTGCGACGTCGCTGTCATAGGAAACCACCTTGATCCCTTGCTTCATCGCGCGCTTCAGCGCGGGCGCGAGCTGGGTCGGATTGTTCGAGGTGGTCGTAATGACATCGAATTTCCGCGCGATAAGGCTGTTGAAGACGTCGACCTGGCCCTGCGCCGATGCGGTCACCGGACCGGTGTAGAGGAAATCGATATTCAGCGTTTTCGCCGCGGCTTCGGCGCCCTGCTGGTTGGCCTTGAACACGGACAGGCCGACGAGCTTCGGCACCATCGCCACCTTGATCCGTTTGGAGTTGTCGACGGTCTGGGCTGAGACGGCGGATGCGATCGCCAGGGTGACGGCGGCGGCCAGCACGAGCATGCGACGGGCGTTGATCATGACTCCCTCCTGCGGATGGATGACGACGCTCAAGGCGCGTCGTGTCGGGTGATGTCGGTTCCCGCAACGGCGGGCCGGCGGACGAAAGCGAGCAGGCGCCGGCCAAAACCACTGGCCCGGGTGCTGAAGAGGTTACGCACGGCGATCGAGCCGATCAGGATCGCGCCGGTGAGCATGGACGTCACCATGTCCGAGAAACCGGCGATGAGCATGCCTTGACGGAGCAGGCCCAGAAGAAGCACGGCGACGATAACGCCACCCATGCTGCCTTCGCCGCCAAAGATGCTCACTCCGCCGAGCACGACCATCGCGATGGTCGTAAGCAGAAGCACGTCACCCATGTCGGCACGCGCTGCACTGTAATAAGCCGACAGCACCAGACCGGCAAGCGCCGCCATCATTCCGCTGATGACGTACGCCGCGGCTAGCACGCGGGGCACCCGAATGCCCGAATACCGTGCCGCTTCGCTGTTGTAGCCCACGGTGACCAGCTTGCGTCCGAACGCACTGCGCCCGACCAGCAACCAGAACAGCACGGCCAGAGGGAGGAACAACAGCAGCTGGAAGGGAAACTGGAGGTGGCCCAGGCTGAGGGCACCTGAGCCCAGGCTGTTGAACGCATCGGGGAAACCCGACGGCGGAGCATCGCCGGCGACGGCTACCGCGGCACTGGTGTAGATGAAGCTCGTCGCCAGCGTGGCAATCAGAGGTTCGATCCGCAAGAAGACGATCACCGCGGCGTTGATGCCACCGAGGACGCCACCCACGGCGAGGCCGATCAGGCTGGCCACCCAGATGTTCAAGCCCATCGTCGCCCACAACTGCGCTGCCATGACGGCGGCGAGGCTGGCCGTGGCGCCCACCGACAGGTCGATGCCACCGGTGAAAATCACCAATGAGAGCCCCAGCGCGACGATGCCGAATGGCAGGAAGTTGCTCGTCATGCTGAGGAAGCCGGAGATGTCGTCGAAGAAACCCGGTACCCCAAGGCCGAAGCCCGTCGTCACGATGACGAGCAGGATCAGGAGCGATCGTTCCCAGGCGCTCATGCGCGCGATCCCCGACGGCGGCCGATGCCCGCCTGGACAGCGGCGAGGATCATCAGGCCCTCACCCGCCGAGTACCAGATCGGGGGCACGTGCAGGAAGACCAGGGCCGTCAGTACCACGGACAGGAACAGGCTACCGAGCACCGTACCGATGAGATTGCCACGACCACCCGCAATCGCGGTGCCGCCGATCAGAGATACGGCGATGGATTGCAGCTCGATGTGGTCGCCGGTGCCGGCGGTCACCGTCGCGGAGCCCGTGTAACAGAGGAACATGAGCCCAGCGAAAGCAGCGAGCGTACCCGACAACGCGTAGACCCTGATGCGTACCCAGGTCACGGGTAGCCCTGCGGCATAGGCGGCGGATGCGTTGTTGCCGACAGCCAGGACGGCTCGTCCGAATGCCGTGTGGCGGAGCACGTACCAGCACAGGGCGAGGACGACCAGGAGCACGACGACGGGCGTCGGCACCGGAACGATACCGAACAGGTGGCCGTTGCCGAAGGCCGCGAAGGTGGGCGGCACCGCGTCCACCTGGGTTCCATCGGAATAGAGGAAGGTCAGCCCGCTGTAGAGGCTGTAAGTTCCGAGCGTCACGACGATGGGCGGGATGTCCATGGTCGCGACAAGAAGTCCGTTGATCGTACCCAGGACCAGCCCGATCGACAGGGCCAGCGGCAGCGCGACGGCAAGGGAAAGCCCATGCGTCTGCGCAAGCAATCCGCAGACCATCGCCGCCAGACCCAGGATCGGTGCGACGGAGAGGTCGATGCCACGCATCGCGATCACCAGGGTCTGGCCCAGCGCCACGAGCGAGAGCACCACCGAGTTGAGCAACATGAAGCGCAGGTTCTGCGCGCCGACAAAATCGTGGTTGAGCAGGCCGACCATCACGGTCAAACCCAGCGTCACGGCGACGAGCATCAACTCACGTGTCATGGCGAAGCGCGGCGCGACGACCGGGCGACGCGAAGGCATGGCGATGGCACTCACGTCGCGCCCTCCACGTTCGCACTGCCAAGATAGGAAGCGCTGACCGCCGCGGCGGTGATGCCTTCACCGGTCAGCTCCGCGACCAACTCGCCTTCATAGAGGGAAAGCACGCGATCACAAAGGCGCACCAGTTCTTCGGTTTCCGAGGAGATCACCAGGACCGCCATGCCGTCACGCGCCATGGCTTCGATCAGTTCGTAGATTTCTTCCTTCGATCCCACGTCGACGCCCCGGGTCGGCTCATCGAGGATGGCGACCTTCGGTCCCGTGGCAATCCACTTGCTGAAGACGACTTTCTGCTGGTTGCCACCCGATAGTTCCCGTAGCGGTTGATCGAGACCGGCGCAACGCACGCGGAAATCACGAACCGCCGTCTCACCGAGGCGCGTCTCGTCCGCGCCGCTGAGAAGACCCGCGGATTGTCGCACGCGCTCGAGCAGCCCTGAGGTCACGTTCTGCGCGATCGTCATCGACAGGACGGCACCGTGACGTGCCCGGTCTTCCGGCACATACACCAGTCCCTTCCGGATCAAGTCATGGCACGGCTTGCCGGTCACCACCTCGCCCGCGAGGCGGACCCGGCCGGCCGTCGGGCGGCGGACACCGAAGATCGTTTCGGCGATTTCCGTGCGCCCCGCACCGACCAGGCCGGCCAGTCCGAGGATTTCACCGCGACGTAGCTGGAAGCCGATCCGGCGAAAGGAGGGCTCGCTGGCGAGGTCGTCCACTTCGAGCACCGTTTGCCTGGTGACATAGCTGGCTTCACGCCTCGGTATGTCGCGCAGCGTCCGCCCGACCATCGTCGAGAGCAGGCGGGCGCGGTCGAAACTGCCACGCTCCGCACTGTCGACCAGGCGGCCGTCGCGAAGAACGGCGACATCGTCACTGATCTCCAGCACTTCCTCCGTGCGGTGGCTGATGAAACTCAGCGTGCAGCCGTCGGCCGCGAGGCGGCGCATGATCGTGAACAGGTTGTCCACCTCGTGCGAGGTGAGCGGCGAGGTCGGTTCGTCGAAAAGAATGATGCGGCAGTCGTGCAACAGCGCCTTCGCGCATTCCACCAACTGGAGCTGCGCGATGCTGAGCGTCTTCGCGCAACGGTCGATGTCGATGTCCAGGTCGAGCATGTGCAACACAGCCTGCGCGCGACGGCGCACATCCTTCCAGTCGACATGACGGAAGATCGCACCGGTCATGGGAAGGCGACCGAGAAACATCGTCTCCGCCACGGTCAACTCAGGCAGCAGCATCGGCTCCTGCGGCACGAGGTGAATGCCGTGGGCGTGGGCGGCGTGGGGCGAACTCAGTCGAAGCGATTCGCCGTTGAGCGTGATTTCGCCAGCGGTGGGCTGCAACTGACCAGCGAGGATGCGGAACATGGTGGACTTGCCGGCGCCGTTCTCGCCCATCAGGGTCAGGATGCGTCCGGGACGAAGTTCGAGGTCGATGCCGCGCAGTACGTCCACGGGGCCGAACTGCTTGACGATGCCGCGGGCGCCGAGCACGGCGTGCGCGGTGACGTCGCGGGGAACGGACAACTGGATCACGACACCTCCGGCCAACGCGTGAGAATGCGGGGTACCACGTGGGCCGGACTATAGGCCCGTCGAGATGGTAGCGCAATCATTTCATCGCGTTGATGTAAAAGGTTTTAATGATGCGGCGCACAAGAATAAGTGAATAACCGAGGGCTGGCCGAGCGCCGGTGTTTGCATCATCATCCCGCTTCGATCAGGGTGTTAGCGCGAACATCGAAGGAGTCGATCAACCCATGAGTCCCGCCAAAGTCCCCGCCGAGCGCACGGTGACACTGAAAGACGTGGCCGAGCACGCGGGCGTTTCGCCGATGACGGTGTCACGCGCGCTGAACAAGCCGGAGACCGTCTCGGATGCGCTGCGTGCGCGCATCGATGCGGCCGTGGATGCACTGGGTTATGTACAGAACCTCGTCGCCGGCGCCCTGGCGTCGGCGGGCTCGAACGTCATCCCCGTCATCGTGCCCTCGCTGTCGAATACCGTGTTCGTCGAGATCGTCGCCGGCATCCAGGAAGTCGCGCAGACCGCCGGCTTCCAACTCATGCTGGGAAATACCGAGTACGACCTCGAACGCGAATACACCGCGGTCTCCACCTTTCTCGGCTGGTCGCCGCCGGGCATGATCATCGCCGGCATGCGCCACCTCGACCGCACGCGCAACCTGCTCAAGCGCTGGGGCAAGCCGGTCGTGGAGACGATGGAGTTCGGTGCGCAGCCGATCGACATGAACGTCGGGCTATCGCATTTCAAGGCCGGCGAGGCGATGACCCGGCATCTGGTCGAGCGTGGTTATCGACAGATCGTCTTCGTCGGCTGCCGGATCGACGCCGACTATCGCGCCGCGCAGCGCTACAAAGGCATGGACCGCGTGCTGGCAAGGCATGGCCTGGCACGGCGCGACCCGATCTCGTACACCGAGCCGAGCAATCCCGAGCGCGGCGGCGACGCGCTGATGGAGATACTGGACATCAAGCCGAAAGTCGACGCGATCTTCTTCGCCAATGACGATCTCGCTGTTGGCGCCATCCTGCGCGCGCAGCGCGAAGGCATCGCCATTCCTAAACGAATCGCCGTCGCCGGCTTCAACGGACTGCCTTTTGCGAGCCTGGTCACGCCCGCACTGACAACCATCATGTCGCCTCGTCACGAAATCGGCCGGATCGCCGCGCAGCAGTTGATCGAACGGATTTCGGGGCGCACCCCGGCCCGGCGGCGCGTCGACGTGTCATTCGAGCTGCAGGTGCGGGAGAGCACCTGACACGCCAGCGCGGGGTCGCCTCAGCGCGAAATGATGTGCGCGAACCACTCCCAGCCGCGCAGCTTGGCGGTGATGAGTTTGACGCAGGTCAGCATCGGAACAGCGAGCAAGGCGCCGGGAATGCCCCATATCCAGCCCCAGACCAGCAACCACAGCAGGATGGCGACGGGGCTCAAACGCGAACGGCGACCCTGGAGCATCGGCGTAAGCAGGTTGCCCTCGATCGCCGTGATGCCGGCGAAGGTCGCCGCCGGCAGGAGCGCCGGGCCGAGTTCCTGGAAGTGCAGCACGCCGACGATCGACAGAATCGTCGTCGTGGTAATCGCACCGACATACGGAATGAAGTTGGCGATCGCAGCGACCGAACCCCACAACAGCGGATCCGGCACACCGTAGAGATAAAGCATGCCCGCCGTGACCAGTCCCAGCGTGGCGTTGATGGCCGCGGTCAGCAACAAGTAGCTCGACACTTCCGTCTGGATGCTGCGTACGATGCTTACGGTGTGCCGCTTGTACGCGAACGTGGGCGATATCTCGACGGCTCGCCGGAGGATCTCATCGCCGTAGACGAGGAAGAAGAACACAAGCAATGCCACGGTCAGCACGCTGGCCAGCACCTTCGGCGCACCGGCGACGATGTCCCAAGCGGTGAAGTTGAAGTCGTTTGCCGCCTGCGGCGCGTTACGCGCGACCGTCCCGCCGACGAGTGTCTGCGTGGCCCGGCTGGCAGCCTCGATCTGCTGCGTCATCGGCTTGATCTTCGGCGCGAAGGTACGCATCGCCGCCGGAGCCTCGTGAAACCAGTTCAGTGCGGGGGTCGACAACGTCGCCACGGCGGAGACAAGGCCCAGTCCGAGCAGCAACATGACGGTGACAGCGGCGAACCAGCGCGGCAGGCGAATGCGCGCCGCGGCCACCACGATCGGATTCAACGCCAGGCCGATGAAGGCGGCGAGCACCAAAGGAACGAGCAGGGATTTGCCGATCGCCACCGTGTAGACGGCGGCGAGCAGAATCATGCCGGTCAGCGAGATACGTATGGCACGCAAGTGACGCGAGATGCGTCGTGTGCTGCGGCTGCTGCCGGCCTTGCGCCGCGACCGCGCGATGGCGAGCGAAGACACAGCGACACCGGGTCCCGCCTCGGATGGCAGCGGCGCAGGCAGAGGGCTGGGAAAGTCGCTCACGCGACCTCGTCAGCCACATCGGCCGTGGCATCCGCGGCGCCACCAGCAAGATCGCCGAGGAAACTGCCAGCCGCCATCGAGATCACTTTGCCGATGATGTCGGCCGTGCCACCCGCAACCAGGCCACTCACACCTGGCACGGCGAGAGGATTGACCTTGATGCTGCTCAGGAGCACACCGGAGCCGGCGGCGATGCCCAGGACGGTGAGCGGATATTCGTAGCCGCGTGCTATCAGCGCCGCCGCCGGTGCGACGGTCGCCTCACGCGCCAAGGCCACTTCGGCCCGCGCCTTGGTCACTTTCGCCAAGCTGTTGAAGATGCTCATCGATCAGTCCTCCGCCCTTAGCTCGCCCTCGGCCTTGCCCTGGGTCGCCGCTTCCCGGGCAAGGATAGCCAGTTCAGCCCGCGACGCCGGAAGGGTAAGCCAGTGCATCGCCCGACGGAACACCAGGATCGCCACGATGAGCAGGACCAATTGAATGCCGGCAAGCGCGGCGAGCGCCCAGGCCCAGGAACCGAACCATTGGGCCAATCCCCAGCCAGCCAACGCCAGTAGCGTGAACCCCAAGGCCACGGCGAACACGATCGCGGCCAGCCCCATGAAGAGCATCAGCGTGATGCCGCTACGCGCCAGGCCCAACTCCGCCACGATCAGCCGGGTCTGCGCACCGAAGAGTTGCTTCAGTCCCAGCCCCAGCTTGCGTACGTCATCGAACCAGGCGGGCATCTTCACGCCGGACGCCTTGGGCGTCTCCGCACCACGTTCTGGTTCGTCCACTGCACTCTGCCCCGAGGGACCGTCTTCCAACATGCGTCTAGCCCCCGGGGAGATGTGGATCAGCTACGCAGGATGCGACCGGCGAGCCAGCCGGCAGCGATCGCCAGCGCGATGGACTGTACCGGCTTCTCACGAACATAGTCGCGCGCGGTGTCGAGCCAGTCGTTCGCGGTGTCGACCGCTTCGCCATACGCTTCCTTGCCGCGAAGCTTGGCTTCTTCCGCTTTCTCGGCCGCCAGCGTCGCGCCATAGGCGGCTTTGTCGGTCGCATGGTGCAGCGACGACTCCACCTTGTCCGCAGCGCGATCCACGACATCCTTCGTGCGGTCGACGGCCTCGGATGTGGCCTGCTTCACTCGCTCGGCGCTGGCGTCGATACGTTCGGCAGCCGTTACGGTGTTCGCCGCAGCGGTTGCGGCATTGGCGACATGGTCGGCGGGCTTGTTCATAACGAAGTTCTCCGGGAGCGGGGTAGGACAAGTTAGGACAGGATGAGTGAGGTAAAGGTCATCGTTGCCACGGTGTCGCAGGCAGTGCAATGGCGCGGCCGCACTATCGCGCGACCACGCGCAAACCGGGATGGGGGCGGTGGCGTCCGCCGCGGGGAGACCCCTTGCGGCGACAAGGACACCGCGCCAGCCCATGGGGACTAGACGCTACGGCCGCGGAAGAACGAAATGATGGCCAGGATCAGGAAGATGACGAAGAGGATCTTCGCGATGCCGGCTGCCGTGCCCGCTATGCCGCCGAAACCGAAAACCGCGGCAATGATCGCGATGACGAGAAAGACGAGGGCATAGTGCAGCATGGTCGGGTACTCCAGTGAGGGGAAGGCGCGGTACCCATTTAGTCCCGGCCCCCGCGCATGCCGCGTGAAGTTATGCCCCGAAACTCAAACGTCGTTCAGCCTCACGCTTCACCTCGCCGTCACGCTTTCACTTTGGGATTGAGCGAGTAGGTACCGGTAATGACGGCCTCGTCCACTACATGTCCTTTGATGACGTCGCGCAGCTCGGCCAGCGAGAACCCGTTTTCGAGCGGCACCGTGTCGACGTCCAGTGCATAGACGTGGAAATGGTAGTGGTGCGCAATGGAGTCGTTCCACGGCGGACAGGGGCCGTCGTACCCGTGGTAATGGCCTTCCATATCGCGATCGCCCTTGAACCAGCCCGTGTAGCTGTTGAGGCCCTGGACCGAGCCCGGCGCGCCGACCGGATCCTTCTTGCCGCGGGCCACGATGCCTTCGCCGCAGGCGCCTTCGCCCAGTTCCCGGCATTCCAGCGGGATGTTGGCCATCAGCCAGTGCACGAACTCCACGCGTGGCAGGGTGCGGGGCACTTCGCGTCCTTCGACGTTGACGTCGTCCGCCTTGGACGGAACATCCGTATCGATGACGGCAATGGCGAACGATTTCGCCGTGCCCGGCACTTCGGTCCAGGCCAGGTGGGGCGTGACGTTACCCGCCGGCTTGATGGGCTCGCCGATCTCCATGAACGCGTACGTGGCCGGGATGGGCTTGCCGTTCTCGATGCTGTCGCTCTTCAGGCGCATAGGGATCTCCTCGTTGGGTTTCAGCGGGCGATCGCGTTGAAACGGGCCGCGATGTAGTCGTCCGTAAAGCTGGTCATGCTGAAATCGCGTATGAAGCCGCAATGGCCACCGTAGCTGGCGATATCGAGCTCGATATTCGGCGGCAGGCGCAGGGCATGGAACGCGCCGATCGGAATGACGGGATCGTCGCTCGAGGTCAGGATCGTGGCCGGAACGTGCATGTTCATGAGCCGGTCGCCGGCGATCGAGTAGCCGTCGAGATAGGCCTCGAGTGAACCGAAGTCCGTGTGGCGCAGGACCAGGGAGGCCGTGAGCTCACGCATGTTCTGCTTGAGTTCGTTGAGCTCGAAGTACGTCTGCTGCGGGAAAGCCTCTTGCTTGAGGCGGAGCGACCGGCGCCATTTCTGCATGAAATAGGCGTGGTAGATCCACGGCGCTTCCTTCTCGAGGGAAAACAGACCCTCGGCCGGATCCACGATGGGGCAGACCGCGAGGACGTAATCCAGCGGCACGCCCTGCGACGGCGCCAGCATGGCCGCGCGCAGCGCGAAATTCCCACCGAGCGAAAACCCCGCCACGCCGATCGTCTTCGCGGGGAACATCCGGGCGATCTCGCCCAGGGCGGTGACCACTTCGTCGATCCGGCAGGAGTGGAACAGCGCCTCGTTCAGCCCGTGGCTATCGCCGTGGTCGCGGAAGTTCAGGCGGAACACATCCCAGCCATCTTCGAGCAGGCGGCTACCCGTCTGCAGCACGTAGGTCGAGTCGACGCTGCCCTCCCAGCCGTGGAACAGGATCGCCAGTCCGCGTGATTCGCGGCCGGTGGCCTGGGCCGTGTAACGACCACTGAGCCGATCGCCCTGGCCCACGTCGACCAGCACTTCGCGCGCGTCCACCTGCACCTGGTGTGCGCGTTTGGGCAGCAACCGACGGCGGACGCCGCTGGAGGAAAGCATGGTCTGGATGTGCCCGCTGCGCAGCGGCCACGGCGGCAGGAAGTCTGAGCCTTTAGGCAGACTCATGCGGGCGTATCGGTGTCCAGGGCCAGCGCGATGCGCTCGCGCGATGCCTCGGCCATCCGCCGGCGGCCATCGGCCGATACCGGCACGGGCTCGAGGAAGTGCACTTCGACGTCCAGCGGGGCCTCACCCAACAGACGGATGACGTTGCCCATGAAGGTCTCGTTTTCACGGAACCCCGCGTCGATGACGCGGCGACCCTGGCGCGCGAAGCGCAGCGCGACCGGCTGGACCGGCACCTCGGCATCGAGCGCCGCCTGGAAGATGCGGGCGTGGAAGATCCGGAGCACGCCGTTGTGGCCCGTACCGCCCTCGGGGAATACCGCCACCGCGCGGCCCGCGCGGAGCCGTTCGACCATCACCGCCATGACCGAAGCCAGCGAATGGTTGCTGCCGCGGCGATGGAAAATCGTGCCACCCCTCGCAGCCATCCAACCGACCAGCGGCCAGCCGGCGATCTCGGCCTTGGCGACAAAGCAGGCGGCGCGCTGCGAATGCACCACGGTGATGTCGAGCCAGGAGGTGTGGTTGGCTACAAAAAGGACCGGATCCGCCAGTGGCGTGCCGAAACGACGGCTGCGGAAGCCGAAGATACGAAGCAGCAGGACCGACCACAGCCGGATCGCACGGTGGGCGAACGGCTCGCGGCCGTTCTTCATCACGCCGCCGGCCCAGCTCAGCACGAGGGCGCAGATCAGGATGGCGAGCACGATATGCAGCAACACCAGCGGGATTCGCCATAGATAGCGAAGCGGACGCATGCGGTCGCGGGAGCTCAGGTTGGCGGAGGTGGCTTCCATCAAGAACACAAGATTAACGATGGCTGGGCTGTGCCGCTAGAGGAAGTTGTCTTTGTTCTTAAGAGACGCGGGCTTGCGATCTGCTAGACCGCCACGTTACCGAGCGGCAAGGCCGTCGAAGCCTTGACCGTGCGTAAGACAAAGCTCGTATTGACGTCGGCGACGCCCGCCGCGTTGAGGAGGCGATCGAGCAGAAAGCGTGAGAATCCGTCGAGGTCCGCAACGTAGACCTGAAGCAGGTAGTCCATGTCACCCGTCAGGGCGTAGCAGGACACCACCTCGTCCCATTCGGCCACGCGCTCGGTGAACTGGTCGATCGCCTCGGCCTCGTGCCGGGAAAGCTGCACCCGGACGAAGGCCTGGAGCCCCAGGCCGAGCGAGCGCGGTTCCAGGCGGGCGCCGTAACCCGCAATCACGCCATCGGCCTCGAGCTTCTGCATGCGACGCAGGCAGGCCGAGGGGGAAAGGTTTATCTCCGCCGCCAGTTCGGCATTGGTGATCCGGCCGTGGGTTTGCAGGGTGGCCAGAATGCGCAGGTCCGTGCGGTCCAGGGTCGCTTGCATGTTTCTGTCGCCATTGGCCTGAATGGAGATGCAATGTTGCACTACACGCCCTTTGGCGCGCAACAACACAAGCCTATTGCGGCAGTTCCCCGCTAAGCTGGTTTTCCGATAACCCGCAGCAGCCCCAAGGAGGCCCGCCATGGACACCCCCCGTCGCGTCGAACACCAGCAGACCGATCGCGGTTATGTGCCCGTCTATGCAACCGGCACCGTGGAGCAGCCGTGGGAGAGCTACTCGAAGACCGATCACGAGGTCTGGGACACGCTATACAAGCGTCAGCGTGAGCTGCTGCCGGCGTACGCCTGCCAGGAGTTTCTTGACGGCGTGGAGCGCTTCGGCCTGGGCGATGGCGGCATCCCGCGCTTTTCCGAGCTGAACAAGGTGCTGGGCGACGCCACCGGCTGGGAAGTCGTGGCCGTGGAAGGCCTGTTGCCGGACGAGGTATTTTTCGACCATCTGGCCAACCGCCGTTTTCCGGTCAGCTGGTGGATCCGCAAGCCGGATCAGCTCGATTACCTTTCCGAGCCGGACCTGTTCCACGACCTCTTCGGCCACGTGCCGCTGCTGCTCAACCCGGTGTTCGCCGACTACATGCAGGCGTACGGCAAGGGTGGCATGAAGGCGCATGCGATCGGCCCCGAAGCCCTGATGAACCTGACACGCCTCTACTGGTACACGGTGGAGTTTGGCCTGATCCGGACGGACAAGGGCCTGCGTATCTACGGGGCGGGCATTGTCAGTTCCAAGGGCGAGTCGATCTACTCGATCGATTCCCCGGCGCCGAACCGCATCGGCTTTGACCTGGAGCGTGTGATGAACACGCGCTACAGGATCGATACCTTCCAGCAGACCTACTTCGTCATCGATGATTTCGCCCAGTTGTTCGACGCCACGCGTCCGGACTTCACACCGATCTACGGCACGCTTGCCGATAGCTCGGCGGTGGCGGCCGGCGAGGTTCTTCCAGGCGACCACGTCTTCCACCGTGGCACCCGCGAGGGCTTCGCTTCAGGCGCTGACAACTGAATCTCAACGATGCCCTAACGAATGGGCCTCTAGGATGGGCTTACTTTCCGCTGAACAGGGTGTGTCCATCGTGGTCGTCTTCGATATTCCGTTCGAGTCCGTGGGTCCGGGTCTCTGGCTGTTGCAGAAGAACGAAGCGGAATACGGTGAATTCTGTTCGAGGGATGACGCCCTGGAATGCGCGGTAAGCGAAGCCCGGCGGATCGAGCAGACCCATGCGTTCTCCGACATCGTGCTGAACATCGAAGGAAACGACGGCGTGTGGCGGGCTTTCGACACGTCCATCCGGCCATACGCGAGTCGCAGCCGCACCATCTGATTCAGATATGACGCGTTTCCTGGCGGGCGGGTGGGTCGATGACTCGCCCGCCCGTTTTGTTGTGTCTGTGAGAGCTGGATGTCTGTGGGAGCCGGCTGTGCCGGCGATGGGTGCTTGCTTCTACCTAGCTTTCGCCGCTGAAGCGGCTCCCAGAAAAAATAAAACCCCGGCAGCCAGGGGAGGAGCTGCCGGGGTCGGTGTCGGGTCCAGGCTATCAGGGGAAATAGCGGGACCCGGGACAGAAGGACCAATGGAAGCCGGTCGTCTGACAACAGGTCGCCTCTCGGCGATCACAGACTTAGATAAGGGCGATCGCGTGAAGTTCCCGCATCATGGGGTGGTCGCGTTTTGCTTGCGTTTATCTTCAGCGGCCATCGCGTGCTCCGCGAGCCACGGCTTCACCTGTGCAACCCACAGCGCATAGCCCTTCGCTGTCATATGTAACCCATCGTCGATGAACAGATCCGGCTTCGGCTGACCCTGCGCGTCGAGCATCGCCGGCACCACGTCGAGGAAAGCGACGTTGCTCTGCGTCATCGCCCAGTCACGGATGAGCTTATCGGCCTGCAGGATCTGCGGCAGCAGGGCGATGCGAGCGACGCTGGGCTTGATGGCGATGAAGGCGATCGGCAGATGCGGCTGCGCCTGGCGGACCTTGCCGACGAAGGCGGCGAAATCGTCGCGCACCTGCTCCGGCGAATCGCCACCTTGCAGATCGTTGTCGCCGGCATACATCACCAGGGCCGCGGGGTGGTAAGGCTCCACGATGCGCTCGGCGAAGGCGGTGGAATCGTCCAGGTCGGAACCACCAAAGCCACGGTTGATGACGCGATAACCCGGGAAATCCGTGGGGAGCGTCTTCCAGAAGCGGATCGACGAACTGCCGATGAAGAGCACGGCGTTGGCGGGCGGAGGATTGGCTTTGTCCGAGGCCTCGAAGGCCTGGATATCGGCATTCCATCGGTCGTGGTCGGCCTCTTTGGCAAGAGCACCGAAGGAAAAAACGAAAAGGATGAGGAGGATCGTCAGGCGGGTCATTCGAAACACCGTAACCGCTTACGGTCGACGAGGTAACCCCTGGCGTTCGACGGGTGTCACCTTCAGCACGGCCTCGACGCGCGCACCGTTCCAGCGATAAATGAGGTGCTCGGCCTGTATGCAAGGGGCAACCAGGTCGGGATAGAACACGGCAACGCATTCGCCGCCTTCGTGGCGCGCGCTGTCGTAGACGATGCCGTTCGAGCCCTCGTCGCGCAGGCGACGGGCCAGCCTCATGCTGGCGGTGTACGAGTCGGGATCGTGCTCCGCCGGCCAGCCGCCACGAATGTCGTGCAGTTTTCCTGCGATGGCCGTCTTGTAGCAGCGCACCTGCACGTCGGTCGGCGGCTCGTGCGTGGCCGTAAGGAAGGCTTCGCGATGGAAGACGGTTTCCTCGATCGCCGTGGCGATGCTGTGCGCGGCGTAGAACGCGCCCCAGTGCCCATCGGAAAAGCGACTGCCCTCAGGCGGGACGTGCGCAAAGGCCGCCATGATCGGCGTCGTACCGGGTCCAGAGACACGTCGGCCTGGTGGAACCAGGCTCAGGGCGCCGATTTCATCCCGCAGGCGTGGATTGGTCAGCGACTCGATCGCCATGACCGCATCGATGTCCTTCGGATCGGCAATCCGGTCGAACAGGCCCACTGGTGGGAACCGGCTGGGAACGATGCGGTAGGCGTGCGTCCAGCGGATGCGACGGAGGGGAGGTTGCGGCGAGCCCCCATCGCCGCTGACGCGGCTTCTGCCTGAGGGTGGGGCGCTCACCCGTTCCAGCCGCGCTGGGCGTCCAGGTACTGACGGACCACGTAGAGGTCGGCGACGTTGCCTGAAAGCATGCGATCGAGGGCGGGGCGCCCCCCGAACAATGAGGCGTCATTGGGCTTTCGTAGCCAGGCATCGGCCTGGGCGGGATCGGGAAAGAGGATCTGGAGGTCCTTCCAGATACCGAGCAGGTAGCTGATTCGCTCGATGACGTCGCGGGAGGGCGTGCCGTCCTGCTGTTTCTTCCACTTGAAGTACGTCGACTCGGGCGGGTCGCCGAGCAGGGTGCGCTGCTCGGTGACGCGGAGCTTCCAGCGTTCGGCCAAGGCGAAAAAGGCCCGCAATGCGGGACCGCCGAGGTCGCCGGTGGGTAGGGGTTCGGCGTGGATGACTGAATGCATCGCTGCTCTACCTGTGGAGTTATTTGGCAATATACCCCATAGGTGTACCTGAGTCACGGAAAGATCGGTGGACATGTGCCCTTGTGGGAGCCGATTCATCGGCGATCCCGCGGCAGCGGGCCAGAGCTCATCTGGGATGGGGGAGCTTGCGGCTAAGCCGCTTCGTTGGCTTTTCGCCGCTGAAGCGGCTCCTACATTTCCTTATTTCTTGGAGGCGATCCAGGCGTCGACGTGTTGCTCGAGCACCGGCAGCGGTACCGAGCCCAGGGCGAGGACGGTGTCGTGGAAGGCGCGAAGGTCGAATTTCTCGCCCAACTGCGCTTCGGCGCGCTCGCGAAGCTCGCGAATCTTCAGGTAGCCCAGTTCATAGGACAGCGCCTGCCCGGGCCAGCTGATGTAGCGATCCACCTCGTTGGCGATCTCGCGCTGGCTGAGGGCGGTGTTCTGCGTGAGGTAGTCGATCGCCTGCTGGCGCGTCCAGCCCAGGTGATGGATGCCGGTGTCGACAACCAGACGGCAGGCACGCCACATCTGGTAGGTGAGGTAGCCGAAGTGCTCGTAGGGCGTGTGGTAGATGCCCATTTCCTCGCCGAGATACTCGGAGTAAAGCGCCCAGCCCTCACCGTAGGCCGAGATGTAGCCGTCACGACGGAACGGCGGCAGCCCGTCCTGTTCGGCCGACAGCCCCAGCTGCAGGGCATGACCCGGCATCGACTCGTGCAGGGTCAGCGCCGGCATGTTGAAGAGGGGGCGCGACGGCAGGTCATAGGTATTGACCAGATAGACGTCCGCACCGCCACGGCCCGAGGTGTAGTACGGCGCGATGTCTGCCGGAACGGGTTCGATCGCAAAGCGCTGGCGAGGCAGCAGGCCGAAGTACTTGCCCAGCTTGCCGTCCACCTGCTTGGCCACCCACGCCGTGCGCATGAGCAACTCGTCCGGTGTCTTCGCATAGAACTGGGGATCGGTGCGCAGGAATTGCAGGAACGCCGGGAAGTCCCCCTTGAAACCGGTGTCCTTCATCGTCTCGAGCATGGCTTCATGGATCTTCGCCACCTCGCGCAGGCCGATCGCATGGATCTCGTCGGGCGAAAGGTCCAACGTGGTGTACTCGCGGATCTGCTGGCGGTAGTACGCCTTGCCGTCCGGCAGCGATTCCGCGGCCAGCGTGGGTCGCGCCTTCGGCACGTACTCGGTGCGGAAGAAGGTCAAGAGCTTGCCGTAGGCGGGAATCACGCCCTGGGCGATCGCGCTGCGTGCGTCGGCGCGAAGCGCTTCGGCGTCCTTGGCAGGCAAGGACTTGGGCAGGGTCTTGAAGGGCTTGTAGAGCGCACTGTCTTCCGGGTTCTTCAGCTCGGCCACGGCAGCGATCGAGACATCGCGTCCATCGAGCACGTCGCGCGGCACGGTGAAGCCACGCGCCAGCCCGAGGCGCATGTTGGCGATTTCCTGATCCATATAGGCCGGAATCTGCCGCACGCGCTCGATGTAGTGCCGGTAGTCCTCGCGCGTGCGCAGGTCGTCGCCATGTAGCACGTAGCCTACGTCGGACCAGAACGCCGAGTCGCTGTTGAACGGCATCTGCCACTGGGCAAAGCGCTGTGCGGCCGCGAGATTGAAGATCTGCTCGTGGTACACCGCGTAGTCCACGCGAACCGTGCCGCTGAGGCTGCGCGGGTCGATGCGATCGAGCTGCGCCAGCACATCGTTCCAGTAAGCCAGGCGCCGCGCCTGGCTGGCGGCATCCACCGTATCCAGCCGACCGTCACCAGGCTGCGCTTCACCCGAGGTGAGGATGCCGGCCTGCCCGTTACGCCAGCTCCATTCCTTCGTATAGATGCCCTTGAAGGCCTCGTCCGGCGACGCGGTGGGCGTGGCGGCGTGGGCGGTAGCGGCGAACATACCGGCGAAGGCGATGGCGCGGATCCAGGGAGACATGCAGGAGACCGTTGACGGGAAAACCCCGATCATCGCATTCCCGGTCATTCCAGTCCCGCGTAGTGCCCTCGCATGGTGTCAAGGTAGGCCTTCAGGTCGCGCCCCGGCTGATCGGTAAACGTCTGGCCCTCGTCACGGCAACCCTCGATGCGATCGGGACGGAAATTGCGGAACGCCTGTCGATGCCGGCACCAGGTGCCCAGCGTCCACGCGCCACCCCAGAAGGAGAGGCAGAGCGGCTCCACTTCGCGCGTGGAGGTACGCCCCTCGGCATCGCGGTAGTCCAGGCACAGCACGCAGTGCCCGACGATGGCCGCATGCAGGCGGTCGAGCATCACGGCGACCTGGTTCTGGAAGGGGTCTCTCCAGATCGGCGCGAAGATCTTCGATTGCGCCGAGCGCTCGCGAAGATCGGGCGGCAGCACCGCCTCGATCTTGATAAGTGCCGCCTGTGCCTCGCGCGCCAGCCGTTCGCCCGCGAACGCCCGGACGAAGCGGGTGCCGGCCACGAGCGCTTCGAGTTCGTCGGCCGAGAACATCAGCGGTGGGATGTCCGAACCCTTGCGCAGGACATAGCCGACGCCGGCCTCCCCTTCGATCGGGACACCGGAGAGCTGGAGGTCGGCGACATCGCGATAGACGGTACGTAACGAGACTTCGAGCGTGCTGGCCAGCTGGCGGGCAGGCAAGGCTGTGCGTCGCCCCCGGAGAGCGTTGATGATGAGGAACAGGCGGTCGGCGCGGCGCATACCCGAATCATCGCTTCCCGCGCGGCGCGCGGGAAGCGATGCATGTCATGGCAGCGCATATCCACTCGCTCACGCGACCGCGAGGGTCTGCGCGCGAGCCAGGGCGGCGTCCTGCCCGGTGGCGCGGCAGATGGCCGGCCGGGCCATCAGGCGGGCCACGTAAGCCTCGAACACATCGCGACGCGGCACGATGCCGAAGCGCATGGTCCAGTCCAGGGCGCTGGCCCAGAGGATGTCCGCGGCGGTGAACCGATCGCCGAACATCCAGGGACCCGTAGCCAGCTGGGCCTCGAGCATGTCCATGACCGTATCGAAGTCGCCGTAGGGGCAGGTCGAGGTCGGCGCCGGCTCGTGTTTCATGAAGCGGTCCATCACCGCCGGCTCGAAGCAGGAGCCGTAGAAGGACAGCCAGCGCAGGTACGGACCGCGCAGCGGATCGCCAAGGCCAGGCGCGAGGCCAGCTTCCGGGAACAGGTCGGCGAGGTAGGTGAAGATCGCCGGCCGTTCGGTGACCAGGCCACCCAGGTGCTCGATGGCGGGCACCTTGCCCATCGGATTGACCTTCAGATACGCCGGCTGGCGCTGCTCGCCCTCGACCAGGTTCATCACATGGATGTCGTACTGCGCGCCCAGCTCCTCGAGCAGCATCAGGGTGCTTCCCGAACGGCTGTTCGGCGCGTGGTGGAACTTGATCCGACTGGCATTCATGCGTGTAACTCCCTGGTGGTCTTGGTGGCGATCTTCGAAGCCGGCCTGGCGGGCGCGGAGCCGTTACGTGGCAACGGCAGCCGCCCGTCGTTGGGCGCGAACCGGTATTGCCCATCCATCAACAGTCCCCGGCGCCCGAGCGGCGCGTAGAGCACGGCGACACGATCGAGAAAACGATTCATGCGACTTCCCTCCCCGTTGCTTCGGTAGAGGGACAGTCTGCGCGAGGGCTGCTGACAGCGTTCTGTCAGCAGCCCTCTGGCGCCGTTCACCCGGCACCCGGACAATGGGTGGTTTAGCGCCTGAGTCCGTCCCGATGACGAAACCGATTTCATTGATCCAGTTCCTGATCGAAGAGAAGCGCGAGGGGCACATCAACGCCCAGCTCAGCCTCCTCATCGAGGTGGTGGCACGCGCCTGCAAGCGCATCTCCGTCGCGACCGGCAAGGGTGCCCTCGGCGGCGTGCTCGGCAACGCCGGCTCGGACAACGTGCAGGGCGAGGCGCAGAAGAAGCTGGACGTGATCTCCAACGAGATCCTGCTCGAGGCCAACGCCTGGGGCGGTCACCTCGCCGCCTGCGCCTCGGAAGAGATGGAAGATCCGCAGCCGATCCCCGATGCGTATCCCAAGGGCAACTACCTGCTGCTCTTCGATCCGCTCGACGGCTCGTCGAACATCGACGTGAATGTGTCGGTCGGTACGATCTTCTCGGTGCTGCGCTGCCCGGATGGCGTCACCGAGCCGACGACGGAGGACTTCCTCCAACCCGGCACCGACCAGGCTGCCGCCGGCTACGTGGTCTATGGCCCGAGCACCGTGCTCGTGCTGACCTTCGGCCATGGCGTGCACGAGTTCACCCTCGATCGTGAGCACGGCAGCTTCGTACTGACGCGCCGGGGCATCACGATTCCCGACGAGACGGCCGAGTTCGCCATCAATATGTCGAACCAGCGCCACTGGGAAGCCCCGATGCAGCGCTACATCGGCGAATTGCTCGCCGGCGCGACCGGCCCGCGTGGGCGCGACTTCAACATGCGCTGGGTCGCCTCGATGGTGGCCGACGTCCATCGCATCATCACCCGCGGCGGCGTCTTCATCTATCCGCTGGATGCGAAGATCACCGCCAAGGGTGGCACCGGCAAGCTGCGCCTGATGTATGAAGCCAACCCCATGGCCTTCATCGTCGAGCAGGCCGGCGGCGCGGCGACCACGGGCCGCGAGCCGATCATGAGCCTGCAGCCGACCGCCCTGCACCAGCGCGTGCCGGTGTTCCTCGGCTCGAAGCACGAGATCGAGATCGCCACCCGGTACCACGTCGAAGCCGACGACACGCGCGACTGAAGCAACGACCGGGCGGCGTCCTGCCGCCCGGTTTCCGCCACTTACCTGTCATTCGTGCGCCGCGCCGGTGCCCGATGATCCGCCAGCCCCCTCTCGGTCCGCCCTCATGACGCTTCGCGCCCGCACCTGGCTTCCGCTGGTTCTCGCCACCCTGCTTTGCGGCTGCTTCGGCGGCACGAAGCCGGATGCCCGTCCGGACAACGCCGTGCCCGTGCTGGCCGCCAAGCCGCGGATTGGCCTGGCGCTCGGCGGCGGTGCCGCCAAGGGCTTCGCCCATATCGGCGTGATCAAGATGCTGGAAGCCAGCGGCATCCATGTGGACGTGGTCTCCGGCACCAGCGCCGGCAGCGTCGTGGGCGTCCTCTACGCCAGCGGCATGGATGCCTTCCAGCTGCAGGAAACGGCCTTCTCGCTGGACGAAGGCAAGATCCGCGACGTTCGCTTCTTCTCCGGCGGCATGGTGCAGGGCCAGAAGCTGCAGGATTACGTCAACGACCTGCTGAAGAACACGCCGATCGAGAAGCTGCACACGCCGTTCGCCGCGGTGGCCACCGAACTGGAAACCGGCGAGCGGGCGATCTTCGTCCGCGGCAACGCCGGCCAGGCCGTACGCGCGTCCAGCAGCATTCCCGGGGTGTTCGAGCCGGTGGAGATCAACGGCAAGCACTTCGTCGACGGCGGCGTAGTCAGTCCCGTGCCCGTCGATGCCGCGCGCCAGCTCGGTGCGGACATCGTGATCGCCGTGGATATCTCGGCACGTCCCGACGGCAACAATCCTGCGGGCATGGTCGGCATCGTCGGCCAGTCGATCACCATCATGGGTCGCAAGCTGGCCGAGCAGGAGCTTGGCCGTGCGGATATCGTGATTCGGCCGAAGGTCGGTCAGATCGGCCCGACCGACTTCGACCAGAAGAACGTGGCCATCCTCGAGGGCGAGCGTGCCGCGCTCGCCGCCATTCCTTCAATCAAGGCAAAGATCGCCGAGAAGACGGCCGCCATGGGCAAACCGCCGGTTCCCGCACACTGACCGATTCGCTTTACAGGTCGCGTCGCTTGGCCACGTCGTCCGCCGTGACCGTCCCTTGCTTGCCACCGAAGTGCCCGATCACGAAGTTGGCCAGCGCGGCCACTTCGGGATCGCTGTAACCCTGCCCGAAGGCTGGCATGTAGACGTCCGTTTCGCCGATGCGCATGGTCACCCCATGCAGGATCGCCTGCGTGACATTCAGACCCTTCGGATCGTTGACGCCACGCGTTCCGGCCAGACCGGCATAGGGGGTCTGCTGGCCCGCGCCATTCCACTGGTGACAGCTGGCACAGGCGCCTTCGAACAGGCGTCGGCCCTCCGCGTTCACCCCTTCCACGTCACCACCCGGCGCGACGGCGGTGGATGCCACCATGGCCTTCGGTGCCGTATCGACCATGATCGGATCCTTGCCCTCGCGAGCCGGAACCGTACGTAGCCAGGTCACCAGTGCCGCGGTGTCTTCCGGCTTCAGGAACTGCAGGCTGTGTGCGACGGCCTCGCCCATCGGGCCCATGGCCGAAGCGTGTCCTTCGGTATGCCCCGTACGCAGGTACTGCGTCAGCGCTTCGTCACTCCATTTGCCGACGCCATGCGTTGGGTCGGATGTGATGTTCCACGCGCGCCAGCCCTGCAGCTCCGCCCCGGCCAACGACTCGCCGTGCTTCAGGCCGAAGCCCAGGTTGCGCGGCGTGTGGCATTCCGCGCAGTGACCGAGCGGACCGGCAAGATAAGCGCCGGCGTTCCACTCGGGCGTTTTCGACGGATCGTTCTGGAAGCGCTGGCTGCGGAAGAACGCCGCGTTCCAAAAACCCATTGCCCAGCGCTGGTTGAAGGGGAAACCGAGATCGTTGGGCCGCTCCGGCTGATTCACCTTCGGCAGCGTGAACAGGTAGGCCTTGATCGCCAGCACGTCTGCACGGCTGAGCTGGGTGTATGCGGTGTACGGGAAGGCCGGATAAAGATGCTTGCCGTCCTTGCGCACGCCCTCGCGTACGGCCCGCACGAAGTCGTCGTCGCTCCAGCTGCCGATGCCGGTCTCGACATCCGCCGTGATGTTGGAGGAGTAGATGGTGCCGAAAGGCAGCTTGAACGGCAGGCCGCCGGCGAAGGCTTTACCGGTCTCCGGAACGGTATGGCAGGCGATGCAGTCGGCCGCGCGTGCCAGGTATTCGCCCCGTACCACCGGATCGGCATTCGAGGGCGCACCGGCGATAATGGGTGACGTACCGTCGGCCGAGTCCGTTCGATTGAGGGCGAAGTACGCCACCGTGCCAATGATCAGGAGCAGCACGACGAGGATGAGGAAGCGCTTCATGCGACGTCTCCCTTTCCGGTCCCGATCTCGGCGACGTGTTTGAGGGCCTCGGCCGATTCCACCAGCGACGTGCGCGTCACCGGAAGCTCGCTGAGGCGCACGCCGGTGGCGGCGTAGATCGCATTGGCGAGCGCGGGCGCCGCGATGGCCGTGCCAACCTCACCGAGCCCGCCCGGCGACTCGCTGCTGTTCACGGTGTACACCTCCATCACCGGCGCTTCGTTGATACGCAACGTGCGGTAATCGTGGAAGTTGCTCTGCTCGATCATGCCGTCCTTGAGCGTGATGCCGTTGAACATCGCCGCACTCAGTCCGAATAACAGTCCGCCCTGCACCTGCGCCTGGATGGAGCTCGGATTGATGGCGATGCCGACATCGACCGCGACCACCGCGCGACGCAGACGCAGCACGCCTTGCGCGGTGACTTCGACCTCGACGATGGCGCAGACATGGCTGCCGAACGGCGACGCCACCGCGATGCCGCGGCCGACCCGTGCAGGCAACGGCTGCCGGCCCCAGCCGATCTTCTCCGCGGCGAGGTCCAGCACGCCGAGCGGTCGCGAGCCCGGCTTCATCAGCGAGCGTCGGTAGGCGAGTGGATCTTTTCCGGCGGTTTGCGCCAGATGATCGATGAAGCTCTCGACGATGAACAGGTTGTGGGTGGGCCCGACACCACGCCACCAGCCGACCACGAGGCCGGGCGGCATCTCGTGACGCACCCATTCCACGAGCACGTTATCCATGTCATAGGGCAGGTCCGCCGCCGATTCGATGGCGTCGCTGTCCATGCCGTCCTTGCCCATGGCCGCCGGCAACCAGCGCCCGAGCACGGTACCGCTGGTAATGCGGTGCTTCCATGACGTCGGCTTGCCGTCGTCGCCGAGGGTGGCCGAGATGCGATCGAAGTAGAGCGGGCGAACGCGATCGTGACGAATGTCCTCCTCGCGACTCCAGATCACTTTCAGCGGATACGCCACCTGTTTGGCGAAGGCGACCGCCTGCTCGACCTGGTCGGTTTCCAGGCGCCGGCCGAAGCCACCGCCGAGGTATTGGTTGTTGACCGTCACCGCCTCCAGCGGAATGCCACAGATGCGTGCGGCCTCCTTCTGCACACGCGTGGGCACCTGGGTCCCCGTCCAGACCTCGCACTTGCCCGGGGTGACGTGCACCGTGGCGTTGAGCGGTTCCATCGGCGCATGCGCCAGCATCGGCGAGACGAAGGTCATCTCGACGGCCTTGCCGCCGGCCGCCGCCTCACCTTTCGGCTGGCGGCCGACGAGTGCCGGACCCGTGCGTGAGCTTTCCTGCAGCGCACCGACCAGGGTGGCGGTATCCAGGTGCGCGTTGACACCCTTCCGCCATTCGATCTCCAGCGCATCCAGGCCACGATGGGCGGCCCAGTAGTGCTCGCCAACCACGGCGACGGCGTTGTCGAGTTTGATCACGTCGATGACACCGGGAATCGCGCGCGCCTTGGTGTCGTCGACGCTGCCGAGGGTGCCGGCCAGTTCGGGACTCGTGCGCACCGCCGCGTACTTCATGCCCGGCACTTTCACGTCGATGCCGAACTGCGTGCCGCCGTTGACTTTGTCGGGAGAATCCACACGGCGCAACGGCTTGCCGATGACGGTGAAATCTTTGGGATCCTTCAGCGTGACGGTTGCCGGCTGCGGCAACTTTCCTGCCGCTTCCGCCACGGCACCGAAGCCGAGCGTGCGACCGGAGGCAGCGTGGGTGATCGTGCCGCGCGCCACCGAACAGCTGGCAGGATCGACATGCCATTGCGCGGCGGCGGCAGCGACGAGCATCTCGCGGGCAACCGCACCCGCCTCGCGCAGCGACTGCCATTGCCCGCGCGTGCTCGTCGAGCCACCAGTGATCTGGCCGCCGCCGAGCAAGGCGATCCCGTAGAGCGCATCGCTCGCGATCGAATGCTCGACCTTGATCTGGTCGAGCCCGACACCGAGCTCTTCGGCGAGCATCATCGAGATGCCGGTATAGATGGCCTGGCCCATTTCCGCGCTAGGCATCACCAGTCGCACGCTGCCATCGGCATCGATGCGAATGAATGCATTCGGAGCGAAGGGCGGATTGCCATCCGCTGCGGCGGCCGCCTCATCCGCCGCCTGCCGGCGTGGATTCATCTGGGCAACGGCAGGACCGAGGCCCGCCGTCCACAGGAAGGCGACGGCGAGGCCGCCGCCTGCCAGTTTCATCACGGCACGTCGACCGCTGTCGATGTCGGTGTCGGGGGGCATGCGCGTCTTCATGCGGCGCTCCCGTCGACGAGGACCTGGAGACCCTGGGGCTGACCTGTCGCTGCCTGTTTAATGGCCTCACGGATACGCACGTAGGTGCCGCAACGACAGATGTTGCCGGCCATCGCGGTATCGATGTCCTGGTCGGTCGGGTTCGGCGTGCGCGCCAGCAGCGCCGTCGCGGACATGATCTGCCCCGACTGGCAATAACCACACTGCACGACGTCGACGGCCAGCCAGGCCTGTTGCACCTTCGCCCCTTCGGGCGTCTGGCCGATCGCTTCGATGGTGGTCACGGCGCGATCGCCCACGGCCGACACGGGCAGCTGGCAGGAACGGACGGGCTGGCCATCCAGGTGCACCGTGCAGGCACCGCACTGCGCGATGCCGCAACCGAACTTCGTGCCGGTCAGGCCGATCACGTCGCGCAACACCCAGAGCAACGGCATATCCGGCGGGACGTCGGCCTGACGTTCCTCGCCATTCACGCGCAACGTAACCATAGATTTTCCTCGGCTGGTGGGGCGCGAGGGCCCCATTGGCTGACTCACAAACAGGCTGTCAGGTTACGCCGAATATCACGCTTTGCATGCGGCCGGAATCCACGTATTTGGACCAAACCACCGCCGTGGAGGTCAACCCGCTTCGATCAATTCCAGCGCGGACTGACGGCCCAGCGCAAGGATCTCGTCCGACAGGGCCGGCTCGGCCACGGCGCGCGACAGCGACAACGAGCCAACCATCGAGGCGAACACCGCCATCGACAGCGTGCGGCGACGCTTGCCGCGGACCGTATCCGGCAGCGTGCCGGCGATCACATCGACCATCTCGCTGAAGCCCTCGGTGAAGGCGGCCCGGGTCTCGACGGGCCGGCGGCCCATCTCGGCCGACAGTGCCGCGGCGACGCAGCCAGTCTCCGGATGGTCGCGATGGTCCACCGAGAGATACCCGTTGACCAGCGCCCGGTACCCCTCGCCGCGAGAGGCGGCGATGCGCGCGGCCATCCGTTCGGCGGCGCTGCTGGCACCATTGGCGACGCTCTCCCGGACGAGGTCTTCCTTCGACCCGAAGTGGTTGTAGAAACCACCCTGGGTCAGGCCGACGTCGTTCATCAGGCTGACCACGCCGACGGCATCGATACCGTCGGCACGAAAACGTTCGGAGGCGGCTTCGACGATCTTCTGTCGAGTCTGCTCCTTGTGACCTTTCTCGTAACGCATGCTCACTTACTCCCATCGGGGACGTCGTCCCCTGCCCGTGAGCCGATTGTAACCAATCCTTGCGGGTTGAAATGTCGGTTGTCATGGTGCGGTGCGGCGTGTCGCGTACTCGTTGAAATTCACAGCTTTGCTGAAAGTGACGCCGTGCTGCGCTCCGCGCGCAGATGGCCACGGGAAATCAGACATATCCGATATTCGCCGCCAAATGTGGCCGAATACTCTGGTCACGCACTGCCATGGCGCAGCGCATCCAGAAGACATCGCCGCATGGAGGCCAACATGAAGATCCCGCACCACCGGGCGATCCGCCCTACCCTCGCGCTCGCCACACTCGCCGCGCTCGCGGCACCCAGCGTCTCACTTGCGCTGGATTACGATCCGCACCGCACCTATACCGAGAACTGCGTCGTCACCTACAAGAACGACCGCTTCCGGGCCAAGTGGTGGGTGGAAGCCGGTCACACGCCCGCCGAAGTCGATAACGCCGCGAATCCCTGGGATACGCCGTGGGAACGCACCGGGCAGGGATCACCGACCGGCTGTCCCGGCGGCGACCCGGTCGACCCAGGCAAACCGGATCCTGGCCAGCCGGGCCGGGTGTTGCTGAGCGAGCTGCTCGCCGATGAAGCGCGCCTCACCGCCGATGCGCTGATGGCCGCCGTAAGGGCGTCCATTCGCACGCTGGACAACGCCAGCGTGGAAGCCGTGGCGCCCGGACGGTCGCACAATCCGGTCAACGTGCGTCGCGTCGAAGCGATCGTCGACGAAACTCGATTCGACTACCTTTTCCCGCTGCGTGCGCCGGAGTACACCTATCGTGGATTCCTCCAGGCCGTCGCGAAGTTCCCGGCCGTTTGCGACGACTACAAGGACGGTCGCGACGCCGATGCCATCTGCCGCAAGACGCTGGCGACGATGTTCGCGCACTTCGCCCAGGAAACTGGTGCACACGAATCCTGGCGTCCGATCGAGGAATACCGCCAGGCGCTCGCGTATGTACGCGAAATGGGCTGGAACGAGGGTGCACGGGACGGCTACAACGGCGAGTGCAAGGTCGACGGCTGGATTGCCGAGACCTGGCCGTGCGGCACCTACCCGGATGGTGCGTTCAAGAGCTACTTCGGTCGCGGCGCGAAGCAGCTCTCGTACAACTACAACTACGGTCCCTTCTCCGAGGCGATGTACGGCGATGTGGGCTCGCTGCTGGATGCACCAGAGCGTGTGGCGGACACCTGGCTCAACTTCGCCAGCGCGACCTTCTTCTTCACCTACCCGCAGCCGCCCAAGCCGTCGATGTTGCACGTGATCGACGGCACCTGGCATCCCAACGAAGCGGATCGCTCTGCAGGCCTCGTGCCGGGTTTCGGCATAACCACGCAGATCATCAACGGCGGGGTGGAATGCGGCGGTAGCGCCGAACATGCGCAGTCGGCCAATCGCATCACGTATTACCGCGCCTTCGCCGCGACGCTGGGCGTGCCGGTTCCGGCGGATGAAGTGCTCGGCTGCAAGGGCATGAAGCAGTTTGCCGAGGGGGGTGCCGGGGCCTTGCCTATTTATTGGGAGAACAACTGGACCGAACAGGCCGGCTGCAAGCTGGTCGGTTACCAGACACCGTTTTCCGGGCTGAAACCCGGAGACTACGTGGCGTGCGTGCGCAAGGCATTCCCACACCTCGAGATCGTCGACGACGTCAGAAAGTAAGTCGGCCTCCTGCAGGAGCCGATTCATCGGCGAACAGGCACGTGTGGGAGCCGCTTCAGCGGCGAAAAGCCTACGGAGCGGTGAGACCGAAAAGCATCGCCGATGAATCGGCTCCCACAGGTGCAGGCAGTGGCGGCGCTACAGCGCCGTCGTCGCACGAAGCACTTCTTCGACAAAGGCACGCAGACGCGGCAGATGGCGCAGGTCCGTGTGATAGCCGAGCCAAACATCGCGACCCGGGGCCTCATCGCCCAGATCGATACGGCGAAGACCCGGCGTCGCATCGCCTAGCGGACAAGGCAACACGGCGATGCCGACACCGAGGGCGCAGGCACGCGCCTGCGCTTCGCGGCTGTTGCTACGAAACGCGACCGCGCTTCCTGGCAGGCGCGCGGCTAACCACGCGACATCGGGCATGTCGCCGAAGGCCGTGTCCATCGTGATGCGCTGGCGTGGCGAGGTGTCGTCGCCCGTCGTCGCTGTGTAGGCCGCATACGGCATGTGCAGGAGTCTTCGTTGGGCGATATCCGGCTCGTCGAAGGGCGCGATACGAAACACGAGGTCGGCTTCGCGCCGCGCGAGGCTCAGCAGGCGCGCATCCGTGACCAGCTCGATCGTCACCGCGGGATGGCGTCGATGCATCGACGCGACCGCGTGGGTGAGCACGTGCGAACCGAACCAGTCCGAGGAGGACACGCGCAGGCTGCCGTCCAGTTCACCGGGTCGACCGCTGGCCGCACGGGCGATGCCAAGCGCTTCGGACTCCATGCGCTCGGCATGGGCGAGCACGGCAGCGCCTTCGTCGGTGAGAAGGAAGCCTTCGCTCGTCCGCTGGAACAGCGTCTGCCCCAAGGCGGCCTCGAGCGCGCGGATACGCCGGCCCATCGTCGGCTGGGTCTGGCCGAGCTCGCGGCCAGCGGCGCCAAGCGTGCCGCTGCGGGCCACGGCCAAGAAGATGCGTAGATCGCTCCATTCCATGCCGTCATCATGCATTTATGCATGGATGTCGTGCAATCCTGGCGATTCTCCATGCACGAACGAGGGACTACCTTAGGAACCAAGGACGACGCCGTCGCCCATCAGAGCTCCGCATGATCACCTCACGTCCGATGTCAGCCCTTCGCCTGGATGCACCGGGGTCGCCCCTCACCCTCGTGCAGCTTCCGCGACCGATCGCCGGCCCAGGCGAGGTACTGGTCCGCATCCTCGCCGCGGGCCTGAATCCGCTCGACACCAAGATCCGCGCCGGCCAGGCCGCGCACGCACGCCAGCCGGCGCCTGCCGTGCTGGGCATCGATATGTCGGGCACGGTGGAAGCCGTGGGCGAAGGCGTCGAGGGCTTCGCACCAGGCGATGCCGTCTACGGGATGACCGGTGGCGTCGGCGGGGTGCAGGGTTCCATGGCGGAGTTCGCGAGTGTCGATGCGCGACTCCTTGCCCTCGCCCCCTCGGGACTGCCCCTCGCAGACGCGGCCGCGCTGCCGCTCGGCTTCATCACGGCCTGGGAAGGGCTGGTCGATCGCGCGAAGATCCAGGCCGGACAGACCGTGCTGGTGCACGGCGGGGCAGGCGGTGTCGGCAGCATGGCCGTCCAACTGGCGGTGGCGCTTGGCGCACGTGTCGTGGCGACCGGTAGCGCCAGCCAGCTGGCGACGATCGCCGCGATGGGTGCGACCGCCATCGACCGCCACGAGAAGGACATCGAGGCCATCGTCAACGAGAACACGCAGGGCGACGGCTTCGACATCGTCTACGACACCCTCGGCGGCGCAACGCTCGACGCCTCCTTCGTCGCCGCGCGCCGCTATGGCGGCCACGTCGTCAGCAGCCTCGGCTGGGGCACGCATGCTCTCGCGCCGCTGTCCTTCCGTGCCGCGACGTACTCGGGCGTGTTCACGCTGATGCCGCTGCTGACCGGCAACGGACGCGAACAGCACGGCCACATCATGGCTGAAGCGACGCGCCTGGCCGACACGGGCAAGCTACGGCCCGTGCTCTCCGCGCAACGCTTTCGACTGGCGGATGGTAACGCCGCCCTCGACCTCGTCGAGAGCGGCCGCCCGGCCGGCAAGGTGATCGTGACGATCCACTGAGCGGATCAGCGCAGGGGATGCGCCTTGACGCCTTCGTTGGTGATCTTCACCGGAAGGATCTTTCCGTCCTTGTCGAACGACATGACATCGATCGAGGTCACGCGGTCGTTGGCCTTGGTGTCGCCGAGCGGATGACGGTGGTACACGATGTACCAGCTGTCGTCGCTGGCCACGTGGAAGACGGAGTGATGCCCGGCACCGGTGGCAACCTTCGGGTCCTGCTTGAGGATCGTCCCCATGTTCTTGAACGGTCCCATCGGTGAGTCGCCGATCGCGTAAGCCACCGAGTAGTTGGGTCCGCCCCACCCACCTTCGGACCACATGAAGTAGTAGTGCCCGTTGCGCTTGAACATCAGCGGGCCTTCGACGTACTCGGGGCTTGGCGTGATCTCCTTGAACACCGTGCCATCGGCCATCGGCTCGACGCCGGTGAAATCCGGCTTGAGCTTGACGATGTTGGCGTGCTTCCAGCCACCATAGATCATGTAATACGTGCCGTCGTCGTCACGGAAGACGAACTGGTCGATCGGCTGCGCGCCGTTATGGAAGGCGCCGACCAGTGGCTTACCCAACAGGTCCTTGAACGGTCCCTCCGGCTTGTCGGCCACCGCCACGCCGATACCGCCCAGCTCTTTGTCGTTCTGGATGTCATTGGCGGCGAAGAAGAAATAGTACTTGCCGCCCTTCTCGACCAGGGCTGGCGCCCACAACGCTTTCTTCGCCCAGGGGATCGCCTTCATGTCGAGCACGTCGGCGTGTTTGGTCCAGTGCACCAGATCGGGCGAGGAAAATGCGTCGAATCCGACCTGCTCGCTATAGGCGAGCGACGTGGTCGGATAGATCCAGTACTGGTCGCCGAATATCGCGGCCTCGGGATCCGCATACCATCCGGGAAACACCGGGTTCCCCGAATAGCCGGGAGGTGGTGCAGCCAGCGCACCCGTGGACAGCAGCGCAGCCATGGCCGCGCTGCCGATCATCTTGCGAAACCCCATCGCGATCTCCGGTTCGACGTTATCGAACCATCGATCCTAGCCGGTCTGGCCGTCCAAAGGGGACGACGGCGTATCAGAATCGATAGCGTACGGAACCGACGATGCTGCGCCGCGGACCATAGAAGCAATCGCCGCGCGCGAGACAGCTCGCGTTGTACGCCTGGTCGGTGACGTTGGCCGCATTGACGGCAAATCGCCACGGACCCTGCGTATAGGCAACCATCGCATCGAGCAGCGTCTTGTCGGGCACACGGAGCGTGCCCGTCTCATCGTAATTCACGCCGATGTAGCGCGCGCCGATGCCGAAACTCAGGCCATCGCCATCCGCATCGTCGACGTGATACACGCCCCATGCCGAGGCCTGGTTCTTCGGCAGTCCGGCGACGATCGTGCCGTCGTCGGGCCGTGCCTTGGTCCAGGTATAGGTCCCGATGAGGTCGACGTGACTGGCGACACGCGTCGAGGCCTCGAGTTCCACGCCGCGCGTCCTCGCGCGACCGGCCTGGACCTGGTTCAGCGGGTTGGTGGGATCCGGCGCCAGACGATTCTCTTCACGCAGGTCGTAATACGTCGCCGTGATCAAGGTGGCGCTGCCGACCGGCTGGTACTTCACGCCCGCTTCGTACTGTTTGCCACGGAGTGGCTCGTACGGGCGGTTATAGAAGTCCAGGCTATCCAGCGGCTGGAACGACTCCGTATAGCTGACATACGGTACCAGTCCGTTGTCGAACCGATACATGACGCCATAGCGGGCCGTCGTGGCGTTATCCACCGAGCGTGTGTCGCCCGTCGTCAAGGTGGCCCGATCATGACGAATACCCACCGTGCCGATCCAGTGCTCTCCCCAGTTGATCTGGTCCTGCAGGTAAACACCGGTCTGGCGCGTGCGGCTCGAGGCCACCGGGAAGATGTCGGGGGCGACGAAGCCATTGCCATAGACGGGCGCATACAGATCGAAGGGCACCTCGTCGAAGCCGTTACCCTGGCGCGAGTCCGTATGCGAATGGGCGAGGTCGATGCCGATCAGGATACGGTGATGCATGCCGGCCAGATCGATGTCGGCCTCGGCGTGCGAGTCCGTGGTCAGGCGCTTATGCCTGTCGATCGAGACATAGCTATAGCGTGAGACCGTGCGCTGCGCGTCGTCGAGGAACGGGTACGACGGATTCGAGTACACGTTCGGGTAAAGCGAGCGGTAGTCCACGTTGTCGTGCGAATAGCGCGCGTTCTGGACGAACTTCCACGTATCGTTGAAGCGATGCTCGAACAGCGAGGTGATCGAGCGCTGGTCGGTGTTGTAGCGATCGAAGCCGGGCTCGCTCACGAAGCGATCGGTACGGATGCGTCCGTTCGGATTGGGCAGGAGCGTGCCGGCATGCGGCAGGAAGTTCAGCGTCGATCCGCTGCGGTCGAACTGCAGGTTGGCGAGCAGCGTCCAGCTCGTGTCGGCATCCGGCTGCCACGTGATCGATGGCGCGATGGCCTTGCGGTCATCGCGAACGTGCGCGACCTGCGCATCCGCGTCGCGCACCACGCCGATCAGCCGATAAGCCCAGTGACCGGCCTCATCGAGCGGCCCGGTGAAGTCGAAGGCAAGCTGCTTGCGCGCGTTGTTGCCGAACTGAACGTCCACTTCGCGGCTCGGGGTGAACTGCGGACGCTTCGACGTCAGCGCGATCAGGCCGCCCGTCGTGCCTTGGCCGTAGAGCACCGACGACGGCCCACGAACGATCTCCAGGCGATCGAGGAAATACGGCTCGGTGCGCGCATAGGCGTTGCCGAAAAACTGGCGCAGGCCATCGAGGTACTGCGTGAACGACGTGCCGCGCAGGAAGGCATCGTCGCCACGACTGTCCACCCCGTAAGCATCGGCACGCACGCCCGCCGAATAGCGCAGCGCATCCTGCACCGTAAGCACGCCCTGGTCGATCATCTGGGTATTCGAGATGACCGAGATCGCCTGCGGCGTTTCGATGATGGGCGTGTCGGTCTTGGTGGCGCTGCTGGCGTCAGAGCGCGTGTAACCCTCGTCGGCTTTGAGACCCTGGACCGCCACGGGAGCGAGCTGGACCGCCTTGTCGCTCGAAATCTGGGCGACCGGCTCAGCCTGAAGCGGCTGACTTTGAGCCTGCGAGGCAAGCGGGAGCAACGCCCCGGCGATCAGGAGCGGCAGCGATTTCCTGCGGAAAATCATGGTGTTGTCCTATAGGTCGGCGGAGGGTCCTTCTCCCTCGGTCCGAGCTCAATTGCGAATGACTATCATTCCAATGATGGAACAAATCGCCGGATCGCGCAATCTTGCGATTTGAGAAAAGCGGACAGACGCAAAGTCGTTGCATACATCGCCGTCCGTTGAGACAGCACCGCCTCTGCGTCGCATGTGTGAACGTTGAGCGTCTTCCTGACGCACATCGCCGAAAGCGCCGATAACGAAAAGCGACACGGATAGGCCCCACTACTGGCTTTACCGAGTGGGGTTCGTCGATGGGAGTGAACTGGGCAACAGGTCTGATGAGGTGGCAGCCCTACGTCGAGGCATCGGGTAAGGCGCGTCCGTTGAATCATCTGCATCCCTTCAGGGTCAGGATCACGTTGCCGGCATCTGCAACCTCGGGAGAGATCGACCTCGATCTTGAAGTCGGTTTCTCCATGCACACCTTCACCCGTGGCCGATGTGCCACCGACGCCGTCGCGACGATCTACACCAATGCGCGTGAGTGCCGGACGTTCGACGACCTCCGCTACACGTTGTCGCACCGACTTCCCGAGGTCATCAAGGATCTACCGTCGCGAAAGTGCTATCACGCGCGCAATGACAACTACCTGAGCGTTGCAGACATAACGCTTCAAGAGGCGCCATGTGACTACCGAAGATTTTTCGTACTGCGGCGGTGGTCCGGAAAGCATGCCGGGTCGGAGCGACCGTGTGTCCGACTCATCGTGCAGAGCGCTTACGCAACACCCAAGTCCCGCAAGGGAAGGGAGAAGCTCATTCGCTTTCAGGTCTTGCTACATCGCACCCTGGGTTTGACCAAGGGCTCAAAGAAAGCGAAGGCCCCGCACGAATGCGGGGCCCCGTACACCGGAATCTCTTGATTATCCCACTCTTGGTGAGGACCCCTAGGGGCGGACGAACGCCGAGCCGGGTGCGCGCTCAAGACGAAAGATACTTGCAACAAAAGGGCTACGCAATGCGGATGTTTCTGAGATCTGGGTAGGGGATTGTCCCTTCACGCCATCAGCAAGTCTTCGTAAAACGCACCGATCGGCAAGGTCGGATGCGCAATCTGGATCTCCAGGATCCATAACCCCGGCACCGGCACGGCATCGAAGCCTCCGAGTGCACCCGCCTTGTGTACCGCATGCGGATAGTCGCCGACCCGGTGGCCCTTGGTGGCGTGGTTGAGGCGCCAGCCCATGGCATCCGCTTCGGCGGTAGCGTAGTCGTACAGCGCGACGCCGGTGACACCTTCGCGCCATCGTGCCTCGGTGCGCGAGAACAGCTCGCGCGATGCGTTCGCGCAGGCGTGCATCGTCGCGTCATTGCCGACCACAAAGGTGTCACCGACATCGCCCTCGTGGCCGTCGAAAACCGGGCCCAGGTCGATGAAGAAGATGTCGTTCTCCGCGAGCACCGTGTCCGGTGCGGAACGCTGCCGGAAGGTCTTCAGGGTGTTGGCGCCAAAGCGGAGGATGCTCGGGTGCCAGATGCGCTGCATGCCGGCAGCGGCAAGACGTTCGCCGGCGAGTTCAACAGCTTCTGGCTCGCTCATGCCCGGCACGATGCGCGACGCGATGTCGCGCAAGGCGACCCACGATTGTTCGCGGGCCCCGAGCATCTGTTCGAGGGAGAAGCGCTTGCCGACGTTTTCGGCGGTCGCGACGGCCATGGCCCGGTCCTGCGTAAGTCGAGGAACCGATTATCCCTCGTCAGCCTCGATACCCGCCAGTTCGAGTGCCGCGCGGCGACCGGCGGCCAGCACTTCCTCGGACACCAGGGGATCATGGGTGGCGCGGGCCACCTGCATGGTGCCGGCCATGAGGCCGTAGAGGGCGATCGCACGCGACCGGGCTTGATCAGGTGGCAGCGATGGCCATTGGGTGGCGGCGAGCTCGAGGAACTCGTTCACCCCGATCGTGAATGCCTCACGTACCGGATCCGAATGACGGGCCACCTCGGCTGCTACCGCGGATGAAGGGCAGCCATGCCCCGGGTTATCGCGATGACGGATGGAGAAGTAGCTGCGAATGAGGCCACCGAGACCTTCGCCGGTGTCGATCCAGTGCTGCAGCCGCGCGACGCGCTCCTTCAGTGCCGCGGTCACCGCCTCGCGCGTCAGGTCTTCCTTCGACTCGAAGTGGTTGTAGAAGGCGCCGTTGGTGAGCCCGGCCGCTGCCATCAGCGACTTCACGCCCTCGCCTTCGATACCGTGTTCGCGGAAGCGGAGCGCGGCGGTCTCGACGATACGCTGGCGGGTCTGGTCCTTGTGATCCTTGTCGTAGCGCATGGCTCAGTGCTCCGTGGTGGCGACATCGTCGTGCGGCGCGTCCCAGCCACCACCGAGCGCGCGGAAAGCGGCGACCGCAGAGCGCGCATCGTTAGCGTGCACCTGCGCCAGCAAGTCACGCGAGGCCAGCAGCTGACGGTCTTCGTCGAGCACCTCGATCAGGCTGACCGCCCCACCCTTGTAAGCATCCTGTGCCGCATCGCGGGCACGGGTGTGTGCATCCACTTCGTCGGTCAGCAGGGCGTGCTGCGCCTCGAGTTGGCTTAGCGAGACGATGGCGTTCTCGACGTCTTCCGTGGCCCGGAGCATCGACGCGCGATACTTCGCCAGGGCCTCGGCGTTGGCGCCTTTCGCCTGCTGGACTTCGGCGTCGACGCGGCCGAAGTCGAAGAGGCGCCAGTGCAGGCCGAGCGCGCCCTGCGGTTGGAAGGCAGCACCCGTAAGCAGGTGGCCGCTACCGAGCGTACTGAAGCCTAGCAAGGCGGAGAGCGACATCGAGGGGTAGTACTCGGATACGGCGACACCGATCCGTGCGTTACTGGCGGCGAGCTCGCGCTCCGCAGCAATCACGTCGGGACGGCGACGAAGCAAGGCGGCGGGACCACCGGCGGCATCCACGCCGGGCACGACGTATGACTTGCTGGCGGCGCCAATCTCCGCGGCGTAGGTGCCTGGCGGAGCGCCCATCAACACGTCGAGACGATTCAGCTGCGTCTCCAACTCGATCCTGAGCGGCGGGATCGTCGCCCGGGCCTGCAACAACAACGCCTCGGATTGCGCCGTTTCACGCGCCGTACCGACGCCATGCTCCGCGCGCAGGCGAACCAGGTCGACCAGGCCCGATTCGTTCTTGATCTGCTCCTCCGCAATGGCGATGCGCTCCTGCGCACCGCGAACCCGGAAGTAGGCATCCGCAGCTTCCGCGGCAAGGGAAATACGCACACCCACGTGGCTGGCTTCGGCGGCCTGGTACTCCGCGTCGGCCGCTTCGGCGCCGCGACGCAGGCCACCGGCGAGATCCAGTTCCCAACTCGCGCCCGCGCCGACGTCCTGGATGGTCTGCGCACGCTCGTAGCCCGGGAAAGCGCTGGCGATCTTGCCCAGCGGGCTGCTCGTGGATTGGTGCTGGCGGACGACGTCCGCGTTGAGGCTGCCGCTCGGCATGCGATCGGCCTGCGCATGCGCCGCGGCGGCCCGCGCCTGTTCGACACGTGCGGTCGAAGCCGCGAGGTCGAGGTTCTGCGCCATCACGCGATCGACGATGGTGACCAGTTCGGGGTCGTTGAAACCCTTCCACCAGGCATCGAGCGACGGAGCCGGCGCGGCGATCTGCCGGGCGGCCAGCGCATCGGCCTCATGCCAAGTCGGATTCGTGGCGACGTTCGGCCTGACGTAGTCGGGACCGACCGTGCAACCTGCGAGCCCCACGGCCAGCAGGGCGAAGAGGAAGTTAGTGCGCATCGGCGGAAGGTCCTTTGGGCGGCTGCACCTTGCGCATCAACGGCACCATGACCGTTGCGATGACAAAGCACACCATGATGGAAAGGAAGGCGTCGCTGTAAGTCAGCGTCTGTGCCTCGCGGAACGTCAGTTGCCAGAGCGAGTGCAGCGCGGCGGTGTAGTTCTCGGTATCCGCCGGGTCGGGTAGCAGGTTGTTCATGGCTTCGTTGGCCGGCGTCAGGTGTTCGGCCATGCGATAGAAATGCAGGTTGGTTCGGTCGTTGAGGATCGTGGCGCAGGCGGCGATACCGATCGCGCCACCGAGGTTGCGCATCAGGTTGAACAAGCCGGAGGCCTGCTTGAGCTTCGACGGCAACAAGCCACCCAGGGTGAGCGTCACCGTCGGCGGTACCGCCAACTGCTGGCCCATGCCGCGAAGCGCCTGCGGAAAGAGCAGTTCGGTCGCGCTCCAGTCATGCGTGATCGGCGTGAACTCGAACATCGAGGCGGCGAACAACGCCAGCCCGATCATCAACAACCAGCGCAGGTCGACACGGTTGGCCAGCATCGAGTAGATCGGGATGGTCAGGATCTGGAACACGCCGGTGGAGAACACCGCCTTGCCGATCTGTAGTGCGCTGTAGCCTTCCACGCGACCGAGAAACAGCGGCGTGAGATAGATGGTCGCGAACAGGCCGATACCGGTGACGAAAGAGAAAAAGCAGCCGAGCGCGAAGTTGCGGTCCTTGAGCGCGCGCAGGTCCACCACCGGATGCTCGGCCGTGAGGCCGCGCCAGACGAACAACACGCCGGAGATGGCGGTGATCCATGCCGTCGTGCGGATGGTCGCATCCTGCATCCAGTTCCAGCGCGGGCCTTCTTCCAGCGTGTACTCGAGGCAGCCAAGGAAGGCCGCGATGAGCGCGATGCCCAGCCAGTCACCTACCTTGAGCAGGGAGAAATCGGCTTCGTCGATCTTGACCAGGATCGGCACGGCGATGGTCACGAACGCGCCGGGAATCAGGTTGATGAAGAACAACCAGTGCCAGGAATAGTGATCGGTGATCCAGCCACCCAAGGTTGGCCCGAGGGTCGGCGCCAGCGAGGCGAGCGCGCCGATCGTCGCGGCGGCCACGACGCGGTTCTTGCCTTCGAAGAACACGAAGGCCGTGGTGAACACCATCGGAATCATCGAGCCGCCGAGGAAGCCCTGCAGCGCACGAAACACGATCATGCTCTGGATATCCCAGGCCAGGCCGCAAAGCAGGCTGGTGAGCGTGAAGCCGGCCGCGGACACCGCGAACAACCAGCGCGTCGAGAACACACGGCTCAGCCAACCGGACAGCGGAATCACCACGATCTCGGCGATGAGATAGCTCGTCTGCACCCATGCCGTGTCATCGGCACCCGCCGAGAGACCGCCGCCGATATCACGCAATGAAGCGGACACGATCTGGATGTCGAGCAGCGCGATGAACATGCCGAGGCACATGCTCGCGAAGGCGAAGACCTTCTGGCCCTGGGTGAGATGAGCGATCGGGCTCATGGCGCTTTCGTGTCGATCGTCGTGGTCACGGAGAGGCCCGGACGCAAGGTGCCGAGATCGCCGTCGTTACCGTCCAGCGTGACGCGAACCGGCACGCGCTGAACGATCTTGGTGAAGTTGCCCGTGGCGTTCTCGGGCGGCAATACGCTGAACTGCGCGCCGGTAGCCGGTGCAAGGCTGGTCACGTGGCCCTTGAAGGTCTTTCCCGGCAGCACGTCGGCGCGGACGTCGACGACCTGCCCTACGTGCATGCGTGCCAGTTGGTCTTCCTTGAAGTTGGCATCCACCCAGAGGCCGTGGGCCGGTACAACGACGAGCATCTGGCTGCCGGCCGCCGCATACGTACCGACACGCGCGCGACGATTGCCAATGACACCATCGACCGGTGCGCGCAACTCGGTGTAGGAAAGATTGAGGCGCGCGATGTCGGCCTCGGCACGAGCCTGGCTCAGTGCGGCTTCGACCTGATGCTTCTGTGTGTCGATCACGTCCAGCTGGCGTTGGGCCCCCTGGACCGCGGCGGAAGCGCGGTCGGTCGCCGCATGGGCGGTCTGGAAGTCCGCCTGGGCACGCTGTGCGCTTTCCACGGACACAGCCGAACGGCCGGCAAGGTCACGGTAGCGCTGATCGTCGAGCTTCGACCTGTTCGCTTCGGCCTGGGCGGCGGAAAGGCCGGCCTGGGTCTGCGCGATCACGCTGTGCTGCAACTGGGCCACGGCATCGAGGTTACGCAACGACGCCTCTTGTGCGGCCACGGCCGCCTCGGCTTTCTCCAGTGCGGCCTTGTAGTCGCGATCGTCGATTTTCACCAGCAGGTCGCCCTTGTGGACGGCCTGGTTATCGGTGACCGCGATGGTCTGGATGTAGCCGGGAACCTTGGAGCCGATCACCGTGATATCGCCGCCGACATAGGCGTCATCGGTGTCTTCGATGAAGCGGCCGGTCGTCCACCAATGGGCGCCATACAGAGCGACCACGACGACCAGACCGACCAGGGCGATGATTTTCAAGCTCTTTTTTCGACCTGCCACTCGGGGGACAGGGGAATCGATGACGGCGGCCACGGCAGTACCTGCTGGTTAGTGAAATTACGAACGTACTTTTAATGAAGATGATACGCGTAATCTCAAGGGCATGGCGCGATTTTTTTGCCGGACGACGAAAGGCCGCCTCGCGGCGGCCTTCGTTCGTCTCAGTCTGGGCTGCCCTTACGGCAGTCGGAGCAGGCGAGCTGCCTGTTCCACGACGTCCTGGACGATCTGTGCCGCCGCGGCCTCACGAACCAGGGCGCCCGACTGCCCCGACCACAAGGGCTGGAAATCGCCCAGGCCGTCAGGTTCCGTGGCGGCGCGCAACGGCGTCAGGGGGCCGCCAGCCAGCGGGAACGGCAGCGCGTCCTCCGACAGGAGGCCCAGCTCACGCATGACCCGGTTGACCACGCCACGGGCGGGACGGCCGGTGAGCACATTGGTGACGGCGGTATTGTCGTCACGCGCGGTGCGCAAGGCGTTGCGGTGGGCAGTCACGCTGGTCGCCTCATCGGAGAGCAGGAAGGCGGTACCGAGTTGCACGGCGGACGCGCCGAGGCACAGTGCCGCCGCCATACCGCGTCCGTCGACGATGCCACCCGCGGCGATGACGGGCACTTTCAAGGCGTCCACCAATTGCGGAACAAGAGCGAAAACGCCCGGCTGCGTCGCCATGTCGTCGGTAAGGAAGTTGCCGCGGTGACCGCCGGCCTCGTAGCCCTGCGCGATCACGGCATCGCACCCCCGGCTCTCGAGCCAGCGCCCTTCGATGACGGTGGTGGCGGAGGCAAGGACGATCGCACCGGTCGCCTTGACCCGATCCAACAAGGCATCCGCCGGAAGGCCGAAGTGAAAGCTCACCACTTCGGGGCGGAGCGACTCCACCAACGAGCACATCTGGGCATCGAACGGTGCACGCCCACCGGCAGCCGGAAGGGCGGCCACGTCGACGCCGAACTCGGCAAAGTACGGGGCGAGCCGGCCAAGCCAGCGCTGGGTATCTTCCGTCGTCGGTGTGGCTGGTGTATGCGCGAAGAAATTCAGGTTGATTCGCGAACCAGGCACGGTCGAGCGAAATAGCCTGACCTCGGCCTCGATCGTCTGCAGGGAAATGGATGCACAGGGAAGGGATCCCAGTCCGCCGGCATGCGCCACGGCAATAGCGAGTGCGGAACCGCCCGACCCCGCCATCGGTGCAAGGAGGAGGGGATGCTCGATGGCGAACAGGTCGAGCGCGCGACGATCGGTCCAGGCAATCATGGCCATTCCTGATGTACGACATCGACGGATAGGGAGGGCACGTCGACGCCTCGGTATCAGGATACCAAAGAGTCGCTTCTCTTTCGCCGCTCCCAACCCGTACGATGTATGCCTCGGGCGAATCGTCACAGGAGCAATGCATGGTGAAGCCCGTGGGCTCGCGTAGCCTCCACAACCAGGTCGTCGATGAACTGGGTCAGCTGATTGTCAGCGGCCAACTGGCTCCCGGCGAGGGCCTCCCCCGTGAGGACCTGCTGGCCGAGCAGTTGCAGGTCAGTCGCACGGCGCTGCGCGAAGCCATGAAGGTGCTCGTGGCCAAGGGCCTGATCGAGTCGCGCCAGCGAACCGGCGCCCGTGTCCGCGAGGCGATCCACTGGAAGCAGCTCGACGCCGAGGTGCTGGCCTGGCGGTGCGCGTCCATGCCGACCGACAGCTTTGTCGAACAGCTGGTGGAGATGCGCGAGCTGATCGAGCCCGGCGCGGCGGCGACCGCGGCCCGACGGAGAACGGACGCCCAGATCGTCGAGCTCAAGGCCGCTTACGACGCGATGGCGGCTTCGGAAGACCTCGACGCCTGGGCCAAAGCCGATCTGGCCTTCCACGAGATCCTGCTCAATGCGACCAACAATTCGTTGATGGTGTCGCTGTTTTCGGTCATCGAGACGGCGCTGGGAACATTCTTCCTGCTCTCCGCACGGAATGCGGCGAACTTCAAACTGGCCCTTCCACGGCACCAGAAAGTGTATGAAGCCGTGCGCCGGGGACAGCCCGAAGTGGCGAGGAAAGCCATGCTGGAGATGGTCGCGGAGTCCCGCGCCAACATCCTTGGCCAGGGCCGCCGCTGAGCGCCAGGTCGCTCGCGCCAAGGCCTTCAGGGGCCAATCCGCACAAATGCTGCGCCGCAGCTTGCGGACATATAATAATAAAATACTACAATTGACCCACGGGACTATCTTGATCGGCCAGTGACTACGGAAGCGGAAGCAAGGCGACTTGCGTCCCGGGGAACCGTGCGCCGACATCCATCCATTTGTGGGGAGTAAGGAATGCAGCGGAAGGTACTCGCGCTGTCGGTGCGCAACGCACTGGCGGGCATGCTCGGCATCTGTTTCATCGGCGGTTTCATGCCGGTCCACGCGCAGGACGCACCCGCCGCCACAACCCAGGATCCCCAGCGAACACCGGATGGAAAGGCCGTCACCGACCTCAACGGCGTCTCCGTCACCGGGCAGCTGCAGTCGTTGTTCCTTTCCCAGTCGACCAAGCGCGACGCGGTGAACACGGTCGATTCGGTGTCGGCCGAAGAAGCCGGCAAGTTCCCGGATCAGAACGTCGCCGATGCGCTCCAGCGCGTACCCGGCGTCTCGGTGAATCGCAGCGGTGGCGAGTCGAACCAGATCACCGTGCGCGGCTTCGGTCCGGACTTCGTCAACGTGCTGCTCAACGGCCGCACCATGCCTACCGCAGCGACCGATCGCGCGTTCGACTTCGATGTCCTGCCGTCCGAAGTGATCCAGCAAGCTGTCGTGCAGAAGACCAGCACGCCCGACCTCGAAGAAGGCGGTATCGGCGGCACGGTCAACATCATCACGGCGCGTCCGTTCGACTTCAACGGCTGGCACGCCTCGGGCAGTGCGGCTGGTGTCAACGACAGCATCAAGGGCGGCCTGGCCGACAAGACCACGCCCAAGGTTTCCGGCGTCATCGGTAACACCAATGCCGACCACACCTTCGGTTGGCTGGCTTCCGCGGTCTACTACAAGCGCGACCACATCGAGCAGTCCATCGACACCCTGGGCTGGCTGCAGAACCAGGATTTCTCGCGGATCAATCCGTCCTACACCAATGTATCGTTGCCGCAGACCCTGCAGGGCCAGGTGATCAACGAAACACGTACGCGTACGTCGTTCAACGGCGCCATCGACTGGAAGCCGCTGGACGACGTGACCGTGAAGCTGGACGGCCTGTTCTCCGAATACAAGGTGGACTCGACGTACAACGCGTTCGGCTCGTACACCAATACCGGCATCATCCAGAACATCACCCCCGGTGCGAACGGCACCGCGCAGAACTTCGTGATGGACAAGTCGGGCGGCATGTCGAACGACTACGCCGAGCAGGCCAATCCGCGTGACGCCTTCAACACGCAGTTCGGCAGTCACATCACCTGGCAGATCGATCCGTCCATGGAGCTGGATCTGGACAGCGCGGCATCGGGAGCCTGGAACAAGCAGTCGCAGGATGGTTACTTCGTCGTGCTCGGCACCCGCAATGTCGGCGTCAATCCGACCTGGACGAACAACGGCGACGACCACCTGGGCAGCTACACCGGCCTGCTGCCGACCACCGACACGAATACCCTGCACGCTCACGTGACCAACCAGGGCACGCAGAGCCCGAACGTCAGCGACAAGATCTTCGAAAACCAGCTGCATCTCGGCAAGAGCTTCCTCGACGGCACGTTGTCGCGCATCGACTTCGGTATTTCCAACTCGAATCGCAAGAAGACCGAAGTCACCTACAACACGCCGAACAGCTTCGGCTGCGCCGAGTACTGCGGCTACGTGGTGGATGTGCCGGCCGATGCCGTCAATGCGCACATCTTCCACGCGGGCAATCTCGTCGACGGCGCGTCGCCGGGATTCCCGCGCGACTGGGTCACCTACGACGTAAAGAAGCTGTTCGCGTACCTGGCGACGCCGGCCGCGTATAACCAGCTGCCCAACGCCGACGCCTTCAAGGCGCAGCTCGATGCCAATGGCGGCGGCTTCACGGCGCTCCCGGATCCGAATACCTATAGCCAGATCAAGGAACGGATCAGCTCGGCCTACGGCATGGCCACCCTCGAGGGCGACGGCGGCATGCCCTGGACCCTCAATGTCGGCATGCGTTACACGAAGACGAATACGACCTCGTATGCTTACTCGGTGCCGATCGTCGGCATTGCCGTGAACCCGAACGACCCGACGAATGCCATTCCGACCTATGGCACGCTGAGTCCGATCGCGCAGAACGGCAACTACCACGAGTGGCTGCCCTCGATGAACTTCAAGCTCAACCTGCTCGATAACGTGGTCTTCCGCGCCGCGGCATCGAAGACGCTGACCCGTCCCGACCTGAGCAACCTGGCTGCCTCGGCGTCGTACAGCTTCCGCCCGCAGGACCAGACGGTCACGCGTGGCAACACGCAGCTCAAGCCGTATCTCTCCAAGAACTACGATGCGGGTATCGAGTGGTACTTCAATGAAACCAGCTACACGGCCTTGAACCTGTTCCGCAAGCAGGTCAGCAACTTCAGCACCCTGATCACCACCGAAACGACCCTGCTTGGCTTCCCGTTCCAGCTGACCGAGCCGGTGAACCTCAACGAGGCGACGATCAAGGGCGCGGAGTTCACCTTCAACTACCAGTTCACCAAGCTGCCGGCGCCGTTCGACGGCCTGGGCGTGGCGACGAACTACACCTATGTCACCAGCGATGCCTCGATCAGCGAAGACAAGCTGGCCAACGCGGGCAAGTTCGCGGTGCCGGGCATCGGCAACTCGTACAACGCGAGCCTCTACTACCAGAAGGGTCCGGTAGAGATGCGCGTGGCCTACAACTGGCGTGCCAAGTACCTCGCCTCGATCGCCGGCAACCAGAGCCAGCCGACCTCGGTGAAGGATTACGGCCAGCTGGATCTCAGCGCCAGCTATAAGCTCAACGAGCATGTCTCGCTGTTCATGGATGCCACCAACCTGACCAACGAGAACATCTACCAGTACCAGGTGTACGACGATCGCCAGAGCTACGCCGAGGCCAATGGCCGCACCTTCTTCCTCGGTGTGCGCGCCTCGCTGTGATCCAGCTGTGCAACGACCGGTTGAGCGTGTGCCTGCTACCGTCGGTAGGCGGTGGCATCGCACGCTTCGACTGGCTCGGTGGCCTCGAGGAAGTGCCGCTCATGCGGCCCTGCCTCGGCGAGCCCGAGCGATCTCCGGGTCGCTATGAACCCAACCGCCTTGCCTGTTACCCCCTCCTGCCGTGGAGCAATCGGATTGCCCACGGCGGCTTTTTCATAGGGGAACGACGGATCTCCCTGCCGCTCAATCGCGATGACGATGCCTATCCGATCCACGGCAGTGGCTGGCAACGACGCTGGACGGTGCGGGAACATGACGCGGATGCGGCGCACCTCGAACTCATCGAGGAGGCGCGCGACGCTTACTCGTATCACGCCACGCTCCACTATCAGCTGGAAGGCGACGCCCTGAAGGTACGCCTGGGCGTGACCAACACCGGCGATGCCGCGTTGCCGTTCGGCCTGGGGCTGCATCCGTTCTTTCCACTGCACGGGGGCGCGAGGCTGCTTGCACCGGCGACGGGCGTCTGGCTCAACGACGGACAAGGTCCACTCCCCATTCGCCACGGCCCCGCGCCTGCTCCATGGGATTTCTCGACCCGCCGCCACTTGCCCTCCCAGGGCGTCAACCACGCGTTCACCGGCTGGTCCGGCAAGGCCGTCATCGAATGGCCGGACCTCGCGCTGCGCCTGCATGTCGAGGCGGATGTGGACGGCTATGTGCTTTACACACCGGCGGACGAAGACTTCTTCTGCTTCGAACCGGTGGACCATCCGATCAATGCCGTGCATCTTCCGGGGGGGCCGGTGGCAAACGGTATGACCCTGCTCGGCCCCGGTGCATCGCTGGAGCGCGCTTTCGCGTTCCGCGCCGAGGCCGTCGAAGAGGGGCGGCACCCATAAACAACAAGGTGGAACACTTGATGCGTCACGCCAGGATCGTCCGGTTCGCCATGCTCGCCGCGGGCAGTCTCGCCCTCACTCCTGCCATCGCGGTGACCAGGCCGCCATCGGCCGCGAACACCTCGCCCACCTACGACGCATCGCATCGCGTGTTCCGGCTCGATGCCGGCGGCGTGACCTATGCCATGGGCGTCGACTCCGAGGGCAAGCTGCAGACGCTTTACTGGGGCGCCCGGCTCGCCTCCGGCGATCCGCTCGGCCCCGCGATGCCGGCGCCGGAACGGTCGTCGTTCGATCCCGCCGGCAGCCTGTCGCCGCAGGAATACGCCGGTTGGGGCGGCGCCATGACGGCCACGCCGGCGTTGAAGATTCGCCTTGCCGACGGCAACCGCGACCTGGTGCTGCGCTACGACAGCTACACGATCGAGAGCGGCGGTCTTTCCATCCTCCTGCGTGATGCGCAGGTGGGCGTCGCCGTCAGCCTGCGCTACACGGCCGATACCGCCACCGGCATCATCGGCCGCTCCGCGCATATCGAGAACACCGGCAAGCAGGCGCTCGTGGTCGACAGCGCCGCCTCGGCGGCCTGGAACCTGCCTCGTGGCAGCGACTATTCGCTTCGCTACCTCACCGGTACCTGGGCAGGCGAATGGCATCTGCAGACGCGCGCCATCACCCCGGGCGCCACCGTGCTCGAGAGTCGTCGCGGCAGCACGGGCGACGAGAACAACCCCTGGTTCGCCATCGGGCGCGGCAACGCCTGGAGCGAAACACACGGCGACGTCTGGTTCGGCGCCCTCGCCTGGAGCGGCTCGTGGAGCATCCGCGTGGACGAGGACATCCTCGGACAGGTGCGTGTGGTCGGTGGCTATAACCCCTTCGATTTCGGCTACAAGCTTTCACCGGGCCAGGCGCTCGATACGCCGGTGTTCTACGCCGGCTATACGCGTGACGGCATGGGCGAGGCCTCCCGCCTGCTGCATCGCTTCGAACGCGATCGCATCCTGCCGGAAGGATCGAAGACCCCGCTACGTCCCGTCCTCTACAACTCCTGGGAAGCCACGGAGTTCAAGGTCGACGAACCCGGTCAGGTCCGCCTCGCCGAGAAGGCGGCCGCGCTCGGCGTGGAGCGCTTCGTCATGGATGACGGCTGGTTCGGCGCACGCAACACCGACCGTGCCGGTCTGGGCGACTGGGTGGTCAACCGCAACAAGTTCCCCAACGGTTTGAAGCCCCTCATCGACAAGGTCCACGGGCTGGGCATGAGCTTCGGCCTGTGGGTGGAGCCGGAGATGATCAACGCGGACAGCGACCTCTATCGGGCGCATCCGGATTGGGTGCTCAACTTCCCCGGGCGCGACCGCAGCGAGGGCCGCCACCAGATGGTGCTCAACCTGGCCCGCGAAGACGTCAAGGCACACGTACTCGAGGTACTGGACGGCCTGCTCAAGGACAACGACATCCAGTTCCTGAAATGGGATTACAACCGCAACTGGTCCGAGCCGGGCTGGCCGCAGATGTCGCCCGACGAACAGCAGAAGGTCTACGTCGCCTACGTCGACAACCTCTACGACATCATCCGCGAGCTGCGTAAGCGGCACCCGAAGGTCGAGATCGAATCGTGCTCGGGCGGCGGCGCGCGAGTGGATCTCGGCATCATGGCGCTCACCGATGAGGTGTGGCCATCGGACAACACCGATCCGTCCGATCGCCTGTCCATCCAGGATGGCTTCAGCCAGGCCTATGCGCCAGCGACGATGATGGCCTGGGTGACCGGCTCGCCGAACTGGGTGAATAACCGCACCAGCTCCCTCGACTTCCGCTTCCTCTCGTCGATGCAGGGCGGCCTGGGCATCGGCGCTAACCTGCTCGAATGGACGGCAGCGGACGAGGCGACCGCGCGTCATTACATCACCGAGTACAAGGCCATTCGCGGCACCGTGCAGAAGGGTGACCTGTATCGACTGCTCTCCCCGCAGGACCGTGCTCCGTGGTCGGCAACGGAATCGGTAGCCGGTGACGGCAGCCAGGCCGTGTTGTTCGCCTTCCAGAGGCAGGGTGAGGAGGCGCGTCCGTTCCCGACCTTGCGTCTGCGCGGCCTCGAGCCCGCCGCGCGCTACCGGTTCCGCAGCATCCACGGCACGGTCGCACCGGGTACGCCGGAGGTCGCGAGTGGCGCGTACTGGATGGAGCACGGCGTCAACGTGTTGATGAGGGGCGATCTCCAGGCGGCAGGCCTGGTCTTCGAACGCGACGGCAAGCGCTAAGCCTGGGCCGAACGCCTGGCGGCATCGCGCCGCCAGGCGCCCGGGCTTTGCCGACGGAACCGCGAAAAGACGTTGGTGAAGTGGCTCTGGTCGGCGAAGCCGCATTCGGCGGCGATATCCACCAGTGTCCTGTCGGGGTGGGCGAGCAAGGTCTGGGCGCGTCGTACGCGCTGCTCCATCCGCCAGTGCGTGGGCGACAGGCCCGTGCTCGCCTTGAAGGCGCGCGAGAAGTGGCTGCGCGACAGATGGCAGGCGGCGGCTGCGCTGCGAACGGCGGCACCGAGATCGGCCTCGTCGTCCAGCCTGTCGCAGGCCATGCGTAACTGCCACGAGGCGAGCCCGCCACGACTGCTACGAGGCACGGCGGTCGGTTCCGTCGAGGACGTCCGCCTGAAGGCATGCAGGGCCATCGTGACGTGCTCGAACACGGCGTCGTCAGCGGGTTTCCGCTCGATGGTTCGTAGCAGCAAGGAGGAAAGAGCATCCTCGATCGAAGCAAGTCTGGAGGTCATGGACCGCGCCCCTTGGGTCATTGGCGTCAGGCGTCCCCTGTTTCTCGCCGACACCAACAGACTAGGGCGCACATTGGGCAAAAGGCATCCTCATTCGGGGCCAGCCGGCCATCCGTTCGTGGGATCGACATTCACTCTTTCGTGTCGTCGCCTGGCCGGTCTTTAGCAAGAATCATCCATTTGGGTATTGAACGCAGCCGCCGCTCTTCGCAAGATGGGATGTGAACAGGGAGATTCCAGGTGACCGAACCCATCGATCCGTCTGAAAAGATCCGGGTATTGATCACCGACGATCACCCGATCATGCGGCGTGGTTTACGGGCGGCGATCAGCCAGGAAGCCGACATGGAACTCGTCGGCGAGGGTGCGGACGGGGCGGAAGCGATTGCGCTGTTCCGGCGCCTGCGGCCCACGGTCGCCCTGCTCGATCTGCAAATGCCTCATGTGGACGGGCTGGAAGCCATCGCGGCCATCCGTGGCGAATTCCCGACGGCGATCCTCATCGTGCTGACCAGCTATCCCGGCGATGCGCGCGTCATGCGCGCGTTGACCCTGGGCGCAACGTCCTACCTGCTGAAGTCCGCCACGCTCGAGGAAATCATCAAGGCGATCCGCGCCTCGGTGGCGGGTCGGCACGTCGTCGCTTCCGAGGTCGCCCACGAGATAGCCCGGCATGCGGGCTCGGACAACCTCACCTCTCGCGAAACCAGCGTGCTGCGGCTTGCTGCCGCCGGCCAGAGCAACAAGGCAATCGCCGAAGCGCTGTTCGTCTCCGAAGACACCGTCAAGTCGCGAATGCGCAGCATCATGGCCAAGCTCGGCGCTCTGGACCGGACGCATGCCGTGATGATCGCGGTGCAGCGGGGCTTCCTCGATTCGTAGCGCTCGCTCCTGGCTTACCGGCGGATCGACCACCAGGGGTGGCGATAACCGGCGTAAGCCGTATGTCCTGGCAGCTTGATGTGAATCTCGGTGCCTTCGCCGGGCGACGATTCCACATTCAGCGTGCCGGCGAGTCGTGACACCCGCTCGCGCAACCCGACCAGCCCGAAGTGGCCGCTTTCGCGCGCCTTCGCCATGAGTGATTCGTCGAAGCCGGTGCCGTCGTCGGTGATCACCAACCACAAGGCGTCCTCCGCGTAGCTGAGCACGAGCGCGACGGTCTCGCCGTGCGAGTGCGAGAACGCATTGCGCAAGGCTTCGAAGGCGATGTCGCGCAGTTCGCTCTGGCATGCCTTGGCCAGCGCCCGCGGCGTGCCGTTCACCTCGAGCGAGAAGATCATGCCGTGCGTCGCTTGCAGGCGACGACCTTCCGCAGCGATCTGATCGTAGAGCGCCAGACCGTGATCCTCCGTGCGACGGAGAAGCAGGATGCGCTCACGCCCTTCGAGCAGTGCGTCACGCGTCTGCTCCGACATCTCGCGCATGTCCGCGCGACGATCGCGTGGAATGCTCTCGTCGATGGCCCAGGCCTGCAAGGTAAGCATGAGTCCCTGGAAGCGCTGGAGCAGGGTGTCGTGGATATCGCGTGCGACGGCTTCGCGTTCCTCGGCACGGATGCGAAGGCCGCGGGTCAGGGCGCGTGTGCGCAGCTCGTAGGCCAGCCAGAGAATCAACACCAACGGCAGGACACCGAGTGCGCGGAACCACCACGTTTCGTAATAGGCCGGCCGCCTGACGATCCGGGCGATGGCCGTCGCCGCGCTGGCCACACCATTCTCGTTGATGGCGGTGACTTCGAAGCGATAGTCACCCGGCGGCACATTGGTGAAGACCGCTTCGCGCCGCGTACCGGCATCCTGCCAGGCGTCGTTGTAGCCGACCAGCCGATAGCGAAAATGGGCACGCTCGGGACGGCTGAGCATGGGCGAGGTGTACGCCACCCGGAAGCTGCGCATGGCCGCCGGTAGCGTCACCCTTCCCTGCTCGAGCGGATATATCGTGGCGCCGCTGGTGACGTCCTCCACGTACGCCACCGGTACGACGTGGTTTTCCGGGATACGCTTCGGATCGAGCCAGGCAAGCCCCGAGGCGGTCTGCGCCCAGAGGAGGCCGTCGTTACTCCGGCGCAACGTCGGCAAGGTGCGGTCCGGATCGGGAGCGCCCGGCAAGCCATCCGTCGCATCGAACGAACGGTAAGGGACGAAGGTGGCGGGCGCGACCAGCGCTCTGGCCAAATCGTCCGCCGCCACTTCACGCACGCCGTCGAGCGTCTGGATCCAGAGGTTGCCCTCCGCGTCCTTGACCAGGCCAGTGGTGGTATCGAAGGCCTCGTCGTCCAGTGCCCCGATCGATGTGAAGCGCTTGCCGTCGAAGTGCTGGATGCCGTCGTCGCCGCCGATCCAGAGGCTACCGGGCTCGGCGAACATGGCCCTGATCACACCTTCCTGCAGGCCTTGCGGCTTGCCGAATGTTGTCGCCACACCTTGCGCGATGCGCGTAAGGCGAGGTTCGCCGGCCGCACCTACCCAGAGGTTGTCATCGTCATCCACGGCGAGGACTTTCGGACGCAGGTTCACAGGCGAGGCATCGTTCCAGCCGACGCCGTCCCACATCAGCAGGTTGTGCTCGGACCGATTCGTGCAGACGTAGACCCGGCCCTTGCTGTCGCTGGCGACGCAGTTGTTCGCCGCGTGTACCGCGTCGTCGCGGACGCCGGCGACGCGCGTCGGCATTCCTTGAGAGATGGACCATAACGTGTCCACCGCCGCCGCCCATACCGTACCGCGCCGTGCATCGAAGAACGTTGCCATGGTGAGGCGCGGAATCTCGGTCTCCCGCCATGACGCCGGCGGGACGAGCTGCAGCAAGGGATGGGTTTCACTGCCGACCCACACCGTACCTTCGGCATCCACCGACGCCGATACCTCGTGGATGCCATCGGGCAGCTTCACTGTCGTAAAGGCCGATCGCCGGAACCGGTCCAGGCCGTTTTGCGTCCCCACCCAAAGATTGCCTTCGCGATCCCGGATCATCGGCCACGCGTAGCTGCCGGTCAGGCCGTCGGCGCGGTCCATGAACTCCGGGACCGGCTCGGCATGCGTGGCTTCGGCACGGCGAAGGGCTTCCGGCGAAAGATAGGCGACTGCCCGCGTCGTGCTGGTGATCCATACCGCGCCCTCACCATCTTCGCGCAACGCGCTGACGGGAACAGGGAGCGGAGCCGCGGTCTCGATCAGCCTGGTCCCCTCGACCCTGTACATGGTCATGGCCAGTCGCGTCGTGATGTAGAGCCGCCCGGACTCGCCAATAAAGATGTATCGCGGCTTGTCGGGTCCACCGGAAACATCGAGGAAGGCCGGCGCACCGCGGGGCCGGACCGACACTTTCCCGCCCCCGACCAGCCACAAGGCACCGGCCCGGTCGAAGACGGCGCGGCTGGTCGACCGCTCCGCCGTATTGGGTTCGACCATTTCCCAGGCGCCGGCCCTGAAGCGGATCAGCCCCTTGGGCGAGATCGCCCAGACGCCACCCTCGGGGTCCGCCAGGAACGAGTTGATCGACGCGACGACACCTTTTGGCTCGTCGAAATGCGACAGGTGGCCATCCTTCAGCAGCGTCGGTCCGCTATCGGAGTTGGCGATCCAGAGGCCGCCACCTTCTGCCGGGAAGACGCTATTGAGTTGCGCCGCACGGAAAGCCTCGCCCGGGGCGGGCCTGAAGGGCTGGAACGTGACGCCATCGAAGCGGGTCACGCCCTTGGTGCCGGTCATCCAGAGGAAGCCATCGGCCGTCTGCGCGATGCTGGCGAGATCGCCCGGCGCGCCGTCCTGTTTCTGGAAGGCCGTGTGCTGGTAGCTGCCTAGCGAAACGGGTGGAGAGGCGCCGGCCGTGCCGGCAAGCAGCAGCCCGGCGAAGGCGCCGAGCCATCGTGGCGCACGCGCCGACATCGTCATGCCTTGGACCCCCGAGCCTGGTGCGTTGACCTACCCAGGATCCGTGCATGGGTGCCCTCGGGCCAGATTGCCTGCTTAGGCGTCCTTTGCACAAGTAGTGCTTTAGTCGCTGACCGAGGTTCCCGGCCGTTTGTAGCGTTTTGTATACGGCGCCGGCGGGGATACGTAGTGATGCAAAACCCTGCTGTTCCGGACACGAGGGACGTCCGGTGCGCTCCATAGACTGTCAACACGCAGCGGCAAACATGCCTGTCGTTGCTCCCTCTATCTATGGAAGCCAACAGGAGAACGATGATGTCATCCGCATTCGCTAAGCGCACCCTCGCCATCGCCGTGGGATTTGCGATGCTCGCGCCCTCGGTTTACGCACAGCCCGCCCACGCCTTCGAGGCAGTGGCCACCGCTACCGGCACGACGAAGGTCGACGAGAGCATCCGCCCCTTCCATGTCCACGTGCCGCAGGAACAAATCGACGATCTTCGCCGTCGCATCGCGGAAACCCGCTGGCCGGACAAGGAAGTGGTGAAGGACGAATCGCAGGGCGTGCAGCTCGCACGCGTGCAGGCACTGGTCAAGTACTGGGGCACCGACTACGACTGGCGCAAAGCCGAGGCGCAGCTCAATGCACTGCCCGAGTTCGTCACCAACATCGACGGCGTCGACATCCAGTTCATCCACGTGCGCTCGAAGAACCCGCATGCCCTGCCCGTCATCCTGACGCATGGCTGGCCCGGTTCGACCTTCGAGTTCCTCAAGACGATTGGCCCGCTGACCGACCCTGTCGCCTACGGTGGTCGTGCGGACGACGCGTTCGACGTGATCATTCCTTCGATTCCCGGATACGGCTTCTCCGGCAAGCCAACGGAACTGGGTTGGAATCCTGAGCGCACCGCGCGTGCCTGGGATGTCCTGATGAAGCGCCTCGGTTACAAGCACTACGTGTCACAGGGCGGCGACCATGGCTCGGTGATTTCCGATGCACTCGCACGCCAGGCACCGAAAGGCCTGCTCGCGATTCACCTGAACATGCCGGCCACGATTCCCGGCAACCTCGTCAAGGGCATCAATGCGGGCGACCCGGCGCCAGCCGAACTCAAGGCCGACGAGAAAGAGGCCTACGAGTCGCTGAGCACCTTCTTCGGTCGTAATGCCGCCTACGGCGCCATGATGGTCACGCGTCCGCAAACCATCGGTTACTCGCTTTCGGATTCGCCCTCGGGCCTGGCCGCCTGGATGTACGAGAAGTTCGGCCAGTGGAGCGACAGCAACGGCGTCCCCGAGAACGTGCTCTCGCGCGACGAGATGCTCAACGACATCACGCTGTACTGGCTGACCAACACCGGCGCGTCATCGTCGCGGTTCTACTGGGAAAACAATAACAACAACTTCAGCGCGGTCACCCAGCGCACCAACGAGATCAAGGTGCCGGTCGCCATCACGGTGTTCCCGCACGAGATCTACAAGGCACCGGAAAGCTGGAGCAAGGCCGCGTACCCGAGCCTCTTCTACTACCACCAGGTGAGCAAGGGCGGGCATTTCGCCGCCTGGGAACAGCCGCAGTTGTTTGCGGAAGAACTGCGCGCCGCGTTCAAGTCGGTCCGCTAAGTCCCAATAAGCAGGCAGATGATTTTTTGTAGGAGCCGATTCATCGGCGATAGCCAGGTTACGTCAACCCCTATCGCCGCTGAAGCGGCTCCCACAAGAAGCAGCGCGATGCCTCGTGCAGGAGCAGCTTAGTCAGAAGTTCCAGCGAACACCCAGGTTCACCGCGTTGCTCGTGCTGTGCGAGGCGACATCCGCGTTGTAGTAGACGAAGGTGCTCGCCTTCGGCGTGATGTCGAAACTCACGCCGACACCCGCCTGCCAGTGGTTGCGCACCGGTCGCGAACCTTCCACCACGAAGCTGTCCGACGGCGCACCGGCGAAGGCATTGTTCACCGTCACCGCGTCGTTCTTCGTGTTATGCAGATAGCGAACCATCACGATGGGATGCAGGCGAGTGCCTTCCACGCCGAGGTCGACGTCGCCGACCAGTCGTGCGCCCACGCCGTACTGCAAGCTGCTCGCCTCGCTGCGGCCCACCCGCAGATCGGCGTCGCCCGCATTCTTCTCGGTGAAGGCGTCGTACTTGACCTTCGTGTAATACGCACCGACGAAGGGCTCCAGGTGCATGGCCTTGCCGACGTCGAAGCGGTAACCGCCTTCGAGTGCCGCGTTGGTCGTCATGCCGTTGTAGTGACCGGTGGCCTGCGGATCGTACGGACCCACGACGATGCGGCGATTGCTGTCCGCATTCTGCCAGCCATACGACGCCAGGCCTTCCGCCCACCACTGCTGCTGGTTGAAATAGAGCGCGTGCAGGCCGATCGACGCCTGGTCCACATCGGTGTAGTCGCCGCGGCGATCCACCTCGGTGCGCGAGTTGGCGAGGTTGGCATGCACACCCAGGCGCAGATCGGGCGTCAGCGGCGCGTCGGCGCCGATGATCACGCCATGGATCCGATAGTCGGTGTGGGCGACCTCGGCACTGCCATCGAAGTTGGTGCTCGAGGTATACGGTTCGGCCCAGACGGCGGAGCCCTGTTCACCGGTATCGCGCTGCAGCTTGAGTCGATAGAACAGCGAGTCCTGGTACTGGCTCTGGCCACTGAGCTCGGCGTTGGTGGCGGAGGCATAGGTTTCGCCGGTGAGCGAATCGAAGGCCTGGACCACCTGGTCGGCACGCAGGCCGCGTACATAGCCGAGCAGGGTCGGCAGGGGATTGCCGCCCGAGGTCGCGACGTGTTGCAGGGCCGCAGCCATATGTTGCTGGTTGCCGTTGAGGCCCGGGAACTGATCGAACGGCGTGCCGCCCGTCCCTTCCCCCAGACCGGCCTGGCTCAGCGTGAGGAGCAGCTGGTTGCCCTGCTGCGTCACGCCCACATCCAGGAACGGCAGGGCGTTCTTGGTCACGCTGGCGTAGGAGCCGGTGATGCCACCGCTCGCGTTGACGATGGTGTACGTGGTGCTCGGTCCATACGATCCGGCCGCGGGTGCGACGACCAGTTGGCCGTCGACCGCGGCGGGGCCGTTGACGTTGATGCTGTCGCTGATGCCGCCTGTTGTGGTGCGGATGTGCGTGGTCGAACCGGCGCCGAGGGTGAGGCCGCCCACGGTCAGCACCGTGCCCGCCGTGCCGCTGCCCGCGGCAGCACCCGTCGCGCCATCGATGCCACTCGGTGCCACCGTGCCATCCACCGTGACCGGACCCGTGATCGTGCCCCCACCGACCACGCCACCACCGGGATTGATCGTGGCCGGCCCACCCAGGGTGCCGTTGACCACCAGCGTGCCGCCGATCGTGCTGCCACCGGCGAAGGTGACGGACGTGCCGCTGTTCACCGACAACGTACCCGCGCCGACATCGAGGTTGGTGATGTTGTTGAACGAACCGCCCGGCAGGCTGGCTTCGCCATTACCGGTGATGTTCAGTGTCGAGCCCGGCGCCGTGCCGTTGACCGTGCCGGTCACTTCCGGGAGGTCACCGTAACCCAGGGTCAGGTTGCTGCCGCCGCCGAGGTTCACCGTACCGGCGATCGGCCCGGCCACCGTCACCGCGTTACCGCTGCCGCCGAGGTTGAGCGTGCCGCTCGCGCCGACCGAGATCCCGCCGGTGTACGGGTTGCTGGCATTGAGGATGCCGCCGTTGACCGTCAGGTCACCGCTGAAGCCTGCGAGCGAGCCGCCGAGGTTCAAGGTGCCTGTGCCTTCCTTGTCGAGGCCACCGCTGCCACTGAGGCTACCGTTCACCGTGAGGTTCTCTGGACCTTGCACGGTCACGCCGTTGCCGCCGACCGTGACGTCGTTGCCGAGCGTCACCGCGGCGCCGGCTTCCAGGTTCGCGCCATCGATGGCGAGGCTACCCGTACCGAGTGCCGTATCGCTGCCGACGATCAAGGTTCCACCGTCGACGGTCGTGCCGCCGCTGAAGGTGTTGTTGCCGTTCAAGGCGAGCGTCACCGCGCCGTGCTTGATCAGACCGCCCGTGCCCGAGATCGCGCCATCGAGCGTGAGGTCGTTGCTGCCCGGAAGGGTCAGCGCCGCATTGAGTGCGACGTCGTTGGCCAGCGTGGTCGCCGCGCTGGCATCGAGTAACGCGGCGCCACCCACGGTGAGCGCGCCCGTACCAAGCGCCGCATCGTCGCCGACACTGAGCCCACCTGCGTTCAAGGTCACGCCACCAGTGAAGCTGCTCGCGCCACCAAGGCCCAACGTACCGGCGCCGTTCTTCACCAGGCCGCCGGTGCCGACGATGCTGCCGTCGAAGGTCGTGTCGGTCCCGGCGCCCAGGGTGAGTGTGTTACCGCCGAGTGCGATCGTGCTGCCGGTGACGCCTGCAAGCGTACCGATGGCCTGGTTACCGCCCGCCGAAAGATCGAACGTGCCGGTGCCTGCCAGGTTCACCGCGCCCGTCGATGCCAGGCTTCCGCCGGCGCCGATGGCCAGCGTACCGGCGTTGATGATCGTGCCCCCCGTATACGTGTCGGCGCCGGTGAGGGTCAGTGTCGCGGCACCGTCCTTGGTCAGGCTACCGGCACCGGCGATCGTGCCACCGAGCGTGAGGTCGTTGCTGCCCTGTACGGTCAGGCCGGCGTTGAGCGCCACCGTATTCGCCAACGTCACGGCCGCGCTCGCGTCCAGCGATGTCGCGCCGGCGACGGTCAACGCGCCCGTACCTAGTGAGTCGTTGTTGCCGACGACGAGGCCACCGTCGTTGAGCGTGACGCCGCCGGTGAACGTGTTCGCGCCACCGAGCGTCTGCGTGCCGGCGCCGTTCTTCACCAGGCTTCCGCCCGCGCCAGTGAGGATGCCATCGAAGTTGGCATTGCCGACACCGCCCAGCGTGAGTGCATTGGCACCCAGGGAGACCGTGCTTCCTGCGACGCCATTGAGCGCGCCGATGGACTGGTTACCACCGGTCGAGATGTCGAACGCCGTGCCCGCCGCCGTGAGGGTGACCGCGGTCGTCGCGGCGAGACTGCCACCCGCACCGATCGCCAGCGTGCCGGCGTTGATCGTCGTGCCGCCGGTATAGGTGTTCGTACCGGTGAGCGTCTCCGTGCCGGTGCCTTCCTTGATCAGACCACCCGTGCCGGCGATTCCGCCACTGAACGTGCCATCGGTCGGGCCGCCGACGATCAGGTTGTTGTTGCCGAGGTTGACCATGCCGCTACCGATCAGCGTGCCGAAGGCCTGCGTGCCATTTCCGGCCGAGAGGTCAAAGGTCGCATTCGAGGCGAGGTTCACGACACCACTCGCGTAGAGGCTCGCACCTGCACCGAGCGCCAGCGTGCCTGCGTTGATGTAGGTACCGCCGGTGTAGGTGTTCGCACCGTTCAAGGTGAGCGTGGCAAGCCCGTCCTTGGTCAGGCTGCCCGTGCCCGAGAGGTCGCCGTTGAGGGTCAGGTCGTTCGTGCCCAGGACGGTCAGGCCGGCATTGAGCACCACGTCGTTGCCGAGGGTGATCGCGCTGGCCGAATCGAGTGTCGACGCACCGCCGACGGTCAGCGCGCCCGTGCCGAGTGCCGCATTGTTGCCGACGATCAGGCCACCGGCATTCAACGCGACACCACCGCTGAAGCTGCTCGCGCCACCCAGCGTCTGCACACCGGCGCCGTTCTTCACCAGTCCGCCGCTGCCACTGATGCTTCCGTTGAACGTGCTGTCCGTCGCACCGCCGAGGGTGAGTGTGTTGCCACCCAGCGCGACCGCGCTGCCTGCAACGCCAGCCAGCGAGCCGATGCTCTGGTTGCCACCGGCCGAGATATCCAGGGTGCCGGTGCCAGTGAAGTTCACCGCGCCGGTCGCGGCGAGACTGCCGCCAGCGCCGATCGCCAGGGTACCTTCGTTGATCGTGCTGCCGCCGGTGTAAGTATTCGCGCCGGTCAGCGTGACGGTCGACGCACCGTTCTTGACCAGGCCACCCGCGCCCGAGATCGTGCCGCCGAGTGTCAGTGCGTTGCTGCCGAGCAGGTCGAGGTTGCCGCTGGTCAGTGCGATGGTGTTGCCGAGGGTGAGTGCTGCATTGGTGTCCAGCGAGGCGTCGCCGTTGACCGTCAGCGCGCCCGTGCCGAGCGCGCCGTTGTTGCCGAGCAACAGCCCGCCGGCATTCAATATGACGCCACCGCTGAAGGTGTTGGCGCCGCCGAGCTCCTGCACGCCGAGGCCGTTCTTCACCAGGCCGCCGGTGCCGGCGATCACGCCGTCGTAAGCGCCGTTACCGATGCCACCGAGCGTCAGCGTGTTGCCACCGAGCGTCACCGTGCTACCGGCCACGCCGTTCAGTACCCCGATCGACTGGTTGCCACCCGTGGAGATATCGAAGCCGGTCCCCGACGCCGCGAGAGTCACCGCACCGGTAGCAGCGAGACTACCGAGCGGGCCGATTGCCAGCGTGCCGGCGTTGATCAAGGTGCCGCCGGTATACGTGTTGGTTCCGGTGAGCGTCTCGGTGCCGGTGCCTTCCTTGATCACGCCACCCGTGCCGGCGATCGATCCGCTGAAGAGACCGTTGGTCGCATCGCCGATGCTGATCGTGTTCGCGCCGAGATTGACGGTACCGCCGCCGCTCAGCGTGCCGAACGTCTGCGCGCCATTGCCCGCCGAGAGATCGAACGTGGCGCCCGTGGCGAGGTTCACGACGCCGCTGCTGGCCAGGCTGCCGCCCGCGCCGAGCGCGAGGGTGCCGGCGTTGATGTTCGTCCCGCCGGTGAACGTGTTTGCACCGTTCAAGGTCAGCGTCGCCAGGCCGTCCTTGGTCAGGCCGCCGGTACCGATGATGTTGCCGTTGAGGGTCAACGCGTTGCTACCGAGAACGGTCAGGCCTGCGTTGAGCGTGATCTGGTTGGTAAGAGTCACCAGGCCGCTCGCATCGAGCGTCGTCGCGCCGCCGACCGTCAGGCTGCCCGTGCCGAGCGCCGCGTCGTTGCCGACGACGAGTCCGCCCGCGTTCACCGTCAGCCCACCGCTGAACGTGCTCGCACCACCGAGCGTCAGTACGCCGGCACCCGCTTTCACGAGCGCACCGTTACCGCTGATAGCACCATCGAAGGTCGTATTCGCGGCGGTACCGAAGTTCAAGGTATTGCCGCCTAGAGCGATCGTGCTCCCTGCGACGCCCGACAAGGCGCCGATGGTCTGCGCGCCGGCAGCGGAGAGATCGAAGCCGGCGCCGGTGCCAGCCAGCGTCACTGCACCACTGGCAGCGAGGCTGCCACCTGCACCGAGCGCCAGCGTGCCGGCGTTGATGGTCGTACCACCGGTGAAGGTGTTCGGACCGCTCAGGGTCAGCGTCTCGGTGCCGTTCTTGGTCAGGCTACCGGCGCCGGAGAGCGCACCGGCCAGGGTCAGCGCGTGGCTGCCCAGCACGTTGAGGTTCGCGCCGGCAGCGAGAGCGACATTGTTGGCAACAGCCAACGAGGTGCTCGCGTCGAGCGACGCGTTCGCGCCGACATTCAGGACACCCGTGCCGAGCGCGCCGTTGTTGCCGAGCGAAAGGCCACCGCCATTGAGGTTTACGCCGCCACTGAAGGTATTGGCGTTGTTCAACGAAAGCACCGCCGCGCCGTTCTTGACCAGGCTACCGGTGCCCGACACGACGCCGCCCAGGGCGACATCCTGGCTACCGAGAACCGTCAGCGCACTGCCGGCGCCGAGGTTGACGCTGTTGCCGAGGGCGACCGCTGCCGTGGCGTCCAGGGTGAGAGGACCACCCACGTTGAGCGCGCCCGTTCCCAGTGCGCCGCTGTTGCCGAGAAGCAACCCACCGCCGTTGGCGGTCAGGCCGCCGGAGAAGGTGTTCGCACCATTCAAGGTCAGCAGCGAGGCACCGTTCTTGGTGAGGCTGCCGCTACCCGCGATGATGCCGCCCAGGGTGATGTTCTGTGTGCCCGGCAGGGTCAAGGCACTGCCCGCACCGAGATTCACGTCGTTGGCGAGCGAAACCGCTGCGGTGCTGCCCAGCGTGACGGCGCCGCCGACGCTAAGCGCACCGGTGCCGAGGGCATTCGAATTGCCTACGACCAAGCCACCAGCGTTGAGATTCGTGCCACCGCTGTAGCTGTTCGTGCCATTCAACGTGAGGACCGAGGCGCCGTTCTTGCTAAGGCTACCGGTGCCCGACACCGTGCCGTTCAGCGTGAGGTTCTGACTACCCAACAGGTTCAGTGAACCGGTCGCGAGGTTGACGTTATTGCCCAGGGTGAGCGCTGCCGTGCTGTCGAGTGTGGTCGCGCCGTTCACGGTGAGCGCACCGGTGCCCAGCGCGCCCGCGTTCGCAACCAGCAGGCCACCCTGATTGAGATTCACGCCGCCGCTGAAGGTATTGGCGCCGCTCAATGTCTGCGTGCCCGCCCCCGTCTTCGTGATCGAACCCGTACCGGAGATGACACCGGCGTAGGTCTGGTTCGTCGCGTCGCCGAAGGTCAGCGCGTTGGCGCCGAGGGTAATCGTGGTGCTTGCGACACCGGACAGGGCACCGATGGTCTGTGCACCCGTGGCGGCGGAGATATCGAAACCGGCACCCGGCGCGCTGAGCGTGACATTGCCGGTTGCCGCAAGTTGACCGCCGGCGCCGATTGCCACGGTGCCTGCCGCGATGTTCAGCCCACCGGTAAAGGTGTTGGCGCCCGTCAGGGTCAGCGTCGACGCGCCGCTCTTGGTCAGGCCACCCGCGCCCGCGAGCACACCGCCGAAAGTGAGCGGTTGACCACCGAGCACGTTGAGCACCCCACCGGCGCCCAGGTTCATATCGTTGGCGAGGTTGAGCTGTGTCTCGCCGTCCAGGGTCACGGCGCCATTGACGGTTAGCGCGCCGCTGCCAAGGGCGCTGCTGTTGCCGAGTAGGAGGCCACCTGCGTTCGCGGTGAGGCCGCCGCTGAATGTGTTCACGCCGTGCAGCGTCAGCTGCGAGGTGCCGTTCTTGACCAGGTTGCCCACGCCGGAGATGGTGCCGTCGAGTACCAGCGGTTGGCCGCCGAGGAGACTCAGCGATCCGCCGGTGTTGAGGCTGACATTGTTCGAAAGCGTCGTGGAACCGGTGACATCGAGGGTCGTCGTGCCCCCGACACTTAGAACGCCAGACCCGAGGGCGTTCGCGTTACCCAACAGCAAGCCACCACCGTTCAGCGCAACCCCGCCTGAGAAGCTGTTGTTCCCCCCCAGGCTCTGGACACCCGCTCCCACTTTCACCAGCCCGCCGGTACCCGCAATCGTCCCCGCGTAGCTGGTATTGCCGAGGCCACCAAGCGTCAACGTCCTCGCGCCGAGGTTCACCGTGCCGCCGAGGCCGGCCAACGAACCGATGCCCTGGTTGGCACCTGCGCCGGAAATATCGAGCGTGGTGCCAGCGGCAAGCGTCATCGCCTGTGACGGTGACAGCATGCCGCCGGCACCGACGGCGAGGGAACCGCCGGTGAGGGAGAAGCCGCCGGTCATGCTGTCGATTCCGCCGAGCGTGAGCGTGCCCGCGCCCGACTTCACCACGTTGCCTGCGCCGGAAAGTGCGCCGTTCAACGTAACCGCCTGCGTGCCGGGAAGCGTCAGCGTGCTGCCCGCGTTGATCGCGACGGCATTGGCAACGTTGAAGGCACCCGTGGTGTTCAACGTGGCGTTGCCGCCGACCGTCAGGGTGCCCGTGCCAAGCGCACCCGCATTGCCCAGCAGCAATCCGCCCGCGTTGAGGTTCACGCCACCGCTGAAGAGATTGGCGCCGCCCAGGGTGGTCACGGCGGTGTTGGTAACTGTCAGGCCACCCGCTCCGGAGATCACGCCCGCGAAGCCGAAGGCATTGGTGCCGGTCAGCTCGAGCTGGCCCGCGCTGAGATTGACGGCGTTCGCCAGCGACAGGCCCGCGGTCGATGCCGCGATGGCGCCGCCGGTCGCCGTCAGCGTCCCGGTGCCGAATACGCCAGCATTGTCGAAGTTAACCAGGCCGTCATTAATCGCGGCATCGCCCGTGACGGCCGCGCCCTGCAGGTTCCAGGTGCCGCTGTTCACCACCAGGTGCTGGAAGTGAAGATAGTTCGCGGCGTTGATCGTCGAGACGATACCCCCTCTGCCCGAACCCGTGCCCGTCGCCGAGTTCTGCAGCAGCAAACGGTTGTCTGCGCCGAGACCGCCATCGACCTTGCCCGCGCCGGCGAGGCTGACGTTGATGGAAAGAATGCCGAGTTTCACGCCCAAGCCGGCGTTGACGACGCTCGAGCCGTTCACCGCGGTGAACGAGTTGCCGGTCGGCGTATCGCCCAGGTAGACGCTGCCGTTGATCGTGCCGGCGTTCACGAAGGTATTGGGTCCCGCACTCGATGCGGCGAAACCGATCCGACCGGTGATCGTGCGGCCTGCCGAATTGGTGAGGTTGGTTCGGCCGCCGCCATAGGAAAGGATCACCGGCGCGTCCGCCACCGTGGTGATCGTCCCGAGGCCCAGCAGGGAGACGTCGAACGTGCCGTCGTTGACGATGTTGGACACACCGCCTGCCGCGTTCTGCACAACGAGTGCTTGCCCGCCTATGCCCAGGAGCGAGGTGGCGTCGAACACGCCATTCATCGTGCCGGTGTTGTTAACGTTGATGATGTTGTTGGTGGTGTTCGCGTTACCCAACACGGCACCGGCCGCACCCAAGCTGAGTCCTCCGGTAATTCCAGGCCCGATGATCCCCGCGTTGTTCAGCGTAATGCCGTTACCTGACGCCGTGAGCGCTGCGCCGCCGAGAAGCAGGGGCACCGACAGGTTTCCCGTCGACTGCACATTGATCGTCACGCCGTTCGTGGGAAGCACGTAGTTGGTGAACGACTGACCGTTAGCGCAGGTCACGATCGTCCCGGCCTGGGTACAGTCGGCGTAGGCGGGTTCACTCAGCAATGGCATCGCCAGTGCCGATGCGATCGCGAGATAAATCCCCTTGGCAAGCGGACTACGACGAACGCTTCCTACGTGACGCTTGTTCATACCACCCCCGGTCGGCGCGACCCTTCCCGTTCCAGGAATTCCGGCCGCACTTCAGCGACGACGCCAGTTACCTGGGTCGCTAATTAAGGACGTCATTTGAAAGACGTCGGACTGGCCCCGGATCAATGAGGCCGACGTGCGCGGTCAGCCTATGCGAGCGCTCTCCGCGACGCGTGCACAATTCCGGCGAGGGGTTCGGCGTGGTTTTTCAAGGCGCTTCACGCGGTCATGCATTTTCTGCACATCCCCGCAAATACGGCAGTGATGACCATTTTCCGACGGTCATGCGGCACTGCGCCATCACGATACAAATCCAGCGATGGCGCAGTTGATCGCGCTTCTTCGCGCCGTCGTAACGCACGTGCCTCATGCAGCGGCGGGAGCTTGACGCCGGAATGCCGGCGGCATTCTTGCCGAATATCCCCGTCGATTAACGTGACTATGTGACCCTCCGCCGCGACTAAATGCGTTTCGGCAGGGCTTCCGCGAAGAATTCGGTGACCTGGCGAACGCGCGCGGGAATAAAGCGTCGCTTCGGCCAGATGAGGCTGACGTCTCTCACATCGACGATGAAGTCGTCGAGTATCGTCACGACATCCGGGTGACTGAGTTCGTCCACGAGTGAGAGACCCGCGAACATGCCGATGCCCACGCCCGCCAGCACGGCCGTGCGAATGGCATCCACGCTGTTTGACGAAAAGTTGCCGCGTACCGCGACGCTGAACCGGCCTTCGGGAGCGACGAAGGGCCAGTTGGCCGACTCGGCGAGCCCGCCGTAAAGAAGACAGTTGTGATGGACGAGGTCGCCGGGTGTCTTCGGTAGCCCATGCTTCTCGAAGTAGTGGCGGGAACCGACGCAGACGAGCGGCGTGCCCGCCACGCGCCTGACCACCGCATCGGGTTCACTGACGGCGCCAACGCGGATCGCCAGATCGATGCGGTCGTCCACCATGTCGCGCGCGAAGTCCGAAAGGATGAGATCCACCTTTAAGCCAGGGTGCCGTGCCAGCAATTCGGGCAGGAGGGGGAGCACGTGCAGCCGGCCGAAGGTGGAGGCCGACGCGATACGCACCAGACCCGATACGTCGACCGTCGTGCGCGTCATCTCGCCGTCGACTTCATCCAGTTCGGCGACGAGCGGCTTGGTCCGGTCGTAATAGCGCTGCCCCTGGTCGGTCAGGTTCACATTGCGGGTGCTGCGAATGAACAGCGCGACACCGAGCCGTTTCTCCAGGGAGCCCACCGCCTTGCTGATGGCGGACTGCGACTCACCCATGCGACGTGCGGCCGCGGAGAAGCCACCCGCTTCGACGACGGCGACGAACGCCTTGAGCTCGTGAAACCGATCCATCGTAGGTCTCCAGCGATTCGTTTCGGGAATCAATCATAGGGAAGATACGCGGATTATCATCGTCGGCATCGGAGACTAGCCTGTTGGGATCATTCACGAACCCTCGGAAGGTCCCCATGTCATCCCTAGCAGGCAAGACCGCCGTCATCAGCGGCGGAACCACCGGTATCGGTCTGGCGATCGCCCAGCGCTTCGTCGCCGAGGGCGCCTATGTAGTCATCTTCGGCCGCCGTCAGGCCCAGCTCGACGAAGCGGTGAAGCGCATCGGTGGTCAGGTGACAGCCATCCAGGCCGATGCGGCCAATCTCGACGATCTGGATCGCGTGGCCTCGAGCGTGCGAGGCGAGGGACGCGCGGTCGACATCGTCGTCTCGAATGCCGGCTTCACCGAGCAGGCACCGATCGACACCCTCACGCCGGAACATTTCGACAAGGCGTTCAACCTCATGGCTCGCGGTCCTGTCTTTTTCGTGCAGAAGATGCTGCCGATGATGACCGGCGGCGGGTCGATCGTGCTCGTTTCTTCCGCCATGCACGGCATGGGCATCCCTGGCCACACGGCCTATGCGGCGACCAAGGCAGCGCTGCGTTCGTATGCACGCACTTGGGCAGCCGAGTTCAAGGATCGTGGCATTCGTGTCAACACACTCAGCCCGGGCGTCACGGATACGCCGATTCTCGATTCACAGACAGAGACGCGCGAAGACCTGGAGAAGATGTATCACGCGATGGTCCCGCTCGGTCGGCTCGCCCATGCGGACGAGATCGCCAACGCGGCGGTCTTCCTCGCCTCGAACCAGAGTTCGTACGTAACCGGTTCGGACCTGATGGCCGATGGCGGCATCGGCCAGGTCTGAAGCGTCAGGGGTCGTTGACGAAGTAGCGGCTCGGCGTGTCGTAGCCCGGTACGTCGATGATGCCTTCGGGACGAAAGCCGAGGTTCTCCAGCACGCGGATCGATCCGTCGTTATCCAGCGAGGTGATCGCCACGACCCTGCCGACGTTCCTTTGCGCTCGAGCGTGTGCGAGCACGGCGGCGCCGGCTTCGCTCGCGTAACCGCGACGATAATGGCGCGCCAGGAAGGCGTAGCCGAGGTCCGGAAAGTCGAGCGTGTCGCGGCGAATCAGGCCGCACATGCCGAGCGACTCGCCGCTGGCCTTCAAGGCGACCTTGTACAGGCCGTAGCCGTGCGCGGCATAGCTCTTCAGCGGGCCGTCCGACAGGTACTTCTCGGCGCCGGCGGTGTCCCGGACGCCTCGATCGGCGATGTGCCGGATGAAGTCCGGCTCATTGAGCAGCTCGTTGATGAAAGGCGCATCGTCGAGTCCGAACTCGCTGATGGAGAGGCGTTCTGTTTCGATGGCCATGGAATGCGGGTCGCCGGCTGGTTATTTTCCCCTGGCCGATCTTACTGCAGCAGGCGGTTGATCTCCTCCACGTCCTTCAGTTCAGCGGCACCCACGCTGCGCTTGAGCAACAGCTTGTTGAGGATGAAGTTGTGGCGGAGCGCGGTGTACTGGGTGCGGATCTGCGCCAGGATCTCGATGGCCACGACCACGTTGGTCAGGCTCTGCGTGCCGATGTCGTAGCCGGCGCGAAGGGAAGCCAGTGACTTCTTCGCGGCGTCGACCGCGTCGCGCGCATCGTTCACCTGGCCGATCCCGGCGACCACGAGGTTGAAGTAGTTGTTCGTGTCGCGCGCCGTCTGGCGACGAACCGATTCGAGGTCGCTCTGGTCTTCGTCGCGCTGGTGGATGGCCTGGCGCACCTGGGACTGGGTCAGGCCGCCGCTGAACAACGGCACCGTGAGCACGAGGCCCACCGTCGTGCTGCCGGGTCCGTAGGCGGCCGTGCCGCGCGCGGCGTTCGACCAGGCGCCAACCTTGTCATAACCGACGGCAGCATTCAGCGTGGGCAGATGCCCACTGCGCGCGGCATTGATCGAGTGCTCGTCCGCGCTGACCAGATGGTTCGCGGCGATCACGGAGGGATTCTGGCGCATGGCCTGATCGACCCAGGCAGCGGCGTTGTCGGGGGTCGGTGCCTCCATGGGAAGGTCTTCGCGCAGGGTCTTCAGCGTTCCCGGCTCCTTGCCGGTCAGCTGCTGAAGGGCACGTCGCGCATCCTTCAAGGAGTTCTCGGCATCCACGCGCTCCGATTTGATCAGCAAGTAATACGCCTTCGACTGCGTAAGGTCGGCTTCCGGTGCCAGACCCTGGTCGAACTTGATGGTCGCCTGGTCGAACGACTGCTTATACGCGTCCTCGTAAGAACGAAACACTTCGACCTGATCCGCGGCGACCAGCACGTTGAAGTACGCGCTCGTCGAGCGGACGTAGAGATCCTGGAGCTCGCCTTCGTACGTAGCTTCCTGCGCTTCCTGGGTCTGCCTCGCCTGACGCTCGCGGGCGAACTTGGAGAGATCCACCACGGTCTGGTTGAGTGACAGGTTCAGGTCACGCTCGCGGCTGTGGCCGTCGCCGCCGGTGTTCGGCGTGCCATCACTGTTCGTCCCGTTCGAGAAGCTCGGGTGGAACTGCTGCAGGCTCAGTCCTGCCGACAACTGCGGTAGCAGGGCGGAAAGCGCTTGAGGTACGCCCTCGGCCACGACGAGGCGGCGTGCGTCGGCGCTGGCCAGCACGGGATCGTTGGCAACCGCCTCGCGATAGATGTCCATGAGGTCTTCCGCGTGAGCTACCGCGGGAAGACCGGCCATCGTGAGCAGACCGGCAAGCGCGGCCGACAGAATCCTGGTTTGCATCGTTGTGGTTCCCTTGAGCACCCATTGAGCTTGGCGAGCTTGCAGCAAGAACCGTGCCGCCGGCTGACAGGGCGTCGGACGCCGGCCTGCAAAGGCTCAGGCGCTGACTCTCGAGGAAAACGAGGGTGTCCGCGGACGCTAGCCGGCGGACACTGGCGGTCAGTGCGGCGGGACGTATGCGGGAGATTCTTTCTTGAGGAACCTGGCGGCTTCTCGGAGCACCATCTCCAGGTTTTCGCCTTGGTGGTTGAAGATCAGGCCCTTATTCCCCTGGCCAAGAATGGCTACGTCGTCATTCACCGCGTCCGCCGACCGACTCATCCTCAGGCTGGCAACAAGATGCCGGCAAACTGCGCTGTCTATCGCGACGAGAAGGTCAGCGATGCAGGTCGTCGACTCAAAGGTATAGATGTTCCCGGTGTCACGCTGCCCGCCCCACTTGACGATGACCCCGTCTCCCTGTGGCAGAACCAAGCGCGCGCATTAAGAAGTAAATGGGTAATCCGCCGCCATGGCGGAAGAGCATAAGTGCTGTCCAACGTTTCTTCGACCTTCATTCAATCGTCGGAGACGCAGCGTAGGTCAGTGGTCTTTAAGGTGCAATTCGAACACCGGGTCATCCGGTGACATTGTCATGGATCGGAGGTCGACGTCCCCTTTTGTTGAGACGGTGACCTCCAGCGTGCGCTGGCTACCGTCCCGTTCGCGCTGGCATTTCCACACGAACAGATACCCCTCATCCGGATCGAACGACTTTTCTTCGAGCAAGGGAGCGACGCACTGGGTCGTCTTCGCAACCTTTACGGAACTCAACGACTCGGCTGCTTCTTGCGTCACTTTAGAAGAGCATGCCGAAACTGTAATCATCAGGGCCAAAAGTGCCAATCGATTCATCGCTCGAAGTCCGTATGAAGGGCGGCCTCGCCGCGAATCTGGATATAGTAGGGGGCGCCAGCGCCGTGCTAAGGATTGGAGTACGCATAGTCACGGCGAGACCCATCGACCCTTGTCGACAACGCGCCCCTCTCGATCGATGTCGATCGACCACGCTTCGACCAGTGACAGTTTGTTTTCAAACCACAGCCGTTCGACGCAGGGACTCTTGCAACCGGTGTCTTCGTACTTCGTGTAGCCACGACCCGCCTGTCTCGCGACAAACGGCGCATCGAATGCTGCCATGGCGGCTTCCCTGGAATCGCCCAGATTTATCGAGTCGAAAGCCGAATTGTGCTCTTTCGATATATAGGCGCAAGACGCAAAGGGTGACAGTAAGACGAACAACACCGTGATACCGAAGATCCTTCGGCCGATCTTTGTTTTTCTCATTTCGCGCGTATCTCTGGTCGGACTCGTCTGCCTACTGTGACGACACTACATGCCTCGTCGCTTGCGCCATGCCCGCGCGATATCCTGCCGAAAAAGCCAGGCGATGATCGGCTGGATGGAGATGGTGAAGGCGATATAGACCTTTATACCTGTCCACCAGTCCACGGTATACGCGTAGACGGCCGCTGGCAGCAAGGCAATCAGGGCCATTCTCAGCGCGAGATGTTTGTAGGCGTTCAAGCATATCCTCCCGAGCGGGTACCGTAGGATCGGTGGGAGCCACGAGTGATTCCTAGATATCATGCGGGACGGGTTCTGAGGGGGTAAGAAGACAACATGACGTTGACCAGGCGAATTCTTCTGGCGCTAATCATCGGTGTGGCGTTGACGCTCGCCCTTGCCTGGCTCTCCTTCGAGGCCAATGAAGTCGGCTATGAGGGCTTATCGAACGTTTTGTTCTGGCAGAACACGTTCCTACAGTCGCGCGTCGCGTCGCTGGACATCGGAACGCCAGACGATCCGCTCCGCGAAGGAACGCTGCTGATGTTCCTAGGCTTCATTCTCAGCTTCCCGGTCGGATTCGTCGTCTATGGCGTGGGAGCCTTCGTCGTCATCAGCAAGCTGGCGGAGCGACAAGGAACGGCGCGTCCCCGTGCGTGATCGGCATCTCTCACCCTCTGATGTGAAAGGCGAGGACGTGAAGTACAGCGGCGACCGGCCGCTGGAACCCAGCTTCTAGCGCCCAAAAGAAAACCCCCGGAGCCTGGACAGATGTCCAACTTCCGGGGGTCGATTCACGAAGGGCTATCGCCCTTCACGTCTCGGTGCTATCAGTGCTTCGGCAGCGCGTAAGCCACCACGTAATTACCCTTCGGCGTATGCATGAAGTGGTGACCCGTCGCGGTGATGACGACGTACTCGCGGCCATCCTGCTCGTAGACCATGGGCATCGCCTGCGCACCGGCCGGCAGCGTCGCGGACCAGATCGTCTTGCCCGTGGTGATGTCGATGGCGCGGATGAGGTTGTCCGTCGCGGCGGCGATGAAGATCAGGCCGGACTTGGTCACGACGGAGCCGCCGTTGTTCGGCGTACCGATGTCGATCGGCAGGCCGGTGGGCAGACCGAACGGACCATTCTCGCGCGCGGTGCCGAGCGGACGATCCCAGACGGTGCGACCGTCACGGATGTCGATCGCGCGGATACCGCCGTACGGGGGCTCCTTGCAGAGCATGCCGGTAAACTTCAGCTGCCAACCCGCATTGACGTCGACGGCCACCGGGATACCTTCCTGCGGATCGCCAGCGCCTTCGGCCTTTGCGTCGGCGACGGGATCGTTGAGGACGTCCTTCGCCTTCCAGCCCAGCTTGTCGGCTTCCTTGCGGGGAACCAGACGGGTGTAGTTCGGCATGTCGTTGTAGTTGGCGATGATCAGGCCACGGGCCGGATCGAATGCCACGCCGCCCCAATCGACGCCGCCGTTATAGCCGGGATAATCGATGATCGGCTTGGTCACGTCGGGTGGGGTGAACTTGCCGCGGTAGTCGGCCTGCGCGAATTGGATACGGCAGACCAGCTGGTCGAGCGGCGTGATGCCCCACATGCTTGCCGGGGTAAGATCCGGCTGCGCAACCGAAGCGAACTTCGAGAACGGTTGGGTCTTGCTGCGCGCAGCAGGCTCGAAGCCGCCCTGTGGCACCGGGCGCTCTTCCACGCCGAACAGCGACTTGCCGGTCTCGCGGTTGAGCACGTAGAACTCGCCGTTCTTGGTCGGGAAGATGATCGCCGGGACCTTGCTGCCATCCGCCTGCGGATAATCGAGCAGCGTCGGCGGGGAACCCGGATCGTAATCCCAGACGTCGTTATGCGTGTTCTGGAAGGTCCAACGCGGCATGCCGGTTTCGACATCGAGCGCGGTCAGCGACGGCGAGTACTTGTTCTCGTCAGCGGAGCGGGTGCTCGAGTAGTAGTCGCCGGAAGCGTTCGCCACGGGGAGGAAGACCAGGCCCAGCTTGTTGTCGCCGGTGAACGAGGTCCACACATCGGGCGAGCCGCGCTTGTAGAGATCGTCACCCTTGCGCGGTGCGGGATCGTTCGGCGCCGCCGCATCCCAGGCCCACTTGAGCTCGCCGGTCTTGACGTTGAAGGCCTTGGTCACGCCGGCAGGACCGAACGCACGCTGGCCGTCGACCGTGGTGTGGCCGACAACGATCGTGTCGCGGATGACGACCGGCGGCGAGGTGATGGATACGTAGCCGTGGTAGACCTTGCCCATGTCTTCGGTGAGGCTGACTTCGCCGTTCTTGCCGAAGTCGGTGCAACGCTGACCGGTCTGCGCATCGAGTTCGATCACGCGTGCGTCGAGTGTACCGAAGATGATCCGGCGATTGCACATCGCGCTGGTGGTCGCGCCCGGGGCGCTGGCACTCGTCGGATCTTCGTAATACGACATCGATCGGCAGGACGGCGTGTACGGAACCGACGCGGCGGTGATGCCCGGATCGAAGTCCCACTTGTGCTCACCCGTCGCGGCATCCAGCGCGGACACCTTGTTGAGGTAGCCGCAGACGTAGACCATGTTGCCGATCTTCAGCGGCGTGTTCTGCACGCCCCAACGCGTATCGGACGGAATGTCGCCCACGGTGGCGGTCCATGCGACCTTCAGGTCTTTCACGTTGGCGGGCGTGATCTGGCTCGCCGAGGTGTAGCGCTGCGCGGCCTGGTTGCCGCCATAGGCGGGCCAGTCGGTCGACGGCAGGCCGCTCTCGACGGCGGGGCCGGTGTCGGCGACGAACGGATTGTCGGCGATGGCCGGCACATTGCTCGCTGCGGTGACGTGGTGCGGCACGAAGGCCAGGCAGCCAGCAACGATGAAGGCGGCCACCAGCGCCAGGGGCACGGCTCGCGCGGTGCCGCGCGACAACCGCGCATGCAGCGTCGGCAGAAGGAAGGAGAACGCGATGGCGAAGATCAAGATCAACGCGAAGCGCGGGACCCAACCCCAGTAATCGGCGCCGGACTCCCAAATCGTCCATACCAGCGTCAGCACGAACAGGATGCCGAACCAGAGCGTCGCGCGCGGGCTTCGACGAGCCAGGCCCAGGGCGCTGGCGATGCTGAGCAGGCCGGCGATCGCGTAGTACCAGTTTCCGCCGAGGCTGATCAGCCATGCGCCGCCGACCACCATGAAAAGGCCAAACAAGCCCAACACGAGCGCGAGCAGACGCCTGCCCCATCGTGCGAGGGCACTCTCAGATGTGTTCATTTCGATCCTTGTGAGAATGTGGGATACGAGGCCCCCTTCCGTCTGGGCCCGGAATACGTGAGGCACGGCTCTGACGAAACGCCGCGCTGCATAGCTATTCAAGCGTACGCCGCGTGATGGCTCCGTGCAAGGAAATGCTAACCTCCGCGGATGTCACGGTCCCCACCGCCCCCTGCTGGCGCACCACGCGCGCACGCCTCTTCCACCGCCGTCGCGCGCCTTGCGGGGGTGTCGCAGTCGACCGTCTCCCGCGTGTTCAGCGCAGGCGCCGCCGTGTCCGCGGACGTGCGCGAACGTGTACTCAAGGCGGCCGCGGAATTGCATTACAAGCCGAATGCCTTGCCTGCGATCCTGCAGACGGGCCGATCGGGCATCGTCGCGGTCGTCGTCGGTGGCTTCTACAATCCGTTCTTCACCGAGTTCCTGCGCTGCGTCACGTCCCTGCTTCGCGAACGCCGGATCGAGACCATGCTCGTCGATACGAGCAGCGACGATAACCTCGACGACATCGTGGGCGAGTTGTCGCGATACCGGATCGACGGGGTGATCAGCGCCCTGGCCATTCGCTCGACGCGCGTGGCGCGGAAGCTGGAAGGCGCAGGCATCCCTATCGTCGCGGTGAACTCGAAGAAGTTCGGCAACCTGCGCACGGTGTCCACCGACAATCGCTCCGCGGGCGCCCTGGCGGCGGATCTCCTCATCGATGGTGGTTGCCGCACCCTGGCGTATCTCGCCGGTCGCGAAAGTACCGCACAGACCGAGCGCCAGCGTGGCTTCCTCAAGCGGATCAACGATAGGCAAGTGGCCCCGCCGCAGCACGTCGTTGCGGGCTTCAGCTACGAGGAAGGGTATGCGGCGGCTCTCGAACTGCTGTCGTCCGGGAGTCGTCCGGATGGCATCTTTTGCGTGAACGACCTGGTTGCCATTGGCGCGCTGGACGCGATTCGCATCGAGTTCGGCTTATCCGTTCCTGGCGATATCCAGGTCGTCGGCTTCGACGATATCCCCATGGCCGGGTGGCGCGGGCCTGACCTGACGACGTTTCATCAGGATATGGATGCGCTTGCCCTGGGTAGCGTGACCCTTCTCGCCGAGGCGGCGCCGAGCCGGCCGATCGTCATTCCGCCGCGGCTGGTGTTGCGGGGAACGACGCGGCCACGCGACGTTGCGGTCACGCCTTAACGGCTTTCTTCTGCGCCGGTGTTTTTTTCGGCGCTGCTTTCATCGGCGCTGCTTTCATCGGTGCGGCTTTGATTGGTGCGGCTTTGATTGGTGCCGCTTTGATTGGTGCCGCTTTGATTGGTGCCGCTTTGATTGGTGCCGCTTTGATTGGTGCCGCTTTGATCGGTGTCGCTTTCGCTGGCTTCGCCACCTGCGGCAGCAGCCCGGCCGCCCGGTAGCTGTCGACCACGGAGTCATAAAGCGACATGTCCGTCCGGCTGCGCGCGATGAGTTGTGCACCCGCGATGGCGGTGTAGATCGCACGAGCGCGTTGATCGGCACCTTCGGGTACGGCGATGTTTGCCGCTTTCAACACCTTGCTCAGCCAGGCGATGTTGATGTCAGCAAAGGAGAGGACTTCCGTCTTCACTACCGACGGTAGATCTTCGACTTCGGCGGCCAGGAAACTGGCGAGGCACAGGCGATTGTCACTGTGCAGTGTCGTGCGGAACATATCCGGATAGCGGTCGAGCGCGACAAGCGGGTCACCGGCTTCAGCAAGCATGGCGTCCAGGCCTGCCGCCGTGTCTTCCCAGTAACGTCGTGCGACGGCGGCACCGAGATCGGCCTTGCTCGCGAAGTGGTAGTAAATACTGGCGCCCTTGATACCTACGTCGGCCGCAAGGTCGCGGAAATTCAGGCCACCGTAGCCGTGCAATTGCGCGGCGAGACGGGCCGCCTCGAGGATCGCTTCCTTCGCATTCGCACTCATTGCCATGGCCTCGCCGCCGTTTCGGAATGAAACGAGCTACGGGGCATTGTAAGTACTCCGGCGCTACCTGCCAATCGACAGGTAGCGTATGGCGTCTTCAGAGGGACGGATGCAGGTCACGAACCGGGCTGACCGATTCCAGGAGGGAGGCCAGATACAGCAGGGTCGACTCGGCCTGCCACTTGGCGACCAGCTGGATGCCGATCGGCATGCCGTCGTGGCTGGTACCGAACCGTAACGTCAGGCCGGGAAGTCCCGTTATGTTGAGCGGGACGGTCGAGCCCATCAGATACGTGGCGTCCACGGTCTGGCCGTTGATGCTGAACTCGGGGATGCCGTGCTTCTGCGCCGGCAGCGGCTGGACGGGTGTAAGCAAGGCGTCGTAACGCTGGAAGTACTCGGCAAAACCGTCTCGCAGGCGGTCGGCAGCCTGTTCGGCATCGATGAAATCCTTCATCGACGTATCCGGCAAGGCCAGCATGGTCTTCGCCATCAGGTAGAGCTCGTCGTCGCGCCGGCCGGCTGTCGCTTCCTCGAAGGCTGGCTTCATTTCCATGACGTGGAGGCGGCTGAACACATCGAGCGCGAAGTCCCTCTCGAGAGCCGGGATACGCACCTCTTCGACGATGACGCCCGTGCCATGCAGCGCCTCCGCAGCGGCGCGAACCGTCGCCGTTACTTCGGGATCGATCGGCCCGAAGCCCGGTTCGACCAGCCAACCCACGCGTAATGGACCGGCAGGCGAGGTACCGACACCGTTGTCGAAGGCGATCGTGCTCGTCGCAAATGCATCCGAGCCGTCGGGACCGACCATCAGCGAATACGCCAGCGCGATATCGCGGACGCTGTGCGCCATGGGGCCGACATGCCAGAAGCGGCGTGGCGCACGCGGCCAGATGCCCGTCATCGGGATACGACCGTGGGTCGGCTTGAGCGAGGTGATGCCGGTTTGTGCCGCCGGTCCGCGAATGGAAATGGCCAGGTCCGTACCCAGGCCCAGCGGCGACATGCCTGCCGCGATCGCGGCGGACTCGCCACCACTGGATCCACCGGGCGTGCGCTCGAGGTTCCATGGGTTGTTCGTACGACCGGTAAGCAGGTTGTCGCTCTCGATCCAGTAAGAGAACTCGGGAAGATTCGTCTTCGCCAGCAGGATCGCCCCGGCGTCCTTCAGGCGGGCGACGCTCGTGGCGTCAGCCTCCGGGATGCGTCCCTTGAAGATCGGTGAGCCTCGCTGGGTCAGCACGCCGGCGGTATCGATGGAATCCTTGGCGGTGAATGGAACACCGTGAAGCGGAGCGAGGTCAGCGCCGGCCATGACCTCGCGCTCGGCGGCTTTGGCGGCATCGAGCGCGTCGTCCGCGAGGGAGACGATGGCGTTGACCCTCGGGTTGGTGGCTTCGATCCGGTCGAGGTGCGCTTGCATGACTTCGACGGGGGAGAGTTCGCGGCGGCGGATCAGGGCGGCCAGTGCGGTGGCGTCGAAACGGGTGATTTCAGAGGTCATGTCGGTATCTACCTGTCAAGTGTTAGGTAGATACTGCGCTGAAGTCTTGGCGTCGTCAACCCCTACCTGTCAGTTGACAGGTAATTGGTACATCGGCGGATTCTCAAGGGTCCTTGCCACTCAGACGAGTTCGACGCTGGCCTCGCCGAGCGGTATCCACGTGGCCGGGCCATCGCCCGCCTGGATGCGCAGGGCCATCTGGTCGCCAACCTGCACCCATGCAGTGGTCGGGACCGTCGCTCCGAAGCCGCGATCCGTGGCCCTTCCCATGGCAGCCATCGACTGTGGCGCGGCGGTCCGCACCAGGGTCGCCAGTGCGGCCGTCTCGTGCCTGATGACCGCCTGCTGACACAGGGCGAATAACGCAGCCCGGTCCTCATCGTCGAGACTATCCGGCGGAACGGCGCGATCGAGGCGGCCAGCCATGCGATGAAGCCGTTGACGCGATGCAAGCTCGCTGCATCCTGCGAGGGCGCCAAGCTCCGCATGGCTGAAACCGAAAAGCTCGTAAAGCAGCCATGCCGCGACATCGTCGGCCGGCAGGTGATGCACCAGGGTGAGCAAGGCTTCGTCCACGCGCTGGGCCTGGACCGCCAGATAGTCCGGCTGGTCACCGCCCCATGCCAGGGCGCCATCGCCCGCCACCCGTGTCAGCACGGCCTGGTAGCGCGCCTGACGACGCAACTGATCGAAGCACAGATGGCGGAGCACCGTGACGAGCCAGGCTTCCCGGCCGGAGGCCGAGTCGGGTAAGACGCGATCCGCGGTACGCAGGTAAACGTCGTGGAGGGCATCTTCAGCCGCGCTGCCGTCACCAAGCCAATGCCCGGCCAGTCCGATCAGACGCCGGCGAAGAGTGCCGTCAACGGCGAGAGGATGTTCCTGTGCAGGGGATGTCACGTTTATGGCGGCTCGTTCGTATAGGAAATGAACCTACCACACTGGAGTGAGCCCCAATGTTTACCAATGAGAAGGAAAGCGCCCCGCGCCCTGCGCACAACAGCGCGTTTCTGGAAGAGAAAACCTTCCGCGCCCGCACCGTGATGGTCTTTGGTACGGTCACCGATGCGATGGCTTCGGAAACGGTGCGCCGCCTGCTCGCCCTCGATGCCGAATCGCACGAGCCGATCGACATGATCGTGTCATCGCCCGGCGGTCACCTCGAATCGGGTGACGTGATCCATGACGCGGTGCGCTTCATCTCCTCGCCCGTGAACATGATCGGCACCGGCTGGGTCGGCAGCGCTGCCAATCACCTGTATCTCGGTGCGCCGCGCGAACGTCGGTTCTGCCTGCCGCAGACCCGCTTCCTGATTCATCAGCCCAGTGGTGGTGCGGGCGGCGCGGCGAGCGATATCGCCATCCAGGCAAAGGAGATCCTGAAGGCACGCGAGCGTATCGCGGCCGTCATTGCACGTGAGAGTGGCCAGCCGATCGAACGTGTGCGTGAGGATATCGAGCGCGACAAGTGGATGTCGGCAGAAGAGGCCGTGGAGTACGGCCTGGTCTCAAGGATCATCGTCCGTCGCGACGAGATTCCGGGGCGCTGATCGCCAGAAGCCGCTGCCCGAATCGGCAGCGACTTCATTGTGAGGCTGTCGAATCGAAGCGGCGCCTTAGACCCCTTCGATCATGAACACCCGATACTCCGACCCCTTCAACCGATGCTCCTTCGCTTCGGTATAGGCGGGGCTGTTGTACCAGGCCAGGGCCTCTTCCTTGCTGGGAAAGCTCAGAATCACCGAGCCCTCGATCGCGCTACCTTCCAACGTCTGGATATCGCCGTAAAAGGCGAGTCGCGTTATGGGGTGACCCGCGCCGGCAGGCTTCGCCTTCTCGGCATACACCGCCATTTCCTCCGGGTCGGTAGTGCGCTCCCGCGTGAACACGACATAGGTCGTCATGATGTCGATGCCTCGATCTGTGATGAAGAGGGACCACCCTTACCAGGCGATCGTATCGCCGAGATAGGTGAAACTTCCCGTGGGGCCGTCGGCACCGAGCAAGGCCATGCCGACGCTGCTCTTCGCACCGGTCGGTACGTCGATCTCGCCCTCGCCACCGTTCATGTCGGTCTTGACGTAGCCGGGGTGCACGGCGTTGACCTTGACCTTCGTGTCGCGGAGCTCGTAAGCCAGCTGCACCGTCCAGGCGTTCACGGCGCTCTTCGAGACGTTGTAGGCCGGAACCTTGAAGTGATAGATCTTCGATTCCGGATCCAGGTGATTCGTGACCGAACCCAGCAGGCTGGACACGTTGACGATGCGGCCGGCTGGTGCGGCCTTGATCAGCGGAAGGAACGCCTGGGTGACTTCCACGACGGCGAAAACATTGGTGTCGAACGTCTCGCGCCAAACCTTGATGCTTTGTTCGGACGGTGCCTTGTCCATCGAGTCGAGCAGGATGCCCGCGTTATTGACGAGGATGTCGAGCCGGCCAAAACGCGACGTCACATCGGCGACAGCCTTCTGGATGCTCTCGGCATTCGTCACATCGAGCACGATGGACTCGACCGGCAGGCCCTCGTCTTTCAGTTTCTTTGCAGCCGCCTCGGCGCGGCCCGCATCGCGCCCGGCGAGAAGCGTAAGCACGCCCTGCTCGGCAAGCTGACGAACGGTTTCGGCGCCGATGCCACGGGTTGCGCCCGTGACCAGCGCGACTTTCTGGGTAGCATTCATTTCGTGTCCTTGATCCAGAGTTAGGTACAGGAAACCGCCAGGTCAGCGGTCGCTCTGAGTCGACATCGGGGTGGACCCGGAAAAATAAAGTGCCGGCTTACTGCCCGACGCGAGGCAGCATCCCGATTATTGCCACGCAGACGGGCGGCTTATCACTTCGCTGACCATCCGCCACGGCTGGTACGTGAAGGAGACGGTGTGATCGCCCGCGGGCACGCATACCGCGCTGACGATGCCGTCCGCCCGGTGATGGGGCACCTCCTGTCCATCGACCCGGGCGACCCAGCCTGGAAAATCCTCTTCCGATACCACGAGCCATCCGGAGGCTGCACCCGACGTCTTGATGTCGGTCTGCACATTGGTCGACTGCGACGATTGCACCTGGAGCTTTCCGGTACAGGCGCTCATATCGTGAGTAAGCAAGTCGGCGTCAGCCTGATCCCGTGGTGTAAAGATGAGCGTGCTGGCGAAGTCGGTGGAGGCAAAATCGACGGCCGACGGCACGGCGCCCGCGAGAAGTGCCACCGCCTTGCTCGGCGTAAGCACGCGGGGCAAGGCGGTCTGCTGGATGATCTCGGTCTTGTCGTCCGCGTAGATCCTTGCGGCGGACGAGCTACCTGCGGGCTGCACGATGTAGGCCACGCCGAGCAGGCGGTTCAGGGCGCTGGACGGATCCGCATTGTAGGGCGTGGTCGGGCGCGGACCATCCCCATCCGAGTACGGACCGTACCACCGGTCGAAAAGCACCCAGCGCAGCGGGCCGTACCCATTTACGGCGGGAAGATTGCGAAGTACGACGAGATTCTTCCATCCCGAGCCAAGACCGACCGCTTCGATGCGCGGAAGCAGCTGGCCCTGAGGCGTATCACGGATGCGCGACGCGATGAACGTCGCTGCCGGGTTTTCGCGGAATTTCTTTCCGCTGTCGCCACGCTGATTGAATTCGCCGTTGAGGTTGAAGCAACGGTAGTCGACGACCACGAGCAACACGAGAGCGAGCGCCAGGCGGCCAGCATCCCGTGAACGTCGCGCGTACCAAAGCACCGCGGCCGCCGTGATCGGCGCGACGATGCTTGCGGCCTGCCAGCCTTCGCCGGTCCCTCGCATCCCCGCGCTGGCGAGAAGCAGCCATGCCGTGGTGGCGGCGAGGATCCCCGTCCATCGGCGGCGGTCCGACAGGTCAATATGGGACGCGCCGAACGCGACGGCTGTCGCCAGCGCGACGATCAACAGGTACGCCGAATCCGAAGGACGCCGGAACTGCTTGATCCCCGGCAGCACGTGGTACAGCCAGCCGTAAACCGGCGTGTGGCCACCGAGCATGTAGAGGATCGCGGCGACGGCGGCCACGCCGAGAAACATGAGGTGGCGTCGCTGCACGGGTACGGCCCATGCCTTCTTCAGTCCGACGATCAGGAGCAGCGAGGGCAGCGCGCCGATGTAGAGGAAGGTTTCGATCGGGTCCACCGCACCCGTGTATTTGCCGCGCAGGCTTTGCAAGGCGTTCGGGTGGAACAGCGTGAGCAACGCCCGCCAGTCGACCGACATCGACGTCGCCGCCTCGAGCGGGAGCACCGGACGATTGGACACGGTGACGAAGGCGTAACTGAGTAGCAGTTGGGGCAGCGCCATGGCCAGGGCGACGATGCCAGCCAAGGCGCCGCCGCCGACCACCGTCCAGCGCAGGCGCGGCGTCAAGGATGACCAGCGGCCCATCGCGACACAGACGGCATACGGAACCAGCATCAGCCCGATGAGGTAGGTGAGTTGCACCGGCTCGACGAGGATGGCGCCAGCGGCGAGTCCCACGATGATTCCGCGCCCCGGGGTCGGCCCGTCGAAGAACCAGCGCAGCGCCAGCAGCGCGACGGGAAGGAAGCTGTAGGCGAGGACGATCGGCACGTATTGAATACGGGAAGCCGCGACGCCACCGGCCATGAAGACGATGGCGCCCAGCAGGGCGCCGACGTCCGTCGCCTTGAAGCGACGCATGAGGGCCATAAACGCGATGCCGCCCATCAATACGTGCAGCAGGGTGGCCCAGACGAACCACGTCATACCGGGGTCCGCACGCAGCAGCATCCAGGCCATGAGCAGGGGCGAGAACAGCATCGCCTGCGGATCCGCGATCTGCGGATAGCCGCCGAAGATCAGCGGGTTCCACCACGGGGCGAGACCTGTCCGAAGGCTGTGTACGTTGAAGTACACCATCGGGTAGAACTCGTTCATGGCGTCCCCGGGAAGGACGCGCAGGCCAAGCAGGAGCGGGAGGTTCAGCGCGGCCCAGGCAAAGACCAGCACGCCGACGAGGCGCGCGAACGAGCGTGATGGCATGAGGTCCGTTTCGAAGCAGCGAGATCCGCGCGACGCGCATTATTACCTAGATCAAGCGGCGAATCGCTTCATCAGTATCGTCGCCGCTTCCGATGACGAGGCCGGGTTCTGGCCGGTAATCAACAGCCCGTCGGTGACCACGTACGAGGCCCAGTCCGGCCCCTTCGAATAGATGCCGCCCTTGGCCTTCAGCTCGTCCTCGACCAGAAACGGGACGACCTTCGTGAGGCCGACGGCTTCCTCTTCGCTGTTGGTGAAACCGGCGACCTGCTTGCCTTCGACCAGTGGTCTGCCGTTGGATGCCTTGACGTGACGAAGCACGCCAGGTGCATGACACACCAGGGCCACCGGCTTGCCTGCTTCGATGAACGACTCGATCAGGGCGATGGAGTGCGTGTCCTCGGCGAGATCCCACAGCGGGCCATGACCACCCGGATAGAACACGGTGTCGAAGTCGGCCTGCGAAACGCTGTCGAGGCGGACGGTGGCGGCGAGCTGGGCGTTGGCGGCGGCGTCGGCTTCAAAGCGACGGGTGAGGTCGGTCTGGAACGATGGCTCGTTGCTCTTCGGATCCAGTGGCGGCTGGCCACCCTTGGGTGACGCGAGGACCACGTCGACGCCGGCGTCCTTGAACGTGTAATACGGGGCGGCAAGCTCTTCGAGCCAGAAGCCGGTCTTGCGGCCGGTGTTACCGAGCTGGTCATGGGAGGTCAGAACGATGAGAACTTTCATGGTGATTTCCTTGATTGCGGTTGAGTTAAGTAGACCGGTCGTCTAGTGAATGGGCCGAAAAAAAGCACTTCGGATGAAGTGCCGGATGCGGCGCCCCTCAGGACGGGATATGCAGCATGTTTCGCGTGGTGATCATCGCTTTATGGAACGGCTCGGTATCGCGGACGATCTTCACCATGACGCTTGCGCCGAGCCACAACTGATACAGGCTCTGCGCGATCGCAGGCGCTGGCTGGTCGATCGACAGCGACCCATCGGCCACCCCCGCCTCGATAGCCACCGACATGCGCTCCACGATCCCCGCGGTACCGCGCTTCATCGACGTGCGCATCGCCTCGGACAGATCCGCGACCTCGGCCCCAAGCTTCACCGCAAGGCATTTGCCCTGGCAGTTCTCGAAGGACTGGTTGTCCTCCCAGGCCTGGAAGTAGTTCGCCAGACGTTGCGCACCCGAGCCGCCTGCCTGCCGCAGCACACGGTCCATATCGGCGAAGTAATCCTCGAAATACGCCTCGAGCATGGCCTCGCCGAACGCTTCCTTGGAACCGAAGTAGTGATAGAACGAACCCTTCGGCACGCCCGCTGCGACCAGGATCTCGTTGAGCCCGACCGCCGAGAAGCCCTTGCCGCCCATGATGCGCTGGCCCGTCGCCAGGATTTTCTGGCGGACGTCGGAGGATTCGGTGGTGGCGGTGGCGGGACTCATGGGACGGACTATACATAGAATTAGACCGGTCGTCTACTCCTCGTTAATCCTGACCGTAAATCACTCGACTGTCTTCGTCCAGACAGCCTGGGCGTTGGTGAACTCGCGCAGCCCGAAGTGCGACAGCTCGCGTCCGTAGCCGCTCTTCTTCACGCCACCTACGGGAATCCTGGCGTTGGAGGCGCTGAAGCCATTGATGAACACACCACCCGTCTCCAGGCGCCGCGCAATGCGCTGCGCGCGGGCCGTGTCGGCCGTCCACAGATTGCCGCTGAGTCCGTAGTCGCTCGTGTTGGCCAGCTCGATGGCGTGTTCGACGTTGTCAGCGACGGTCATCGCCGCGACGGGGCCGAAGGTTTCCTCGTCGAAAGCCGTCATGCCCGGACCGACGTTACCCAGCACGGTCGGCTCGTAGAAATTACCCGGGCCTTCGACCTTCTTGCCGCCCAGAAGCAAGGACGCACCTTGCGCCAGGGTCCGCTCGACCTGGCTATGCAGCTCGTCCCTCAGGTCAGTCCGGGCCATGGGACCGAGTTTGTTCGACGGGTCGGTGGGGTCACCCATCGTCAGGGCTTTCACCGCTTCGACGAACTTGCGGGTGAATTCCGCAGCGATCGGTTTTTCCAGAATGAAGCGCTTGGCGGCCAGGCAAACCTGCCCCGTGTTCTGGAAACGCGCCTGGACCGCCGTCTCCACGGCAAGATCGATGTTTGCATCGGCCAGCACGATGAACGGATCGCTGCCGCCTAGTTCCAGCAAGCTCTTCTTGAGCACCTTCGCTGCCGTCGAGGCCACGGCGGCACCCGCGCGCATGCTTCCGGTCACCGTGACTGCAGCGACCCGCGGGTCCTCGATGACGCGTGCAACCGTCTCGTTGTCCGCATGCAGGTTGACGAAGAGACCCTTCGGAAAACCGGCGGTCTCGTAAGCCTGTTGCAATGCGTAGGCGGCACCCATGACGTTCGGCGCATGCTTGAGGATGAAACCGTTGCCCGAGAGCATGATCGGCCCCGAGGCCCGAATCGCCTGCCAGAGGGGGAAGTTCCACGGCATCACGCCGAGGATGCTGCCGATCGGAAGATATGACACATGCACCTGATCGTCCCCGTCGACCGGCACCGGTTCGTCGGCGAGAATCCCCGGGCCGTTCTCCGCGATCCAGTCCAGCGTGGCGGCGCATTTTTCAACCTCGGCACGGGAGTCGACGAGTGGTTTACCCATCTCGCTAGTGATGATCAGCGCGAGGGTTTCCAAACGGTCCCGCAGCGTGGACGCCAGGCGATGGTAGGCCGCCACCCGCTCGGCCATCGGCGTGGCGCGCCACTGGCGAAATGCCGACGCGTTCTCGTCGAGCATGCGCTCGACGTCATCGGCGGTCTGGTAGGGATACGCCGCGATAAACGTGTCGTCCGCCGGATTGCGGGAGATACCGCCGTCGGCGTAAGCATTCGCAGGATGATTCGAAGGTGAGGTCATGACAGGTTCCATGAGGGCGGGAAGCAGCTTCGAGACCTATTATGGAGATCTGAATGTGAGCGGTAAGGCGTTATCTCGCCACGTACCCACGGACACCGACCAAGCGCTGCGCTTCGTTCTGCAAGGCAAAGGCGTGCATCGCCGCGGCGCGCAGCATCAGTGGACTGATGTAGCGCCGATGCACCCGGTCGATCAAGCCCAGGTACACGTGGCCGAACGCGTTACGGCAACGCACGCGGGTTCCCAGCGTGATGTCGACGCGACCGTCGACGACACGCAGCGCCACGCACGAGCGAAACGACAGGTGCTTGTCGTCCGCGCCGAGCATCACCTGCGCGAAGCTGTCGCCGTCGTCGATCCGCTGGTCGAGCACCGGGAAACGTCCCGCGAAGACGTGCTTGTCGAGCGGCGCGAGCAAGGACGATACCGGGCAGGCGAGCGGCGAGCGGCGCAGTCCCAGCGGCGTGACCAGCAGATTGCGAAACGCCATCAGCCGCGACACGCTGCCTGGCGGGTGCTGCACGAAGGCGTCGAGCAGGTCGGCGAGCAGTACCGACGCGCGCGCATGGCGAGGCTGGCACTCCGCAAGCACGAGCCGGAAGCTGTCTTCGTGGTCGAAGTCGCCGGCGAACTGTTCGCGCAACAGCGAATCCGCATCCGGCGCGTCGAGCTCCACCACCGTCTGCCAACCTTCGGTGCGCGAGAGAAAACCACCGGCGTGGCCCCAGCCGGCGATCAACGCCCGAACCTTGCCCAACGTGCGCCGCGCGAAGCCGCACAGCGTGACCTGCAACGATCCCGGCGCGGCCTCGAGCGACAGCGACGCCGTCGGTACGTGCATGTGGTCGGTTGCCATGCCGTCGAGCAGGGCCTGCACGGCCTCTGGCAGCAACTCGGTCAGCGAGGGGATGCTCGCGCCGTCGTCGAGAACCACCCGACGTGCTTCCTCGGAGAGCTCGCCACCCAGCTCGTTCGTATGGCACGACAGGGCGAAGAACGCGGGATGACCCGAGCCCGCGCGCAGCGGCTGGAACTGGTGCCAGGTGCCCCCGCCGAAGCGGACGGTGAACAGCGAATCCGGCGGGATCTCCACGTGGCGCAGGGCGCGCAGGAAGTTCGCGGGGTCGTCGGCAAGCTGTACCGGCGTGGCGGTGCAGAAGCGCAGCAGAGCGCCGCTGCTTCCCGACACGGCCGTGAAGATGCGATGCCCGGCATGGCGGTGGAACGGATGTCCTTTAGAGCCGACCGCGAAGGTATACAGCGAGCTGGGGTCATCATGTTCGAAGTGGGTGCCGGCCAGTTTCGCCGAGGGCTCGTCGAGCTCATCCACGAACGCCACGTGCGCCCGCTGGCGTAACGACGAGGCGGCCACCAGCTGGCTCCCGGCGCCATGCCCTAACTGGGCGATGAGCGACACCTCGACCGGCGGTCCGCCGGCAACGGAGGGGATGCTGATGCTGGGGAACGATGCGACGGACTCGGCGTGCGATGACATGGCGATCCCTCTACCGATGGGGCGGGTGTCAGCCCGGCTGTTTCTTCGCGGAAAGCCTCTTCGACTCGCGCTTGAGCGGCTTGCCCACGGGGCAGATCTCGAAGGCGAAGCCGGTGAGCGTGTTGACCAGGCTGTCCCGGTTGAGCTGATAGACCACGAACTGGCCGCGCTTCTCGCTGGACACCAGACCCGCGCCCTCCAGCACGGAAAGGTGCCGCGAAATGGACGGTGCGCTCATGTCGAAGCGACTCGCGATCTCGCCGGCGGTCAGCTCGGTGGCGGACAGATAGGCGAGGATCTCGCGGCGTGGCCGGGAGGCGAGGGCTTCGAAGACCTTGTCGATGGCCATGGATAATTCGTTAATTAGCGAAGTTGCTAACTATCTAAACGCATCGGACCGGCTAAGTCAACACGGGGATCGGACTTTCCAATTGGCCCAGACTGCGTTGCGCTGTCGCGGTCGGTGCGGATGACTGAGTTATCCTTGGTCGCAAGGCCTATTCATCGCCAACGGGCAATGGTGTCGTTTAGGAGGGACCGATGGACGTCGGTAGAATGATGCGTGTCGGAGCGGCAGCATCCGTCGTGGCTATCGTTGGTTGCGGGACGATCGACCCTGCTCGGGTTCACCTTGCGGTGAACACCGCCGATGGGCAGTGCAAAACGACCTCGCACACGACTGAGGTACACGTCACCGTGCGAAACGACAGTCGCGCGGAACTCAAGCTGTCGATCGACTCGAGTGAGCATCAACCGCCGTATTCGCTCAACTGGCTCAGTTTCCAGATTTTGAATGAAGATGGTTCGAGAGACTGGGATCGTGCTACTGGGCACGGAAACATGGTGATAGACGCGTTGTCGATCGGCCCCGGTGACGCCACCGAACTTGCGATCCCATTCTACGAATTGAAGCCCGAGGATTATGCCAAGACATATGTCATCCAGTTTCAGGATCGGCGAGATCATAAATTCATGACGGACCCATTCAAGCTTTGCGATGTATCGGAGCCCGACAGACAGCTGCTGCCTCGATGAACACATACCATTTCATTCGCGGTGACTTCCTCGCCGTGGCTGGCTTTCCTATCCGACCGCACGGTATCGTCGCCTAAAGTTCACGGTCAGCAGTAGCTCGTCGATAAGCTGTCGTGCCACAGCACAACTCTGCGAGCACCTAGTCGCTAGTCCGCAATCACCTGTTGGGTTCTTTCGATAAGGTGCCGGCTGTGCGAGCTCCAAAGACGTCAGAATAGCGTGCCCTTCCTTCCGCACCGCCTTATTCATGCTCGAACATCCGGATGAATTGGGGACTTGCTCGAGGACTAAGAGCTCGTTTCCCGCATCGATCCAAGCAACGGACACAATGTTCAGGTACTTGCAGTCCGACTTGAGCGCGTGCTTAGTTTTAATCAGTTTGCTAACCGGGATCTCACGCGCCTTGCCGTTCGTTTCGACGGCGCGCCGGCCTTACTCAAGGTTCCCACCGCTTTCATCCGTCGATGCGCACTCGCGCGCGGCTCCAGCTTTGACACCGTAGACGCGTCGGTAAGCGAACCGAGTATGAGTTGGACAATTAGCCGTGTCTCTATAGAGTCCGGCGCCCACTCGCACAGCGGAAGGAGCACTAGAGACGACTGCCGGCTTAGTAAACTCTGGATCAAGGGCTCACCGCGCAGCACGGCCCGACGAGGTCACTGCTCCTGATCACGTGGACAGCGACAGCTTGAGACGATTCTGTCCCAGCACCCGCTTCTTTCAATGCCACTTTAAGCACTTGGCTACATGTTCGTCATGGTAACAGTGCTCAGATCCATGTCTTGGCGTCTCACTCAAGACCGCCGGACGCGCTTCATTCCATCAAACTTAATGCCTTGGTCGCCTTATTAGCTCGAACCTGCTGAGCCAGATAACTCATTGAAGCGTGAGCGTGTCATCGACCCGAGCACCGAACACGTCCGAGTATCGCGCTTTGGCCTCTGTTGGCGTAAGAGTCTCACGAATCTTGCCGGTCTTAACGTCGATAACGAAGAACACCGCCTTACTCATATGTGAGCATCCAGATGAGTTCGGCACTTGCTCCATAACTAAGAGCGCGTCGCCGGAATCGATCCAGCCCACGGATACCACATTCAAGGTGCACGTTGACGTGATTGCGTGCGCCGTTCTGATCGCTTTTTGAACGGCAATTTCGCGCACGCGGCCCCCTGCTTCCACGAAGGCGCGCGTTCTCCACGTACCAACAGTACCGCCGTCACTGGCGTTTACGAACACGCCTCGGGCTTCTCCCGACCAAACCGCTTCGGACAACCAGGGACTGCCATATATGTCTGCAATGTCAAGAACAGAGCCGTAGAGTTTCAACGTGACATCGGTGTCATCACTGCGAATTTGCGCGGACCCATCGGGTGACTTCCACTCTCCGATATTGTTGGAGAACTGAAAGGTCTGGCCCGCGGCCGCCCAGAGATTTCCTTTCGCCATGCATGTGCCCGCGTTGACGCAGAGCGCGAGTGCCGCAAACCATATCGATTGCTTTAGCATCGCTACATCCTAGCGTGTTGGACACTGATAGCCTTCCGGCAGGTGATTGAAGGTAACAGGCATCTTCTTGATACCAAAGCTCAGTCCCGCCTGCTTTGCGGGTGTTGCCTTCTGGATAGGGAGTCCGAGCCGCGGGTCTCCGGCCTCGTTAACGCAGCCGGTCGAGCCAGCGGTGATCTGCAAATCGGCCGATATGACAGTCGTCGAGTTTCCGAACGGCACCTTCAGCCCAGCGAGGGCATGCTCCCCAACAGCTTATCCAGGGTGACCGGGTAATCGCGCACCCGTATGCCCGTGGCGTGGTGCACCGCGTTGGCGATGGCCGCCGCCACGCCGCACAGACCGAGTTCGCCCACGCCCTTCGCCTTCATCGGCGAAGACATCGCATCGGTTTCGTCGAGGAACACGACCTCCTGGTGCGGGATATCCGCATGCACGGGCACTTCATAACCGGCCAGGTCGTGATTGACGAAGAAGCCGAGCCGCTTGTCGACCACCAACGCCTCCATCAAGGCGGCGCCAGCACCCATGGTCATGGCGCCGATCACCTGACTGCGTGCCGTCTTGGGGTTGAGGATGCGGCCGGCGGCGCATACCGCGAGCATGCGGCGGATACGAATCTCGGCCGTGGCGGCGTCTACACCGACTTCGACGAAGTGCGCACCGAAGGTCGACTGCTGATATCGCTTGCTGAGGTCGCCATATTCCATGCTGTCCTCGACCACGATATCGCCGCCGGCGGCCACGCTGGCGAGCGATTCCGAACGCTGCCCGGATCGCACGTTGCCCGCTTCGAAGACGGTATCGGACGGATTCATGCCGAGCTTCTGGGCGATCGTATCGCGCAGCTTTACGCAGGCCGCATAGACACCTGCCGTGGAGCTATTGCCGCCCCATTGGCCGCCAGAACCTGACGACACAGGGAAACTGGAATCACCCAACTGCACGATGATGCGATCGATGGGAAGGCCGAGCATCTCCGCCGCGGTCTGCGCAATGATGGTGTAGCTGCCCGTGCCGATATCGGTCATGTCGGTCTGCACGGTGACACGCCCTTCCCGGTCCAGGCGTACGCGCGCACCCGACTTCGCGGTCAGGTTGTTGCGAAACGCCGCGGCGACGCCCATACCGACCAGCCATCGGCCATCACGCGTGGAAGCAGGGCGAGCGACACGCTTGTCCCAACCGAACCGGGTCGCACCCGTGCGCAGGCACTGCACTAACTGGCGTTGCGAGAATGGCCGCTCCGGCTTTTCAGGATCGACCTGGGTGTCGTTCCTGATGCGGAACTCGACAGGGTCCATACCGAGCTGCCCGGCCATTTCGTCCATGGCGATTTCTAGCGCCATCAAGCCCGATGCCTCACCCGGTGCACGCATGGCGTTGCCTTCGGGCAGATCGAGTACGGCAAGCCGCATCGCGGTCATGCGATTAGCACCGGCGTAGAGCAGCCGGGTTTGCGCGACAGCGGTTTCAGGCTTGCCGCCGGGCAAGTCGCCCGACCAGCTTTCATGACCGATGGCCGTGATCGTGCCGTCCTTCGTCGCGCCGATACGAATGCGCTGGATCGTGGCGGGACGATGCGTCGTATTGTTGAAGATGAGCGGGCGCGGCAGGGTCACCGCCACCGGCCTTTTGGCGGCGCGTGCGCCGAGTGCTGCCAGCAGCGCATCGCTGCGTACGAACAGTTTGCCGCCGAAGCCCCCGCCAATATAGGGAGCGATCAAGCGCACGTTTTCCTTCGGCACACCGAGCGTCGTCGCTACATCGCCGGCGCCCCAGGCGATCATCTGGTTTGACGTCCACAACGTGAGCTTGTCGCCCGTCCACGAGGCGATGGAAGCATGCGGTTCCATCATGGCGTGCGAGTGATCGGGCGTGGTGTACCGACCGTCGAACTTCACCTCGGCGCCAGCGTACGCACCGGCGAAGTCGCCGACGGCGGTATCTGCTTCTTCGTCTTCCGGCTTGGTGGCCGACGCGGTCGCCTGGCTCAGGTCGAAGGTACCGGGGGTACGCGCATAATCGACCTTGACGAGCATGGCGGCGGCGCGTGCCTGCTCGAAGGTTTCCGCCACGACCAGGGCCACCGCCTGGTGGTAGTGCTCGATCGTCGGACCGCCGAGCAGGGCCGCCGTGTTGTACTTGCCCTTGCCTAACTTCCCTGCGTTCTGCGCGGTGACGATGGCGAGCACGCCGGGTGCACGGCGCGCACGAGTGAGGTCGATCCCCGTGACTCGCCCCTTGGGAATGGACGATGCCACGATGTATCCGTAGGCATGGTTCGGTACGGCCTCGTGTTGCTCGTACGCGTAATGCGCCGTGCCGGTCGTCTTCAGTGGACCGTCGACGCGATCGAGCGGCTGGCCGACGACCTTCATCTGGTCGATGGGATTGGTTGTCGCTGGCTTGTCGAACTTCACGAGGCGTCTCCCTTTGCTTCGGCGAGCACGGCGTGAAGCGTCCGTTCGGCGAGAACCACTTTGAACGCGTTTTCTTCAGTGGGCGCGGCCCCGGCAAGCAGATGCGCGGTCAAGGCCTTTGCACCCTGCGGCAGGTAGTGCTCCGCCGATTCATCCCGCCATGGCTTCGGTGCCACGCCGCCGAGTGCAACGCGCCCCGAGCCGTCTTTCTGCACGATCGCCGCGACCGACACCAGGGCAAAGGCGTAAGAGGCACGGTCCCGAACCTTGTGATAGACGTGCACGCCGCCCACCGGCTTCGGGAGCGTCACGCCGGTAATCAGTTCGCCACGCTCCAGGACGGTTTCCACATGAGGCCGAGCGCCCGGCAAGCGATGAAACTCCGCGATCGGGATACGACGGACCTGGCCGTCGGCACGAACGGTTTCCACCACGGCATCCAGCGCGCGCATGGCCACCGCCATGTCACTGGGCTGCACGGCGATGCACGACGCACTGCCACCGATAACGGCGAGGGAGCGACTGGAGCCGCCGATGGCCGCACAGCCGCTGCCCGGTAGCCGTTTGTTGCATGGCTGGTTCGTGTCATAGAAGTAAGGGCAACGCGTGCGCTGAAGCAGGTTACCGGCCGTCGTTGCCTTGTTGCGCAGCTGACCGGAAGCCCCTGCCAGGAGCGCGCGCGATAGCAGCCCGTAATCGCGTCGCACGCGTTGATCGGCGGCGAGGTCCGTATTGCGCACCAGCGCGCCGATACGAAGACCGCCTTCCGCCGTGGGCTCGATGGTGTCCAGCGCGAGACCATTGACGTCGATCAGGTGCATGGGCTCTTCAACGCCAATCTTCATCAGGTCGAGCAGGTTGGTCCCGCCGGCGATGAACTTTGCACCATCGATTTTCGCAGCGGCGGCGGCAGCGGCAGCGGGACTGGTCGCGCGCTCGTAAGAAAAGGGCTTCATGCGGCGCTCCCGGCGACTTCGGTGATCGCTTCGACGATGTTGGAGTACGCGCCACAGCGACAGATGTTGCCACTCATGCGCTCACGCAGTTCCGTTGTCGTGAACTGCGCCTTCGTCGTCAGGTCGGCGGACACGTGGCTGGGGATGTCGTTGCGAATCTCGTCCAGCACCGCGACGGCCGAGCAGATCTGTCCCGGCGTGCAATAGCCACATTGGTAACCATCGTGCTTCACGAACGCCGCCTGCATCGGGTGCAGGTCGGTCGGCGTGCCCAGACCTTCGATGGTCGTGATCTTCGCGCCCTGGTGCATCACGGCCAGCGTGAGGCATGAGTTGATACGTCGTCCGTCCACGATGACCGTGCACGCGCCGCATTGACCGTGATCGCAACCCTTCTTGGTACCCGTCAGATGCATGTGCTCGCGAAGCGCATCGAGCAGCGTGGTGCGGGTATCCAACGTAAGTGTTTCGGCCTTGCCGTTGATGTCCATCGCAACCGATGCGGTGACTGGCTTACGGCCGCCGTCCATCGCCGGCGCGGCGGGCAAGCGGGTAGCGGCCAGTGCGCCAACGGACGCAGCGCCCAGTTTCATAACCTCGCGTCGCGTGAACTTCCAATCGCTGAAGTTACTCATGCGTCTGCTTCCTGAGGGTAAGTCGGTGCCCCAAGTTCGGAGCATACGGCGATAACGAATCAGCCGACGTGAAAGCCGAAGGGCTATATACGTCGCTTCATAACGACTGTTTAGAACAACTCGCCTTGCGGCGACACAATCCTCGGCGGCACAAACCGCGACACATCCAACACCGTATCCCAAGCCCGATCCAACCCCGCCTTCCGCGTCGCCACCTGCACCCGCTTCCGGATGATGTCCGCAAACACCCCCTGCCCGCGCATGCGCGTCGCAAAGTTCGAGTCGTAATCCTTCCCACCATTCATCTGCTGAATCAGGCTGATGATGTGCGACGCGCGATCCGGGTAATGCAACTCCAGCCACTCGCGAAACAGCTGCTTGAGCTCGTGCGGTAGGCGCACGCACGTGTAACCGATCGACCGCGCGCCAGCCGCACCCGCCTGCTCGATGATCGCTTCAACGTCCTTCTCGTTGAGCGCCGGAATGATCGGCGCAACAAGCACCCCGACAGGAACACCCGCACGACTCAACGTCTCCACCGCTTTCATCCGCCGATGCGGTGCGCTCGCCCGTGGCTCCAGCTTCGACGCCAGCTTGTTATCCAGCGAGTTGATTGAAATAAACACGTGCACGAGATTCCGCTCGGCCATCGGCACGAGGATGTCCAGGTCGCGCTCAATCATCGCGTTCTTGGTGACGATGGTGCACGGGTGGTGGCACTCGTTGAGCAGCGCGAGCGCCGCGCGCGTGAGCCGCCACTTCTTCTCGATCGGCTGGTACGGATCGGTGTTGCTGCCGATGTTGATCGGCTTGCAGACGTAGCTCCGCTTGGCTAGCTCGCCGCGCAGCACTTCTTCCAGGTTCGTCTTGGCGAACAGCTTCGTCTCGAAGTCGAGACCGGCCGAGAGGTTGAGGTAACCGTGCGAGGGACGCGCGTAGCAGTAGATGCACCCGTGCTCGCAACCGCGATACGGATTGGTCGCCTGGTCGAAGCCGACATCGGGCGAGTCGTTCCGGGTGATGACGCTGCGCGCCAGCTCTTCGCGGACCTCGGTGGCTGGCCGGGTTTCGTCATCCTCCCGATGCCAGCCGTCGTCCTCGGCCTGGAAGCGCGTGGATTCGAACCGTCCTTCGGGGTTGGAGGCGGCGCCGCGGCCTTTGTGGAGGCGGGTCATGGGCAGGGGATCGGACATACGTACAAATGTACGACATGGGAATCTCAGGGACCGCGATCCTCGACGCGGCCACCCATCAAGGGGTGCACAGGTCCTTGCTGGACAGCTTGGTAAACGCGATGCCGCCGTAGGGACTGATGCCGATGCGCGATCCGGGGATTTTCGTCGTATTAGTGCCAAGGCTGCCTACACCACCGCCGGCGCAGAGCACGAAGGCCATCGGCTGGCTGGCGTTCGTACGGGTGGCGACCGGCTCCAGCTGGCCCTGCTGGCCGAAAGTGATGACGGCTCCATCCACGGCACGCGCGGACACGCCATTCAAGGCCGGGCCGGCACGAAGAATCTGCATGCCTGCCGACGCCGTCGCCGTATAGGTGTCGCTCGCCTTGGTGGTGGCGACCGGGTGGACATAGACGAGCCAGCCGGTTTCGTATGTCGCAGCGCCCGAGCAGGTCGCGCCGTCGGCGCTAGCGCAAATCGACACGTAGGTCGCGCGCAGCACGCCTTCCGTGCGTGCGTACTGGACCGCTGCCTGGAGATTGTCGGCCGACACGCGCAGGCGATGCTTCTGCAGCGTAGTGCGGAACGATGGCACCGCGATGGCGACGAGGATGGCGGCCACCATGATCGCCACCATGAGTTCGACGAGGCCGAATCCTCGTTCGCGACGATGGCGCGGCCTGGCCATCATCACCAGCACGTGCCGTTCGTGGTGCTGCCGGTGGCGCCTTTGGATCCGGTGTCGGTGATGGTGAGTGCCGCGCACGTATCCTTCGCCTGGGAACCTTTTGGCACCGGCGTCGCTGTCGCGGTGAAGGCCTGGGCCGTCACCGCATTGATCGTCGTGACGGTCACGGCCGCCGTGTAATAGCTGTTCTCGGACGTGGCGGTGGCGGTCGTCGAGTAGCCGATCGTGGCGAGGTCCGCGTACGCGTTGTGCTGCGCGTAGTAACGCTCTTCGGCGCTGGCGATCGCCATCAGCAACTTCTGTCCGTCGGCCCGACGCGCGCGAAAACCGTAGCGGCTATATGACGTGATCGCGAGCGCGGCGAGGACACCCATGACCACCAGGACGACCATCAGCTCGAGCAAGGTGAAACCGCTGCCGCGGCGACGGGCCTGCATGTCAGTTCTCTCCATTGAGGATGCGCCATGAGCGACGCCGCGCGGTGGGAATGCTCTCGTTGACAGGTGTCCCGCCGGCGCCCGAGGCGGGTATCTGGCCCGGCAGGTAGGAGGTGCCTCCGCTGAGGCTGGCCGCCGTGTAGAGCGAACCGGAACTGGCCGCGCCAAGCACATGCGCGCCTGCGAGCGTGTAGCCGTTACCGAAGCTGACGGCGGAGCCAATCGATACACCGAAGGCGGCACCGCCGGTCGTGCCATCCAGGGCGATGATCGAGCCGGAACTCGATGTCGTACAGGGATCGGTCGCCGTTGGGATCAGGGTGCTGAACGTGACCGTGTTGTTGCTCGAGTCGAGTGCCGGTGTCACCACCACACGTTCCCCGGCGGCCGTATCGAGCAGCAGGTACCACCCGGAACGCGTTGCCGGCACGGTGTTGTTGGTGACGCCGATGGCGCCCGACTTTGCATCCAGCACCATGGTCTGCTTGACCAGGTTGCCGCCGGCTACGGTGATCGGCGTGGTCACCGCCGCGCCCGGATCGCGCACGCCATACAGCGCCTCGACCGTGATGTCGGCACTGTCCGCGGTGCTCAGGTAGCGACCCGTGCCGAAGATCACCATGAAGTACGTCGAGGTCGGGTCGGCGAGCAACCGCGGCGACGTGGTGATCGACTGCGCATTGGCCGTAGCCGGCTTGAACAACAGGCTGACGCCCTGCGATTGGGCGGTGGCGGCAAGCGTCGCGGCAGACAGATCGATGCGCCACAGGTTGCCGTCGAGGTCGCCGGCGAAAGCGACGTCGGCGACCTGGTCGCCATCGTAGTCGCCGACGGACGGCGTAGTGAGTCCATGGCTCGCGACCGAACCCGATCCGGTTGGCGTACGGATCTCTTTCAGCAGGGCGCCGGTCTGGGCATCGAGGACGAAGAGCGAACTATAGGTATTGCTGGCCGCGGGCGCGGTGCTTCCATCCGGGAAGTAGCCACCGGGAACCAGGACAACCCACCGTCCGACCGTCGCCGGCGAATCCGAGTTGTTATAGGCGACCCGGGTGATCACCGGCGTGCCGAAGGTATAGCCGAGGTTGGCCGGCGTGCCGACGGTGGAGACGCTGTCGCTGTTGAATTCCCACAGTACCTTCGACGCCACGGCCGTGCTGGTGTTGAGCGTGGCCGCGGACGGATCGGTGATGTCGATGCCGAAGACCCCTCGCCCCCCTAGTCGTAGCGAGCCGACGAGCAAGGTATGCCAGCCCTTCGTCGAGTTGTTCAGCGAACTCGCGCTGTTGAAGAACACATCGCCGGTGATCGGGCTGCCATCGACGGTCGGCGTGAAGCTGAAATTGGTCAGCCGTGTCTGCGCGGAAAGATTCGGATAAACGCTGGCCGGCACATACGACCAGAGCTCGCGGCCCGGGTTTGCACCGGTCACGGTTTTGAGGCGCGCGTCGAACGCGTGCAACATGCCGTCGTTGGCGCCCACGTAAACCACGGGCGGACGCGTTGCCCACTTGGTCAGGAAAGCCGTATAGCTGAGCGTAGGATCGGCCGCGACGGCCTTGGCTTCGGGCGATCCCGCCGAAAACGAGTCGCCATAGCCACTGTTGGGCGCACCGACATAGGCCGGCTGCGATCCGAAGATCGCGCCGAGCAGTGACGTTCGCGTGCGGAAGGTCGTGCCTTCCAGGGTACGCACGCCGCTCAGCCAGTCCACCCGCTTCGCACCCAGGCCGTCGGTCGTAGCCGTCGACCCCGTTCCATCGGACGAATCGAGCGCGGCCTTCTCAGCGCTGCTGAGTGTCGTATAGGCGAAGGTGATACCCGTGCCGGCGCCGGGACCGGTGCTCGTCGCAATGAAGCGGGGATCGCTGGCCAGCCGCGCCGTAAGCAGTGTCTCGGCGGCCCATAACGTGTCGCCCACGATTCCGTTCAGGCCGATCGCTCGCGCGGTCAACGAACCACTCCAGTCGGTCGTGTTGTAGCCGGCGTAATAAGCGACCGCGTTCGCGGTGAGCACGTTCGTGCTGAGGCTGAGCGTCAGTGACGTCGAACTGCTGGCGATGACCGAGGAGAGGATCGTGCTCAGGCTGTTGACGAGCGACGTGGGATCGGCAGCACTGAAGTATCCACCGCGGCTGTTCAATGCGGCATGCCAGGTATCGTCGATATTGGTGGCGCCACCAGCAACGACGGGCGTGGGCCAGGCCTTCGTGCCTTTCCGCAACGCGGTGTAATCGGTTGGAAAGGCCAGGCTGCCGGAGATACCCATGGTCACCATGTATTGCGACATGTGCTGCCAGGTGGCGGGATCGTTCGCCGGATTGAAATAGACCTCGCTGTTGGTTCCCGGTGCCGTGGAGCTGACGGTCGTTGCCGTCCCCGTGATGCCTGTGGTCAGGTCCGGATAATACGCCGGCACGTTGTTGACCATGTTCGTACGCAGGTCCGTCGCCCAGTAAAAGAACGCGATGTCGGCCAGCGACGGATTGGTGGTCCCAGACTGGTTCCAGAATATTTTCGACGCCGTGCCGCTCGTCTTGTAGGAGGTGCCGTCGGGCAACGTCAGGGTGGACGAGTCATTCGGCGTCACGGAGTCCAGGCTGTCGCTGTTCCAGTAGCCGTCGGTGACCAGCATGTTGAAGTTCTTCCGGCACGTCAGTTCGCCCGGTGTGCTGGTGCTGCCATTCCAGTACGGGTCCTGGGCATTGCCGAAGGTCAGGTCGCGTTTATAGAACTCGCCGGCAGTCTGGGTCGCCTTGCGTGTCGGCGTGCCGCCGCTGGCCGGTACACCATAGACCCAGTTCATGAACTGGCTGCGCCAGCAGGTGTCGCTCGTACTCGTCGGCGTGCAGCTCGCTGCATTGGCAAGTTCGAGGATCGCGCTCGATGCGATCAGCGGGCTATATCTCTGCCCGGTATAACCGGTAGCGGAGGTGTTGTAGTTGTCCTTGGAGGTCTGCGTCTGCAACGTCTGCCAGGCGACGCGCACCGAGCCGTCGCCGAGACTGGCAAACACCCGACCGACTGCGGCGCGCGCGTTGAGGTTGCGCGACCGGTAGTAGCTGTACCAAATAGCGAAGTTCTGCTGGATGGCTGCCGATTCGTTGGCGACGAGGTGATAGGTACACGTGGCGTCATTGGCCGGCTGCGTGCAGACGTAATAGAACCCGCCCGTGTCCTGGGTCGTTATCGTTGTTGTCGTGGTCACCGTGGTAACGATGCTGCTGCAACTGGTAATGGCAAGCACCGTCGTACACGTGCCAACGGACACGCTGACGCTCACGCTTCCATCAGGATTCGTGGTGGTAGTGGTGACGGTTTTCGTGCCGTTGACACCACCGAAGGGCGAGCAACTCACGAATAGGCCGCACGTACGGCTCGAACTTGACTGGGTGACGTTGGTCGCCGTGGTTGTCCCCCGCACGGACGCGGGAATATCCATCTGCGAACAGCTACCTGAGGCGTACCACGTCGTGAGCTCATTGGCGTTGCGCGAACACACGTTTCCCGCTTGAATGTTGGCCAGGAATCCCGCGTAGAACGACTTGCTGAGATCGACGACGATCGGGTCGAGGTATTTGCCGTTGACAGGCGACCAGCATTTCTTCGTCAGCGTGTTTGCACAGTAACCATCTCGCCAGGCCGCCTTGAAGGTCGGCGTGCCCAGCGGTGCACCACTGGCATCCGGCGGCACCACATACGTCACGGTGGGGTCGAAATAGATCGGGTTGCCAAGGGCGGAGTAGTAATACTTGTTGCCGTAGTTGGCATCCATCGTGTCCGGGATCGACGTCGCATTCATCGATCCCGAGTCATCGAAGGTCACCACGATGTTCGGCGCCACCTTCGAGGTGACGCCGGGTGGCGTCTTGCTCACGGTAACCGTACCCGCCGTGGCCGGAAGCGCGAGCAGCAGCCACGCGAGCAGAACCAGAAGGAGGGCGGCCCACGAGATGGAGGATTTCTTCATGGGGGTCGCCTTCAGGTCAGCGTACATACGAGCTGGTTCGGCGTAACGAATGTCGACTCCGCGACGCGAATGGTGTTCGGACTGCCGCCGGTCGCACGTGCGGTGATGCGGTACAGGTAGAACCTCGTCGTTCCGCTACTCCCTGATCCCGCCTCGACCGCCGGGCTGCCGCCATTGGCGGGTGAGCGGTCCTGGCCGAGGTACTCGACCGTGTACCAGGGGTTGTGGGCCATGACCGCGGTCGAGAGTGCCGCGTCGGCGGAGGCCGCGCTGTAGTCGATCGCGACGCCGGCGCCCTTGTATTCGGTCGCGCCCGTGGTGAGCCATACCGACGATCGCCGGAACGCCGTGACCTTGGCACTGACCGTCGGGGGATTGCTCGAGTTGTAGCAGGCAACGCTGTTTCCGTTGAAGATATTCCACTCCACGCCGCGCAAGGCGTTCTCGGCCGACCACTCCGCCTGCTGCGCGTTGCGCATCGCTCCGGCCATACGTTCCTGCAACAGCGACCGACTCGTCGTGCTGAGCGCGAGGATAGTCAGCAGCAGCAGGAAAATGAGTGCCAGGATGAGCACCGCGCCGCGTTGCGCGTTCATGGGTTGTAGTTCCGCAGGGACACCACCGCCGTGAATTCACGACGCAGCATGTGATTGTCGATGCCTTGCTGGCTTGGCATGACCGTGCGTTTGCTGTCGTCGGGCGCGGACATGCCGGCGACGCCGGTATCGCCGTAGTACTGGTATTGCATTTCGGGCGCTGTCAACGAATACAGCGGCACCTGGCCATCCATGAGGATATGCACTTCGATGTTCTGCACCGAACGCCAGAGGCATCCCGGATCGCTACCCGCGACGACGACAGTGGATGAAGGGCAGGTTGTCGCGCTGTCGATGTCCGCGGCGGTGCGGTAACTGGTGTTCCCGGTGGCATCCATGACGCCATAGAGGAAGTCGAGGCGCTCGATGCCACGGACGACCTCGCCGCTGACGCCGTTGACCCGACGCATCAGCGCGCCGGTCTTGTGCCCGTTGTTGTCGTCGACCACTTGCAGGAAGTACGACACGGTCTGGAAATCGCGATTGAAGTCGAAGAGTTTTGGGCTCACTCCGGATGGCCTGGCGACCTGGCTGTAGTTCGAGCCAGGCGTAAAAGTATTGCCGGACGCCGTGGCTGCAAACACCTGCGCCGCATTGCAGTCGGCGAGCATCAGCAGGTCACCCTTGGTGAAGTTCAACAGCGGCGGTTCGCCGGCCTGGGGCACGACCGTGATGCTTGCCACGTTGTTGCCGCTCAGGGCGATCGTGCTGTTGACGCCGTCGAGCACCCAGCCGCGCGCGCCGTCGAGGTAGCGCAGCGTGACCACGCCACTGCCCGGCATCCGGTTGCCGATGGCGGTTCCTTGCGCGGGAATGCCGGCGCCCGAGGCGGTCGACGGATCGACCGGTGTGCATTTCGTCACCGTGCAGTCGTAGCCGCGCAGCGAGACGAACGAGGGCATGGTGAAGGCCGCGACGGGCGACGCCGGATACGTATTGGTTCCGCTGGTGGCACCCCAGAGGGTCGTATTGTCGTTGAGCGCGCCCTGGAAGATGGCACCGGAGACCAGGACCTGCGGTGCACGCAGGTAGCGATCCAGTGAGAGGACACCGTTGGAGAGGCTGGCCGACTGACCACCCATGTTCGAGCAGTATTGCGCGTTGCCCATGCGCAGGTCGGTCGTCAGCGCCGTGATGGCGAAGCGACCCTCTTCCTGCAGCTTCGCCAATTGGGTCTGCACGAGACTGCTGTTCGAGGTGGCGAGGAACACAGTGACGATGCCACCGGCGACAAGCAGCCCAAGCACCATGGCGACCATCAGCTCGACCAGGGAGAAGCCTTGCCGGCTCTTCATGGCTGGAAGTTCCATACGTAGGTGCGCGTAGTGACGTCCTGGTGGCCACTATCGCCCGCACTTCGCTCACTCCAGTTGATGCGCATGACGCAGTTGCCGGCATAGGGAGCGCGCACCAGCAGCTGGGCCGCGTTCGGCGTGACGCCGTTGGTGCAGGCGATGGATGCCGTGGGATTGGGCAGGAAGGTCTTGAGCTGGCTACTCCACAGGTACTGGTCGCGCAGTGCGAGCTTGGCGGGAGTACAGGCGCTCGCCGTCGTACAGGCCTGGGTGCCGGTGAGCGGGTAGCCCGTGGCGTTGTAAGCGCCCGACCAGACAGCCAGGGGATTGGCGCGCATGCGATCGGCCATGCTCATCGCCAGAAACTCGACCTGGGTGCGCTGGTACCCGGACTGGTTCGAACGCAGCGACGTGATCAACAAGCCAGACAGTCCGATGAGGCCGACACTGAAAATCAGCACAGCCATCAGGACCTCGATCAGGGACAGGCCTCTGACATGTCTCGCCGAAGCCATAGGATCCCTTCAGTGCGTGAGCGCGCTTCAGGTATAGGCCAGCGACTTCGAGGGGGGTACGTCGATTCGGTGGGGGCTAGGTGTTTTCGGCAACTTGTCGCGAATTTCTCAACGTTTTCATGCGCCTTTCTTTCAATATTCACAAATGTGTACACATATATGATCCTCTGGCGGATAGATAGCGTGATATTTCACCGCGCACTATTGAAATGAAAATTCGCCTCGCCCGGTTTACTGGGAGCAGGCGTCACCGGTCCGGCCCGTCAGGCAGGACGGCACGTTCTCATCCCCCTCAGCATGCACAAGGAGCTCCTCCATGTTCCGTTCCCTTATCCGTACCGCCCTGTTCGCCGCCATCGCCGTCAGCCCGGCCGCTTTCGCCGCCGAAAAACCCACCATCGTCCTGGTCCATGGCGCCTTCGCCGATTCGTCCAGTTGGAACGGCGTGATCGGTCAGCTCCATAAGGACGGCTACACCGTCGTCGCGGCGCCCAACGAATTGCGTAGCGTGAAGACGGATGCCGCCGAGGTGGCCAATCTGGTCGGCAGCATCAAGACGCCGGTCGTCCTCGTCGGTCACTCCTATGGCGGTTCGGTGATCAGTGAAGCCGCCGAGGGCCATGACAACGTCAAGGCCCTCGTTTACGTCTCGGCGTTCTCGCCGGAGGCCGGCGAAACCGCGGCGGGCTTGTCCGGCAAATTCCCGGGCAGCACGCTGGGCCCGACGCTCGCGCCGCCCGTGCCGTTGTCGACGGGTGGTAACGATCTCTACATCCAGCAGGACAAGTTCCCCGCGCAGTTCGCTGCCGACGTACCCGCCAAGGACGCCGCACTGATGGCCGCCGGCCAGCGCCCGATCACCGACATCGCGCTGAACGAAGCGGAGACCACGCCGGCCTGGACGCATGTGCCGTCGTGGCACATCTACGGCGACGCCGACAAGAACATCCCGCCGAAGGCGATGGCCTGGATGGCCGACCGCGCGAAGTCGAAGAAGACCGTCGTGGTGAAGGGCGCGTCGCACGTCGTGATGGTGTCGCACCCGGCGGAAGTCGCGAAGCTGATCGAAGCCGCCGCCAAGGGCGAGTAACCGACGACCTCAGTGACGACGCGCCTTGTCATCGGGCGCGTCGTAGCTGACGCTCTTGAAACCCTCGAGATCGCGCAGCGTATCGGCAAGGACGGCGAGCTGGTCCTTGCGGACAGGCCGCGTAAACAACACGGTGACGACGTCGTCGCCATCCGGTTCCCGCCGAAGAATCGTCTTCGCAAAAGGAAGATGATGTTCAGCGAGCGCCGCCTCGAACACGCTCAACGCACTCGAACCCGTGAGGCGCGCCGTGAGGCGAGGACGACGCTTGGGCTTGCCCGTGAGCCGCCGTTCGAGCGGCTTGAGCAGGGCAAGGATCACCCAGATGATGCCGGTCGCCATGACAGCACCGACGTACATGCCACTACCCGCTGCGAGTCCTACGGAGGCCACGGCCCATAGACTGGCCGCCGTTGTGAGCCCGCGGACGATCTGGTCGCGCTCGACGAACAGGATGGTGCCCGCACCGAGGAATCCGACGCCGGTCACCACCTGCGCGGCGATGCGCGAGGGATCGAGGACGACGTGCGGATTATTCAGCACATCGTTAAAGCCGAACGCCGAGACGATGATGGCAAGCGCTGCGCCGACGGCCACGAGCATGTGCGTGCGCAGGCCGGCCGTCCACTCCAGGCGACCACGATTGATGCCGATCACGCCACTGAGTAGGGCAGCGGTGAGAAGCCGAAGGAGCAAGTCGAGAGGTCCAATCACCCGATCGACTCTAGCGACCCGGCGATAAAGATCTCGTGACCGTGAGTGCGAGAAGCACGATGCCAGCGCCGACGCTGGCGTAACCGAGGGCGAGCAACGCGCCAAATGCCGCACCTTCCCGCGTCATTTCCAGCGCAACCATGCCAAGCAGTGCCACCGTTCCGGCCAGCCGAAGCAGCCGCACGCGTGAATGCGACGGCTTCCCGCCGATCACCTCGACGTGATGACGATTCATCGCGCCGGCAAGGCAAGCGAACGCGACGATAGCGAGCAGCAGGCTCATGCGTTCGCGTCTTCGGGTCGAGTCGTCGCCATGGTCTTGCGTGTCCTCTGCGTGGCGGGCATATGCCTTCCCACGCCCCAGGCGATGGCCAGACACGTCGTGCCCAGGGCCGCCATGACGAGGTCGATCCAGACGAAGTCCGTTCGCACGAAGGCCACGTCGCCCAGCGCGAGTGCGGCGAGCGACACGCCGGCCAGCGCGAACTGGATGATCCAGCCACGGCGCGGCGAGACGAAACACACGTGCAACAAGGCAAGGGCCCAGACGATGAACATCGTATGGATCTCCCACGCCGCGCGTTCGGCCATCGCATGAGGAAGGAGTCGATTGGCCCAGAGGAAGGCAGACATTGCCAACGGCATACCGGCGACGAACGCGACGTTAAGCCGCTCGACAAGGCGAAAGCCAAAGTGCGGTCGTGCCGGATCGGGCAGCTGGGCGCGTCGCTTCACGGTCCACAAGACGAGCCCTGTCGCGACCATAGCCGTGCCGGCGACGCCGAGCAGGAAATAAAGCCAGCGCATTTCCAGCGAAGCGAATCGACCGGCATGCACGCCGATCATCCCGCCACGTGTGAGCACACCGGCGCTCTCCGGGCGAGACCCGGCGATGACGTCGCCGGTGGTTCCGTCCATCTGCACCGTTACCTGGTTGGAACTGACCCGGTCCGCCGCGGCGCGTTCAGCGACGATGCGTGCCGACGCATCGCCTGGGTGTGTGATCTTCAACGTCGCGACGTGGCCACCGTCCCAGAGCTTTCCCGCCGTGTCCAACGCGACACGCAGATCGATCAACGGCGTCGCGGTCCCCGTAGCGGCCGGCGTCGTGTAGGTGGGAATGATCTCCGCGAACAGCGCATTGCGACTGCCGTTCGAACCGTTGGCACCCCACGGCATGTACAACGTCATGAGGGTGACGAGGCCGGTGTAGGTGATCATCAGGTGGAAGGGTAGCGCCAGCACGGCGAGCGCGTTGTGGCCATCCAGCCAGCTGCGCTGTCCCTTGCGCGGGCGAAAGGTGAAAAAGTCGGCGAAGATCTTCTTGTGCGTGATCACGCCGCTGACGATGGCGATGAGCATCGCCATCGCGCAGAGGCCGGCGAGCCAGCGTCCCCAGAGGATCGGCATGTAGTGCATGTCGAAATGCAGGCGGTAAAAGAAGTCGCCACCTTCCGTGGCGCGGACGTCGGCCGGGTCGCCATGGGCGTCGAGGACGACCGGCGTTCGTACCGCGTTACGCGGCGTAGCCTTGTCGCGGAACGTTACTGAAACCCCCGCGGCGCGCGCATCGGGTAGCGCGATGGTCCACTCCGCCGCAGCTGCCGCGTGTGCCTGCAGGTAACGTTGTGCGTTGGCGACATCCACCTCGGCCGACTGGTGGCTGCCGATCTCGGGCTGCGCCCATCGCGTGATCTCTTCGCGCCAGAAACTCACCGTACCGGCGAGAAACATCGCGTACAGCACCCAGCCGACGATGAGGCCCGACCACGTGTGCAAGGCGGCTTGTGCCTGGCGGAAACCCACGCTCACGTCAGCGCGATGCCGAGTGCGGCGATCGCGGAAAGAGCGGTCATGGCCAGCGCGGTGCGGCCGACGCGTTTTGCGCCGAAGACCCAGACGAAGCAGCCGGCATAGAGCAGGAACGAGAGCATCGTCGCCGTGAAAC